>CAMDMI010000110.1 GCA_945902135.1 Spirosoma fluviale
TTTTCTTCCATATTGATATAAACCCGGAATCCGCATTAGAAATTCTATTCCGAGGCTAATTTGCTTCAAATCAGGAGCTTTGCAGCCTTATCTTCTGTATCCGTAGCGCTGCTACGAATTTCGAATATAAGGCTCTGATTTTTTGCACCTTATCCTCTCATAACGAACCTCTAATGCGGAATCCGGGATAAAAAAACCGGCCCCAATTCTGAGGCCGGTCATGTATAAAATTGAGTTAATTCGACCCGTTATTGAATTAAGGATGCAGAATAACAATTTTCTTTGACACCCTTTCGCTGCCTGAGAAGATTACCATGTTGTAAAGGCCGTTTGGCAAATTATTGGTATTCATTTCCAGAGATTCGCGGTTGGAATCGTTCTCGGAGATTGCCTCTTTCATCCAAACCTTTCCTTGCATGTCAACCAAAAGTACGGAAGCACCATTCATCCAGCCGATTTCGTTTCTGCGGATCGTGATTTTATCAGAAGCTGGGTTCGGATAAATATTCAGGCCATTTGCTTGAATTTCTTCTTCTACCACCATTGCATCAGCTCCTTCGCGGGCAACTCCGCCGCTGATGTTGATGTTGTAATCTTCAACTTCACCATAGCTGAAAGTTTCGCAACTGCTGGTCTGAGCGGAATTCCACTTCATTGAAACACGCATGCGGGTTACACCATTTTTGGCGGTGGTTGGAATGGTAATGGTGCTGCTCAGGTTAGAGGCCGATGCAGAACTTCTCGAAACTACTGTTTCTCCTGCGTCAGTAAACACACCGTTTTTGTTGTAGTCGATATAAATTCTCCAAAACTCTGTAGCCGTATAGCCACTTCTGAATCCTGCACTGTATCCAAGTGCGTAAGCAGTTCCGGCTGTAACATTGGCCGTGGTGGTGGTAGAATAAATATAACCGGCATCAGCAGTTGAAGTGCGGGTTAGGTTGCTTAGAGAAACCCTGTCGATCCACTCATCGGTCTGCGAAGTGCCTTTTGATGCACAATATGTTGTGGTACCGGAAGATGTGGTGAATGATCCCTGGCTGCTGAATGCACCTGCAGTGCCTGAACAAACTGCCTGAACATTAAACACATAAGAGGTTGCTGCAGTCAGGCCTGTAATGGCAACGCTGGTAGAGGTAGATGTGGTGGTTAAATAAGTAGTGGCTGCAGATGTTTTGTATCTGATGTTGTAAGAGCTCGCGCCTGCTACGGCTACCCAATTGATGGTTGCACCGGTGGCCGATACAGCTGAACTTGTTGGGGTTGCTGGTGTTCCGCAAGTTACAGTTCCACCAGTGGTGGTAAATGTTCCTTGGCTTGAATAGGCAGAAGATCCACTTGCACAAGTAGCACTCACTTGGAAAACATAAGCAGTTCCCAAAGTTAGACCAGTAAGGCTGTAACTGTTGGTTGCGCTTGTAACGGTGGTGAAGGTTGTAGAAGTAGATGGACGATATTGAATGCTGTAAGAAGTAGCTCCGCTAACAGCAGTCCATCCAAGAGTTGCGGAAGTATTGGTGATGCTGCTTGCAAGCAAGCCAGACGGTAAACCACAACTGGTGCTTGTGTTGCAACCTGTGGCAGTTAAAAATCCTGCGCGGGAACCACCGGTGGCAAACAATGCGCGCATCCGGGTAGTCTGACCTGCAGAGAACATATACATACATGCATCATCTGTGTAATCCATGTAGTTCATGGTCATTTCAACCGGAGTACCGGTGCAAGTGCTTTTGTGGCCTGCTGCAGGACAACCATAGTTCGCAGCGTTGTGGGTTGGGGTATCGGTCACAAGGTCAGAGCCACAAGTGGCATCTCCCCAGATGTGGCGAAGATTCAACCAGTGACCTACTTCATGTGTAGCAGTACGACCAAGGTTGTATGGAGCAGCAGCTGAACCGCTTAATCCAAAATATTGGTAATCCATAACAACACCGTCTGTGGCAGCGGCGCCTCCTGGGAACTGAGCATATCCTAAAATTCCACCGCCAATGGCACAGCACCACATGTTTAGATACTTGGCTGAATTCCATGCTGCTTTACCACCAGTTGCTGCGCTTTTTACTGCATCATTGGTTCCAAAAGCGGTTACAGTTGTGGATGTTCTGGTAATTCCGGTTGTTGGCAAGCCTGTTGGATCTTGTTTGGCTAGACAAAAGTTAATTTCTACATCTGATTTTAAGCCAGCAAAAATTGATGGGACATTCACATTATCTGGATTCAAAAGGCGAAAATCTTTGTTCAAAACATCAATTTGACTCTGAATCTGGGCGTCAGAAATGTTTTGTGCTGTTCCGTTATAAACAACATGGACAACCACAGGAATGGTGTAAACCACACCAGTAATCTTTTCAGAATTTGGAAGTCTTTCAAATTGCCTTGTTTGTGCCTCAATCTGGTTGAGCCTTGACTGCATTGCAGGATCTTGCTGTAGCAGTTGCTGATGATGCTCCATCGTTCCGCAATTGCGCTGTTGGGCACTCCCAAAGAAGGGTGCTCCTAAAAGCATTAGAATTGGTAGAAATTTTAATTTCATAAAATTGAAGAATTTAATTTTTGAAAATTACTAGGCTCAAATTTTAAATTTTGAACACATAATTCCAATAATTAGAAAGGTTTTTTAGCCGGCTTCAATAGATTTAGCTAAAAACACAAGTTATTGGAAAATAATATTCTGAAACTATTTTTGAAGGGCTTATCCATCAAGGTGGTTTCGCTTAAATAAGCAATGTTTATTCTTTAAATTGTAATAAAAATACCACCTGATTTTTTCGAACCTTTGCCCCATTATGAAGCTGGTAGACACCCATACACACATTTTTGGAAGTCAGTTTGAACTTGATATGGAGGAAGTGGTGATGCGTGCCCGCCGGGCTGGCGTGGAATGGATGTTGCTCCCCAATATTGACCTTGAATCGATTGAGTCCGTTGTGAAGGCCATCAAGCAGTTTGAAGAACTTAAACCCATGTGGGGTTTGCATCCATGCCATGTGGATGGAAACTGGCAGGAAGTTTTGGAAAAAATAAGGCCATTTTTTCAGCAATTTCCAGCTTGTGCGGTTGGTGAAATCGGACTTGATTTTTATTGGTCCAAAGAGTTTGTAACCGAACAAATTCAGGCATTGGAAATGCAGCTTGCCTGGGCGCTGGAATACAAATTGCCGGTTTCACTCCATACCAGAGAGGCTACCAGAGAAACAATTGACATCGTCCGTCCCTTTGCTGAAAAAGGTTTGCGAGGTGTTTTTCATTGTTTTTCAGGCAGTGAAATTGAAGCAAGTGAAGTGATTGATTTAGGCTTTTGCTTGGGTGTGGGTGGAAGCATTACCTACCCTAAAAATCCGGTAAGGGAATTCATCGGTCATTTACCGCTTGACTCAATTGTTCTCGAAACTGACGCACCTTATTTGCCACCCGTTCCCTATCGGGGTAAACGCAATGAACCTGCGTATCTTCTGGAGGTGGTGTTTGCCTTAGCAGATTTTTTTCACCGAACTCCAGCTGAAATTGCAGAAATCACATCTCTGAATTCGGTTTCCTTGTTTAATTTGTCGGCGCAATCGGTTCAACAAAAAAACTGAATAGCCACACCAGATTGGAAGACCAAAACGAAGCAGCGGCAGATTACCGTACAATTGAAGTAAAAAAACGAAGAGTAGATTCTGCTGCTTCGCTATTGCTTATATACACCGGAGGTACACTCGGAATGGTTCATGATGAAGCTTCTGGTGCCTTGGTTCCTTTTGATTTCGAGGAGATTCTGAGTCAGATTCCTGAGATTGATAAATTTGATTTTAGTCTGACTGTAATCTCTTTTCATCAGCTCATTGATTCGGCCAACATGCAGCCTGCCCATTGGGCAACCATGGCCGGCATTATTGAAATGCATTATGCAAAATATGATGGCTTTGTCATTATTCACGGCACTGATACCATGGCCTATTCGGCCTCTGCCTTGAGTTTTTTACTTGAAGACCTCAACAAACCAGTAATTCTTACCGGAGCACAATTGCCCATTGGGGCCATCCGGACGGATGCCCGCGAAAACCTGATTACGGCTTTGGAAATTGCATCTGCCCGTCGCGACGGTCGGCCTGTGGTCACAGAGGTTTGTATTTTTTTCAACAACAAACTTCTTCGGGGCAACCGCGCCCGAAAAACAGAAAGTGCTCAGTTCCGGGCTTTTGAAAGTAAAAATTACCCGGCACTTGCCACTGCAGGCATCCGGATTGATTACGACTTCAATGCAATCAAGCCTTATCAGCCTTACGCGAAGTTGAAAGTTCACCAGAACATGGATAGCCGTGTGGCATTTCTAAAACTTTTTCCGGGAATTTCTAAGGAGTCTCTTCGCGCAATTCTTGAAATTCCAGGCTTGCGTGGCGTGGTTTTAGAAACCTATGGATCTGGCAATGCACAGACTTCAGACTGGTTTATCGAACTTTTGGGTGAGGCTGTCGCAAGGGGACTTGTCATTTTTAATGTAAGCCAATGCAATGGTGGGACAGTTTTGCAGGGCCGATATGAAACTTCCAGGCACCTCAAAGAAGTTGGAGTGCTTGGTGGAGGCGATTGTACTTCTGAGGCTGCCATTACCAAATTGATGTTTCTTCTGGCCAACATTGAAAATCCGGCCGATATCCGGCGATTTTTGGTCCGTTCGATACGGGGTGAAATGAGCTGAGTAAAACAACCCGATGCTTGCTTATCTTTGCAACCCGATGAAAAGGATTTTCCCCGGAATATTACTCCTCCTCTTGCTTGCATCCTGCAGCAAGTTTGGCCGTTTACAGAAAAGCGACAACCTCGATTTGAAGCGTGAAGGGGCATATTCCTATTATGATAAAAAGGATTATTTCCGTGCTTCAAGCCTTTTGGAAGGCATAATCCCACTCTTGAAAGGCACCGAGAATGCAGAGAAAGCCGAGTTTATTTATGCCATGTGCCAGTATGAACTCAGGCTGCTTGAATCCGCAGGTTTTTATTTTGATTACTTTATAGAAACCTATCCCAGAAGCATTTATGCCGAAGAAGCCTTGTATATGAATGCGCTTTCTCAATTTGAAAGTTCACCGGTTTATTATCTGGATCAAGGCAACAGCGACAAAGCCATTGTGGCCCTTGAAAATTATATCAACCGATATCCGGATTCTGAGGAAAAAAGAAAGAAGTGTCAGGACATGATTTCTTTATTGAATGAGAAACTGGAAAAGAAGGATTTTGAAAATGCCCGGATATTCCATCAGATTATGGAATACAAGTCGGCTATTATTGTTTTAGCCAATTTTGCGAAGGATTATCCCGATTCTCCCAACCGGGAAGAAGCATTGTACCTGAGAATAATTTCAGCTTTTCGATTGGCCCGCAACAGCACCGAAGCAAAAAAGGTTGAGCGTTACCGGCAGACAATCGATTTTTATACTAACTTTGCCGATTCATTTCCAAAAAGCAAAAAACTGAAGGAACTGGAGGATGTTTTTGACTACTCTACCCAACAGATTGCCCAAGTGAATAAAGATTCAAAATGAAAAAATTAAAGATTGATCCTACCCGTCAGCTTCGTTCTGCAAGCCCTAAGATTCCGGTTTCAGCAGTAACCCGTGATCTTATGCCGATTATTGAACCTACAGGCAACCTTTATGAGTCCATCGTGGTAATGGGCCGCAGAGCGCGCCAGATTGGTGCCAAGGAAAAGGCAGAGCTTACTGAAAAATTGGCCGAGTTCGCTACTGGCATTGATAACCTGGAAGAAATTTTCGAAAACCGTGAGCAAATTGAAATTTCTCGCCATTTTGAAAAACAGCCAAAGCCTAGCGCAACTGCAATCGACGAGTTTCTTGATGACAAACTTTTCTTTCGTAAGTTGGATGAGTCAGATCAAGAAGGTGGATTTTAATTCCCAAAAAACAATTCTCAAAGAGGCTGTCCGAAAGGATGGCCTCTTTTTTGTTGCGTATCCTGGGTTTTATAAAATAAATGGTTCGGGATAAAATTTTGAACCGATAACATGACGCTCCGCTGGAGCTTTGGGTCTTCCTATTTCACTTCCTATTAACCTTGGGCACCGCTGGTGCCAAAAATGCAAACTTCTTTGGGTATTAATTCTACTCCGTTTTTCCAGAATTTTTTTGAAAAAGGAGAGAGTTAATTGTTGCGATTGCCCAAAGCAAGCTTCGTTTTTTCAATCACATGCATCATGCTGCCGCTGCCTTCCAAAGGTTTTAGGTCAGGCATAATTCCTGAAAGAAGTTTTCGTGCAATGGTGATTTCGGGTTGATTTCTAAGTTTATCCAACGAAGCAATGCGGATAAAACGGGTCAGGAATACGGATTTGATTAAGAGGTTTTGCTGCTTGCTTTCAAGCTTCGGCCTCAGGGTATAAAGCGAGCAAAGCTGCCTATGCAGTTCCGCGTCTTTTTCACTGAAAATTCTGTCCATCACGCAATTCCTTTAATCTCTTTTACAAATATAAATTTTTCCGTCAGAAATCATGGAAAATCATATCCCATGTTTGCATTTGTTTCGACTTATTTCATTTCAGATTTTTTTGCATGTCATTGTCCATTATTAATAGAAATGACTGAAATTTAGGGCTTTCAAACTTTTTCATGAGAAAGCTATTCCTGCTGATTTTTCTGTTTGTCGGTTTTCGGGCTTTTTCTGCCCGACTGGTGTTGAAAATCCAGCCAGACCTAAGGGTTTCTTTCTCTGATAAAAATTCTCCTTGCAGGAAAGTCCTCAGTGGTTTTGGGCTTCAAGATCCGGAAAGGCGTTTTCCATTTCATCAAGCATTGAAGGAAGAAAATTCAGGCAACAGGTTGGTGACCAAAACCGACCTTTCTCTGATATACAGCATTGAGGTGCCTGAGCCAATGAAAACGGCATTTTTGTTAAAAAAGGTAAGGCAGCTACCTGGTATTTTTTATGCAGAATGGGAAGAAAGTCTGGCATCTCCCTTAAACATGCCCAACGATCCTGCAGCGGATTCTGTTTCAGGATCACAAAGGCAGGTTTTAAAGAAAATTCGGGCATACGAAGCCTGGGCTTTGAGTCAAGGGGATTCGAATGTTGTAATCGGTCTGCTGGATACTGGAACACCCGTGCTGCATGAAGATTTCACCACCAACATCAAGTATAATTTTGCCGATCCAGTGAATGGAATTGATGATGACCAAAACGGGCTTGTGGATGATTTCCGTGGCTGGGATTTTGGCAGCAACGACAATAATCCTACACCAGACAACAATGGGACATCGCCAGGACACGGCACTTCCGTTTCTTCACTTGCCGGAGCTTCCACAAACAATGGTATTGGAATTTCTGGCATCGCATGGAAGTGCAAAATTTTGCCTGTTAAAATTTGGAATTGGGCTGGTACTTTCAGCAATTTTTCTGGCTATGAAGCCATTGTATATGCGGCAGATATGGGCTGTAAGGTGATCAATTGCAGTTGGGGAAGTCCGGGTTCCGGTTCTCAGTTTGAACAAGACATCATTCGCTACGCAACTTTCAACAAGGGCGCTTTGGTGGTTGCTGCCGGTGGAAACACGCCAGGTTACTACAATTTCCTTCCGGCCAATTACGACTATGTAACCGGCGTTAGCATGACGGATACCACGGACCGTATTTTCTGGGCAGCGAGCAGAAATTACAAACTGGATTTGCTGGCTCCCGGTGTGGGCGTTTATGGCATCAAAACTGACGGAAACTATGGATGGGTTGAAGGTGGCACTTCCATGTCAAGTCCAATGGTGGCCGGAGCCGCTGCGCTTGTCATGTCGAAATATCCAAATTTCACTGGCCTTCAAGCCGGCGAACTTCTCAGAGTAAATTCCGATTCGGTATATTCCCTTTCCGGAAATGCAGGTTATAGGGACCAGGCTGGTCGGGGCCGACTCAACATCTTAAAAGCTTTGCAAAAAGAGCAGCAGATTTCCATTCGGGCTGTTGATTGTAAAATGCGCAACCGCCAGGGAATACTTGCAAGGCCGGGCGATACCCTTGGTGTTTTTCTTCGGTTTGAAAATTATCTGGATAGCATCAATTCCTATTCTGTGAAGGTATGGTCTTCATCTTCTGATCTGGTTTTTCTTGAAAATTCCCGCAACTTCGGTCCGATTGGAAGTCTACAGTTTTATGAGATGGCAGTTCCATTTTCTGCTGTGGTGAATCCTGCCCTTGCCGTTTCCAAGGATGTGGCCATCCGGGTTGACATCACTGCAGGCAATTACACCGACCACCGCTGGTTTACCCTCAGTCTTAATGCAGCATGGCTGGATTTGGACCGCAATTTTGTTCAGATAACTGCCACACAAAACGGGCGATTTGGCTTTGCCGATGCTTACGGATATCAGGGCTCCGGCATTCGATACAAAGCCATTCAGGTATGCGGCGAGGCAGGACTCATGCTCGGAACTGGTCCGGATAAAGTATCCAACTGTGTGTACAACAGCAGTTCAATTGACCAGCACTTTCGGGCGGAGAATGCCATTGCATTCACCAATTATCCGGGCATTTCGCAGCATGCACAGGTTCATTTGAATGATTCCGCTGCCGGAAGTTCTGCCATCGGATTGGGCATCAAACAATCCGTTTTTGAAATGGAAGACGATGGCCTT
>CAMDMI010000111.1 GCA_945902135.1 Spirosoma fluviale
GAAAAATGCCGGACAAGGCTGTCTCCTTGAATCAGGACTTGTTCTTTTTTACCACTGTTTTTTTCTACCAGGGTATCACCGATTAGGACTGCGTTGCTGTCCAGGGATGCGATGCTCATTTTTTCATCAAACTCGCTGGTGCTGATGATAAGCTTGTCGGAAATGTTCAGAATATTTCCCTCAGCGAGGCCCCGGAATTGCCCTTGAATTCTTTTTGGGAAAGCGGGTAAATTGTCAATATCTGCGGGCTGAGGCTCACCAAATATTACGGTTGGCGGTTCCCTAAAATCACCCGAGCCGCAAGCCATTAAGGCTGTGAACAACAAAAAGCAAAGTCCTTTAATGGTTTTCATGGGCTGAATTTTGGTTAAAGCCAATTTAGTGGAAATCAGCCAAAATCCGCAATCGATTTCAATGCTTCAACGAGCCAAATCCTATGATTATTGTTCTTGTATAAACGGCAAAGTCGCAACCGGCCCAAAAACCAGAACATCTTCCAATTCACCGGGAAGCCGAGTGCGGCCAGTTTCAAGCATACCCAATTTGGAAAGCACCCGAATGGATGCATCGTTTCCTGGATTGGCAATGGCCATGATAAATTCAAGACCAAGTTCTTTCCCTGCGTATTGTTTTACCGCCAAGGCGACTTCGGTCGCAAATCCAATTCCATAAAATTCCGGCAGGTATGCAAATCCAATTTCAGGGTACTCAAAACCATCCCTTTTGATCAAACCACACAAGCCTGCTGGAATTCCACTTTCTCGGATTTCGCAAACCCAGAATCCAAATCCGTATTTCTCATAAGAAGCAGAAAGTCTGTTTACAATGTAGTTTTCTGCATCCTCCAAAGTCCTGATTTTATGGTCGCCAACATTTTTCAGAAATCCAGCTGTGTTGGTCAGTTCCAGAATAAATCCGGCATCTTCCTTGCTGAATTTTCGTAATGAAAGGCGATTTGTTGTCAGGATTTCGTTCAAGATTTATTCTTTGATAAAGGGGCGGGTGATGGTTTCTTTCTCATTGCTCATTTTCAGGTAATAGGTTCCCGCAGGTAATCCCGCAAGGTCCATGCCCAAATCTCCTGTTGAAATTGTTTCAGAGCCAATTTGCCTTGCATTTTTATCAAAAATACGAAGCCGGAAGGTAGCTGTCCTGTCATTTTTCCAGAATAGTTTTTCTTTCGTCGGGTTGGGGTAAAGTACCGGTGAATTTTTCACCATTTCAATTTTTACTTCGTTGCCTGTTATGACATTGAGTTTTAACAGTGAAAGCCAGCTACCACCTGACTCGCCCGTGGTTTGTGCAAGAATTGTAAAAGAAGTTCCGTTTCCTTCCATTATGGCGTCAACTAAAGAACTTTTTCCTCCAAAGAAATTACCGGCAAATACTCCGTTGTCATTAAAAGTACCATCAATGCTTCCATTCGCCAGAACCCGGACTATCCGGATAAAACCATCGGTTCCGGTGCCGAAAATGATTGCAGAGCCGTCGGCAATAAATAATACTTTTGATACAGTATTGAATTCCGGTAATGAGATAAAACCCAGAAATTGGCCATCTGAACTTATTCTGGCAATGGTCCTAATTCCGGCTTTTGATCCATTCACCAAAATCTGCCCATTGTTTGTTATCATGTTACTCGGGTTGAAAAGATTGGCCGTATTGTCAATTATCTGACATTGTCCCAATGTACCAAAGCTATTTACAGAAGTAAAATTGCTGTCGCGCTTGCTCAGAAACATTCCTCCAGGCGTAGCAGAAGCGGGTTTTTCGTACTCAAGAACAAATAGATTTCCTTCAGAATCACCTTCAATGTCGCGTATTTCTTGTTCGCTGTTGAACATGTTGCTGTACAATGTCCGTTTTCCATTGGTGCCAAAGCTGGCATCTACTGCTGATGCTTCTGCATTCCAACGGACAAGATAGCCTGTGTTTCTTGTGGGTTGCTGGCCTTTCACTGCCACAATTACCCTGCCTTTATGGTCGAGCGTAGCGGCCACGGGCACTTGAAATTCTCCTGTGCTTACTGTTCCAGTGGTCAGAGTCCCGGAAGTAGACCCCTGTAAAGGATTGTACGAGTATAGACCATATTTTTCCGTTCCAGAAAAAGTGCCAAGTGTGCCAAATGTGAGGGTTTGAGTTCCGGAACTTAGAAGAACCATTTCCTTTCCATTCCTTAAGCTTATCTGAGATTTGAAGATGTCCGAGCCATTGAAATTCTTGATTCCCAATCCTTGATTTTCATAAGTTTGGTCAAGGCTGCCATTGCTGTTGAAGCGTGAAAGAAAAAGGTCGCTATTGAGATTTTCCAGTGTACCAGTTGCCAGGTATTTTCCATCAGCAGTTTTGATGAGGCGGCCCGGGCGGGTGCTGGCTTTTGATTCTTTGAAAAATGCCCTGCCGCCATTGGCAAATGCCTGGTCTAATGTTGCGGTGCTTGCATTAATTCCAAAAGCAAATGAAACAATGGAATTGTCTTGCTGCTGATACTGACCTCCCATCATTAAAATTCTTCCGCCTGATATGGCAATGGCATTGCAGAAATTTTCTACAGCGGTGGCGTTGAAAGTTGCAAATCCGGCTGTTCCAAAGCTGCTTACCGGACTGCCGCTTGCATTTATTTTGAGCAAGCTTGCCTGGTATTTTCCTGCAATGTAAATCTCACCACCAATCAGGAAAGATCCGTCATCCAAAAGTTCGGCAGCATAAGCGCCGTTGAAATCCGAGCTCCCCGAATACTGGGCAATTCCATTTGTTCCAAATGTGGAATCAGCAGTTCCATTTGCCTTAAAGCCAGCTGCGCTGATTTTTTCAAAAGAATTGGTGTTGTATCCATAGGCTACAATCCTCAGTTTGCCAGACGGCAGCGCAAAAATTCTGGTTGGATAACTTTGGGATGTGAAGGGCGAGGAGGTCGCGAGGCCATCTCCCGAAAAGGAAACATCTAAAAGTCCAGCAGAAGTGAGTTTGGCCATGCCCAAAAAGTACTTGGTTGTATAGACCTCACCATAAATTAAAATGCCACCATCCGCTGCGATGGCTAAATCCGTGCCAAGGCTATAATTGTCTGTTGTATATGAAATGAGGGTACTTCCACTGGTACCAAATGCAGAGTCTACACTGCCGTCTTCATTTCGTTTTTGGACAAATGCTTTGTATTTAGTTCCTGAATTGCAACTACCGGTTAAAAGAAATTTGCCATCGCTTAGAAGTTTAATAGCAGAATTAGAAGTATATGAGGTACTTGCTGAATTCAATTTATATTCAAGTAAACCCCCGGTTCCAAAACTGGTGTCGGGACTTCCATTTGAATTAAACCTAAATACCATGCCTCTTGTAGTTCCGCTGCGCTTAATGCTTCCTACCGCTAGGATTTTTCCATCCGGCCGCAATGCAAGTGAACTAATTGATTCGGTGCCTTCTTGGTTGTCAATGCTAATAAAACCATTGTTGCCGAAGGTGTTGTCTCTTAGGCCACTGCTTAGTATTTTAGTCAGAAAAAAATCCTGATCCTTATTTAAAATAATACCTCCTGCAATCGAAGCCCCATCAGAGAGGGCCTGGCTGCAAAAAATTCTTTCGGTTCCCTTTGCCAACAAGTGGTTTGCTGCGCCGCCATTCCCAAAAGACGGATCCGGACCAATGGATTGAGCAATGATGTTTGTGCTGAACAGCAGCGTTGCAATAATTGAAATTGTTGTTTTCATATGTTTTTGCCCGTCTCTTTATGGATGACAGCATGAAACAAATGTCTAGGTCTGTGGTGATGTCCACAATAACACTTTCGTGTGATAAAAGGCAGTGCGATGGCTTGCGGCCTCTTTTCTATTTTGTGGCAATTAATCAGGAATCGCTTGCCTGATTAACCTTAATGATTCCACCAAAAGAAGCGGGTGTGGTACCAGTAGGCCTTCAAAACAACAGTGCTAAAAAATGTCAAAAAGGATAAAACCAATAAAAAAATTCCCAAAGTATTGAGGAATTCAAGATTCGATTTTTTCGAAATTTTACTTCCTATTCGCGATTTGTTGATCACACTTTGCAACCATTTGTTCATGCCAAACAGTGATGTAAAAGCAAAAAATGACAGGGTGCAGAAAATCCAGTAAATATCATTTGTAGTACGGATGGCCGGAAATGCCCAGATTGTAGTGCTAGATATTATAAAGAAAAATTGCCAGGAAGTCAAGGATGCCGCCTTTGCCATATAGCGATCTTCTCTCCAATCCAGAAGTTTTACCGAAATGGCAAAATTCAAGAGTAGCAAAGGATAAAAAAGTGACTCAATGAAATTCAGTTTTTGGGCTTTGGATTTAACTGAATTTAAGTTGATTTGATTTTCTGTGATTGTCATTATTTCGAATGATTTGATTTTATCAGATTGAATTTGTCCATTAATTTTTGTGCAGCTGCTTGGTTAAGCCGGATTTGGTTATCCTTATTTTCTCTAGTGAAATACACCGGATATTTTTGAACCCGAACGATTTCCCAATCGCTGTTTTGAAATTCGAGAAATAGGTCTTTTACCCCTTTCATCATTTCATTTGCAGTGCAAATGATGATGTCACAGGATTTTTCATTTGACAGAAATTGAAGGTTTTGGGCGAGGTTTGCATACTTGTCGCTGCGTGAAGTAATGCCAATTCTCAAGCCATCCAGCAACAGAACCTCAAGGCATTCCACCCAATTTTTTCCCCGGAACTCAAGTTCGGGTTCTAACAGGTGGATGGCATGCAAAACCATTTTGATGGTGCTGGTTTTTCCACACTGGGTGGGGCCATGCAAAACAATGAGGTGTTTCTTCATTTTCATTTTCTACAAATCGCCACGACTCATCACCTCCTGAAGAAAACCAGAGTCGGAAAAACTATACTCAAGGTAATTGTTTTCAGTTTTTGCCTGCTGTAGCTCTGTCCAGGTAAAAGGCTGGCCGTTTGATTTTACCGGTTTTGAAAAACCTTTGTAAAAACCTGGATTGATACCATTGAATACAGCAACCCTACAAACTCTGGCAGTTGTATCGAATAGTGCAGCTGGCTTCGGTCCAGTCCGGATAATGATGTTGTTGTCAACCCCGGATTCCGTGCTGCTAAGCCGGAAACAGGCGAGTACATTTCCATTGAGGCGCTTCTTAAATGTTATGCTACCCCCTTTACCATAAAAAGGATTAGGATTGAGTTCATTTAAATAGGAAACAATTGAGTCGGTTTTCATAACCTCATTTGCTCCAATATCTGCTATGCCACTACGGTTGCTGCCTAAGGAATCTTCTGACAGCCTTAAGTGAGCATTCCATGTGCTTATATTATTGAATGTTAAAAGATTACCGCTTCCATCCGGAATGTTGGTCTTTTCAAATTTTCCCGAAGACGGAATCCTGATTGACAAAATTTTATCTGCCTGATCCAGCCATAATCCACGGTGTAAGCTTAAAAACAGATTGCTTAGGTTCTGACCGGAAAGGGCCGTGAATTTCATCCGAACAGGCGAGCCTGATTGTCCAAATTCCGCAAATTCAACCATTGCTAGGACGCTGGAATCACTTGCAGAATAAAGGGGATATTCAATTCTGTTACCGGTGGCAACATTTCCTCCAAACAGCGTCAATGCTTTGAAATCGGTGCTGTCTGGAGAATTCCCTACTTCTTCGAAAGCGATGAAACCATTTAGAGTATCAAAGGCATTAAGTCCAGGAAGATTTTCTGGAAAGTTGATGTTGAATTCTGAAGCATTAACGGATGAAATCTGGCCCAGCTTTCTTACACGGTAGTTTATGCCATTTGGACTCCCACGGAAAAAAGAAAGTTCTAGCTGATTGGTTCCCGACAAACCATTTAGATTTCCGGAGAACAATATATTGCCATTTATTCGTTTTTTGAAGGTAATTGAGCCGTTGAAACCGCTCTGCGAAGCATCAGATATCTGGAAAATTTTTACCTCATCAAGGATTACGCTGGAGCCAAAGTCTCCTCTTAGGACTTCGCGGCTGGATCCACCTTCCGGGTTGAATTCTAAAACGCGTACAACTCCTTCGATTTTACGCAGTGAGTCAAATTGTAGCGGCTTATTGGAATAGTCTTTTTTAAGATGTGCAACACTTATTCCTCCTCCATCCAACTCATGCAAATCTGCAAAGTCAGAAACAGCTGCACTGGATGCTTCGGTACGGCTTATTTTTCCGAAGTAGCGCTTTGCAGGATCGAAACCTTTCAAAATAAGTTTACCGGAAGCACTTCCATCGCTGAGTTTTTCCATTTGAAATTCTCCAGAAAATCCGGGGAAGCTGGTCGTCTTTAATGGATAAATCACCACCGTTCCAGTTCCGGGTGGCAATGCGGTTTCTGGCTCAATCACCGGTGTTTTACATGCATGGATGGCCAGCAGACAAATACCTGAGATCCAAAGTTTAAATCTTGTTTTGTTGAAACAAATATGATAGGTAATCATGGATGGCAATTACGCATAGTCGATTGATTTTGGCAATCTCCAATGTTTCTGAATCGTGAAGCAGTTGGGAATTTTGTGCTAATAATTAACCATTTACACCCAATTTTTAACGCATATCCAACAACGGGATAATGAATAAATAACATTAAAAGTAATTCAGTTCAGAATTTAGCCGAATGAAACTTCTTGCTTCTTTCCACATGTCTTCTATCAGAAATAGTCTACTATTTATAGTGCTATTTCAACTGAATTTGAAGGCCCAAACCAAAGAAGGCCAACTCACAGGCCGCATCTTAGATGAGGCTGGCAATGAGCCTTTATTTGGTGCTGTGCTTGTGGTAACGGGTACAGGAAAAGGAGCAACTGCCGACTTTGACGGTAATTTTCGGATTTCACTTCCGGAAGGAAATTATGAGGTAGTTTTTAAATATCTGGGTTATCAAATCAGACAGTTTCAAGGAGTTAAAATCAAGCCAGGTGAAAACACTCCCCTTACTGTATATCTTCGTCAAATGGCCAAGGACATCAAGGAGGTTGAGATTGTCGTTGAAGCGGCCCGCAACAATGAAAATGCCCTGCTCAAAGATCAGCGGGCAGCGAGTAGCATCGGCAGTGGCATTACGGCTGAAATGCTCACCAAAACGCCCGACCGAAATCTATCTGAGTCCTTTCGCCGTATATCGGGTACTTCCGTTCGCGAAGGAAAATTTGCAATGGTTCGTGGCCTAAGTGAGCGTTACAACATGGGCCAGCTCAATGGTGTAGCCATTACCAGCACAGAGTCAGACAAAAAGGCATTCAGTTTGGAGTTATTCCCTTCCAACCTTTTGGACAAAATTGTGGTATCCAAAACGGCTACTCCAGATCAGCCGGGTGATGTGGCCGGTGGACTAATCAAAATCCAGACCCTGGATATTCCCAATGCCAATACCATGCAGGTTTCGCTTGCTGGAGAATATAACTCGTTAACAACTTTCAAAGACTTTCGCCGAATCAAGCAATCTGGAACCGATAATTTGGGCTTCGACAATGGTTTTAGAAGTATACCCGTGAATGCATGGAGTACGAACAAAGCATTTGCCAATGAAGACGCTCAGGAGCGTTCCCGCCAGTCAATTTCGTTTAACCACCAGGTGGTTCCAGAGCAATTTAAATCTGCTCCGAACTTTTCAGGTCAATTCTCCATGGGAAGAAGAGGAAAGGTTTTCGGGAAAACCAGTGGCTTGGTTTTCAGCCTGAATTATTATCAGAACAATCTCCGGAATTTTTTTAGCTCCGAATATCCCACCATCAATCCGGGCCTTCCAATTACCGAAAACGATCAGACTTTTCAAGACAGGTACAAAACGCTCACCTCCTTATCAGCCATCCTTAATGCTTCCATACGCCCAGATGCTGCAAGCAAAATTTCCTTCCGCAATTTCTTCTCCCAGACGGGTAGCAATTTAAGCCAGTTCTCCAGCAGGGAAAAAAGCGAGTACGCAAATCCTTCGGCTATATTGTATGATGAAAAAACAACAACAGTTTCTTTCTATGAGCAAAATTCGCTGCTAAGTCACCAACTAGGTTATGAGCGAAACATCGGAACCGAAGGTGGAAAACTGGAAGTGATTACTGGCTTGAATTATCTTTATCGGAATACACCAGATTATAGCAGGATGATTTATGCCCGAAACGGCACTTATGACATAGAGAAAGGGAAAATCGAAAAATTTACCGCTTCCATGCTTGGGGCTGGAAATCCAACCTCCTTCTCGAATGACATCTCAGGAAAGTTTTTCTCAGAAATGAAGGAGTTAAGCACATCTGCTGAAGTGAATTATTCGCAGCCATTCAAAATTTTGAAAGTTAAAAACCTTGCGAAAGCTGGCGTATTAATCCAGAACCGCGAGCGTAGTTTTGATGGCCGAAATTACCTTTATAAAGGTGGAGAACTTGGAAATTCGGTTACTTCGCTTTCGCCCGATTCCATTTTTCGGGAGGAAAATTTTGCTCCTAACTACCTTACACTCTTTGAAACAACGCTGCGTTCAGATTTTTATAAAGCCAGAACCCGCATGAGAGCCGCATTTCTGATGAATGAAACTTCCATCGGAAATAATGGTAGTAAAATCATTTATGGTGTCCGACATG
>CAMDMI010000112.1 GCA_945902135.1 Spirosoma fluviale
TCCCCATTTACGACCAGCTTCTAGACCATCATGCACAACTGTCCATGAACCAGAAGGAACTGTGCAATTCAGCACCACAAAACCAGTCATATCACTGTAAGTATAAGGATTTGCATTGGCACCCAAAGGAATGGTCAGGTCTACAGCTCCGATGGGAAAACCACCATTTCCGATTGGTCCGGCATTTGGATTAATCCTGGAAACGGAATTAGAATTATTATTCGAAACCCAAACATTTCCAAAAGCATCAATTGCTACTCCGGTTGGGCCGGCCTCATTCAATTGAACATTGCCAACAAAAGTTCCATCTGTTTTTAAGTGACCAACAGTAAATCCATTAACAAGGGAATGAGCTATCCAAACATTCTGAAACGCATCTACAGCTACGCCTTGCGCATATTGGTTTCCATGGGGAAAAGAACCAAGAATGTTACCTGCAGCATCCAGCTTATGAACAATTCCTTCCGTGAAAGTAGTAGACCACACTTCCCCGGTATTTGGATCAATACCTACACCATAATCACCTTTCCCATAAAGAACTTGTCCTGGAGGAGATGTTAAACCTTTGGTATCATAACGGAGAAGTGGATTTCCATCTCGGGGACCAGCTGACCACAAAATTCCGTTTCCATCAATAAGGCCGCCGTATCCACCAGCTCCAAGATTGAACTCGGTACCCGGAATCCGGTTCCCCGTCTGACCATCCAATTTTTCGTGCCAGAAATTATTACTGCCACCAATCCAAACATCATTGTTTTCGTCAATTGCCACAGTTCTGGCACCAGTTGCCAAAACACGGGTATAGGTAATTACAGATTCGTCTTCTGCTGTTGAAACGCCACCAAAAGTATTTGCTCCTCCTGCATTTGTCCACGCAAGAACATCGCCAAGCCCTTTGGATGTTTTTATCAGACCATCACCATTTCGGTCAATACAGGTATTGTATAAAAATGGAGGCTTAAGGTATTGTCCGTTTGGATCAGATTGCCCAAATGCATTTGTCCGCGTACCCCCAATGGTGATTCCAATTCTGGTAACGGAACCCATTTGCATACCATTCATCAAACCATCTTCATCACGATTGGTTACCCAGATATTACCAAACTTATCAACCGTAGTCCTGGATGGATTCTTCTTCATATCGGCAGGAGCCGTAGTATATTCACCAACAATCGCTCCTGTGCCAACATGTATACGCACGAGCGTTCCTCGTCCACTACAAGGAATATTAACATAAGGTAATGGCTGATTTGGTTGATCTAGGCGAAGTGAACCAGAGATGTCTGAATTTACACTCAATTTGAGTCCCTCACTAAAATCGGAATCGCTGGTGTACTTTTTGATGCCTCCAGGGGAGACCTGCTGAGCAGACGATAAATTAGGAACGATTAGCCCAAAGCCTATCGCTGCTATAACATGTGACAGAAAAATTTTCATACCGAAAGGTTTAATTGTTTAGAATTACTTTAATTTTTGAAAAACAATAATAATCATACATCTCAACAAAAATCACTTTTCTGAAAAATATTTTTCAGGAGAAAATTGTATTTATTTTCTATCACAAGCTTTTAAAATAAACCATATTCATTATTAAAATGACTTTATAGGATAAAAATACCAATTATAGTATATATAATAAATTGTTTTTTACTTATATAATTATATTAAATAGAATAATATATCACATATATTAAAAAAATAGACCCTAAAGCTTCCAATGTTGGGTCTTTTGGAAATGTAATGGGAACTCCCATCATCATGCAACCTCAAATCGGCATTCTTGCTTTGGGTGCTGTGCGTAAAAAACCAGCAGTAATCGAAACTCCTCAGGGAGATGTAATCGGTGTTCGACAAATGATGTTCCTTTCCCACAGCTACGACCACCGCGTGGTAGATGGCTCATTGGGTGGAATGTTTGTACGAAGAGTGGCCGACTATTTGGAAGCCTTCGAAATTGACAGGAAGTTGTAAGACTCATTCACTGAAAACAAAAAAGCCTTTCCATTTGTGAAAGGCTTTTTTGTAAGTCTTATCCAGACTCAAAAAGAAAGGGCTGCCGTAAATGGCAGCCCTTTCTTTTAAAAGTTGTTGAATATTACTTCACAAACTTGATTACATCGCGGGAAACAGATGATTCAACCGTCATGATGTAAATACCTGACTTCAACTCTGGAAGGTTGTATTCAACTGAATCCCAGATTTTGCCTGAAACTACTTCGCTGGAAATCTGACGACCAATGTTGTCAGAGATTCTAACGGTAACCTGATCAGCAGCCATTGAGAATACAGCTGTTTGGCCATAAATCTGCAGAGCCTGAAGCTCATCAGGAACATTCTCCTGATCAGCCGTTTGAGAAATGCTCATTTTGCCTGCGATGATCAGACATGGAGAAGTAGGTGTAGCTTCACTTCCCATACCTAGGTTAATTGCACCATCCAAATCCCAGCCATCTGCAGAAGGATTGAATTTAGTACGGTCAGAAGCATCTGTGAACTTGATGAAGCTAACACCTGTGTGAGGAGCAACATCAACTGTTCCATCCTGACAAAGAATTCCTTTTTCAAACCAAGTGTTTCCGTCGTAAGAAACAGCAACACTTACATGCTCAGGATAACGAGCGCAGGAAGGCCTTCCGAAAGAAGTTTCCACAACCTGGATATCAGCTCCTGGATTATTCATTACTCCGTATCCGAAACGGTAAACGGCAGTACCAGCAAAACCTAAAGAGTAGAAATTGTAGGTATCATTCAACTGAGGAGCACCAAGGCCTTTGGCAGTATTAGAACGAACAGAAGGAACATTGGCTCCGCCTTTCTGCTTTCCTTGCATACCACTTACATATGCTACAAGAGCGCTGCCAAGAGAAGGATCTGGTGCTGGTGTTGAACCAAGAAGACCAGGGGTTGTAAATACAAGACCGTCAAGATCAAATGCATCATATGAATTTGACATTGGGGTAGCATCCACCACCATGAAATACTGAGCCCATGTTAATAATGCTCCGAATTCAAATGATCCATTATATTTTGTTACTCCCAGATCAACAAAAGCAACACCATCCTGAGAAGCAAATAAACGAGCAGATTCTCCAAGAGGGTAAGATCCTTCGCCCCATGTAGTTTCAATCAGGCTTACATCATTACCAGGACCATTCAAGATAGGACGGTCGGCTTTGAGAATAGCCCATCCACCATAACCAAGTGAAAAGAAATTGATAGGTCCCGCTACATCACTGTTTTGGGCCGTTAATGCCTTGGTGATATCAGAACGATTGGCAGCAATAGCTCCACCATTATTACTTGGACCTTGAAGATAACAAACTTCAGTTAATTGAGGTGTGAAATAATAAGCCTCTACTTCAATGAGTGCCTTTTTAAGGTTGCTTTCCTTTTCGTCATTCCAGAGACCACCCGGGAAACGATTGAAATGTCCATGATTTTCAGTGCGCCAGTCATTTGGCTCAGTTGATTTCCAGTTCATGTACACCATTGGACTGCCATCAGACCAACGCCATCCACCAGCCGGCTCAGCAAAGTCTGCAGCTGTTACGTCCTGATAAAGTCCGATCCAGCAATCGGTTCCATTGGTGCCATAAGCATTAGCACCGCTTACTGTTGCGCTGGTTAAGAAATCATTTTCGGCCTGAGAAGCAATGGAAGCCAAATGTACTCCTGGACCAAAAGATGTAGCAAGTCCATTACAGTCTGCCCAAGAACGTGCGTCTGGAGAGGTGTAATATTTGTTGCCATTGAACTCACCGATGAAGTTTAAATCGGAAAGGGTGGTTGCTTGCGCCGCAGCAGCAAGTACCAGAGATGCGATGAAAGAAAAGGTTTTTTTCATTTTTTTTTGGTTTGGAATAATAAATGATTTATATGAAATGAAGCTTTAGTGCTTTTGGTTTGGTTTAATTAAAACTTCTTTCACTTTGCAAATGTGAATACAAATCTTGAAAAAACAATATTCTTTCGAAAAAATTTAAGTCTGGCGCAAAACCTGTATTACCGATTAGAAACAGAGTAACAGGCCTTTAAACGAAATATCCCCGACTTTTAGCCGGGGATATTTCTGCAATCTGCCTTAAATTCAACGCTTTACGAAAACAAAAAACTCGATTACATCAACAATTTATCTTTATCAAAAAGATAGTTCACTACTGATTTTTAATAGAAAAAAATATTGCGTTGTCATTTTTTTTAACTTAAAACAGTTTTTTTCTTCTGTGGAAACAGAAAAATACAGCAACGGGACAAGTATCAGGGAAAACCTCTCAGGCTACTTCCCGTAAAAATAGCGGCTTTCTTCTGGTTATTATTTTTAGGGCCTTCCCTGAAAAGCTGACCGCTCTGCTTGTTCAATCCTTCATGCAGCGAACGCTGAGGCCGTGCTGCTTATCGGTTCCGTCTCCATTCCTGTAAACAGAAGGCTGGTTATAATCCAGTTCGCGGTAATAAGCCAGATTGGCATCCAGCTGGGTGGAGGTCCACCACCATCCTTTGAATCCTGCCTGATAATATCCTCCGAAAATAATTCTTCCGCCACCGGGCAATCCGGAGAACCCACTGCTGTTATCTGAAAAATCGTTAGGGCATTGCCAGTAACGCAGTACCATACTCTTTAACTTTTGACCAGCAACCTGAGCACCCCCGAGTGAATCTTCCAGTGCCCTCCATTCTATATCTGAGGGTACATGCCATCCGGCAGGACAAAGATTCCTTGAATCACTTACAGCACGCCAGTTGTATAACTTGCCGTAAGGACAATCGTTCTGACTACTGCCCGAATAGTGAACCCATGCTCCAGAACTGGTACCCTGCCAGCTCTGCACATCCGTGATATTCGGAATGGCATCACCATTTCTGTAAACATTTGTCTTAAGATTTTCTGCCATCCATTCCTTTCCACCTATAACAACGGTTTTATATACATTGCCCTGCTGGTCCGTCAGGCTGCCATAATTTATCCCGGATTTGTGAACATTGGGAGAACCACATGAAGCTGAAATATCATTTGAAAAACTGCCATTGAAAGTGACCTTACTTATCTCCCCGAGGTTAACCATAAGTCCGCAATCCTGACCAGGCAACAGTACCTTCATTTTACTGTCAATGGTATTGAATATAATGCTGTCGATATCTGAAATAATGGAATTAATGGTGTCGTTGCCTGTATGGATGCGCTGGGTAATCTGAGCTGAAAGGCCAGAAGCAGTAAAGAAAATGGCGGCTGAAAGTATTCTGAAGATTTTCATATTATTGAATAACAACAGGTTTCGAAATAACTTTTGTATCGCTTGAAATCCGGCAAAAATATAATCCTGCAGGTACGTACAGAGCCTGCTCATAGACCTTCCGGCCCAGATGATGCCCCTTGTAAATATTTTGAATAATTCTGCCGGTAGCATCATGCAGGGATATCTGTATTAGTTCATTGGCCTGACTTGCATACTGAACAGACATACGGTCGCTGGCCGGATTCGGGAAAATAGAAAGTGAAAGATCAAAAGGAAAATTCACTTCTTCGATACCTGTGGAATTGCCAAAGTAGTACTCTGCAATAGCCGAAGTATTGTAGGAGACAGGGGCAGAAACAAGTGGATTTACAATCAAACTGGAATTTCCGAATTTAAGGCTCCTGATTTCATTCAGTGGGTAGCTTTGAGTAATGCCACTGCTCAATTTTACAAACAGGTGGGTCTGGGCAAGAGATTCCGCTGACGGAACCAGAAACTTTCCCGATAACAGAATTACAAACGCCAGTTTCTTCATGGCCAATATTATTTCATTTAACAGGTGAAAAAATCTTTGTTCGAAATAACGGTAAAAATTCCGAACCTCCAGATTTTTGGGAGAAATCAGATGGTAGAAAAACTTTTCATAGGGAAGTGGCAGTCAGACAACCTTTTTAACCCAGAATCTGTAGAAGTTCTACAGATTCTGGGTTTAATTGAAAACAGAACATAGATGGATTCGGAATTTAGCTACGTGCAGATAGAAATCATTGGGTGGTAATGCTTCGAAATAATAAAAAGCTAAATAAGTTCAACAATTGTAGTGGATATACACATAAAAAAAGGCCACCCGAAGGCAGCCTTTCTTTGTTTGATTCGATATGAATCAAGTAATTGAATTACTTCACAAACTTTACAGTCTGAACTGAAACTGGAGTTTCAAGAGTCAACATGTAGATACCTGAAGCAAGACCAGCAGATGGAAGAGCAAGCTCCTTTACATCCCAAAGGTTGCCTTCAACATTCTGGCTAGAAATCACACGACCCATGTTATCAGTAACACGAAGAACAGCACCTTCAGCTTGGATAGTGAAAAGAACTGTTTCTCCAAGAATCTGAAGAGACTCGATTTCATCAGGAACATTGTTCTGATCTGCGATGTTCTCGATAGCAAAACGACCTGCATTTCCAGCAGTTGCACATGCATTAGGAGTTGTTCCTGCGATGTAAACATCAGCAACAGCACCGTCTACATCATAACCATCAGCAGATGAAGAAAATTTAGTTTTGTCAGAAACATCAGTGAATTTGATGTAGCTCATTCCCTGAAGACTAGCAGGGATAAGGTGAGTTGCATCAAGGCAATTGGTAGCAATTACAGTCCAGTTAGTACCGTCAAATGAACCCTCAACATTTACTGTTTCAGGATAACGACTACAAGCTGGGCTTCCGAAAGAAGTTTCAGTAATTTTAACGTTATTGAAGGCTGCATAAGCAAATTTGTAGATGGCAGTTCCACCGAAACCCAATGAATAGAAATTGTAGGTATCATTAGATTGAGGCAATCCAGTAGCTTTTGCAGTCACTGAACGGATGGCGTCCACACTAGAAGTACCGTTTCTCTTTTTACCTTGTAAACCACCTTCATAAGAAGCAAGTGTATTAGCAGATGGCATAGGAGCTTCAGGAGTTTCGATTGTAGCACCAAGGTATTCGATACCGTCAACATCAAAAGCATCAGGACTACCATTGATTCTATCGGTAGCATCAATGATCATAAAATGATCAGCCCAAGCTAGGGAACCAAGATCCATTTTATTATCCACGAAAGAAATTCCAAGATCTGTCCAGTTGGTTCCGTTTTGAGAAGCGAATACGCGGGCTTTTTCAGCAGGATTGTAGGAATTACCCCAAGTTGTTTCCCATACGATGAAATCAGGCTCAGTACCGTTTGTGTTGGTAACAGCGCAAGATGATTTCAATACGATACAACCTTTATAGCCAAGGCTGAAAAATGCAGACTGCCCTTGAACATCTGATTTTTGAGCAACTTTAGCATTGTCCTGGATAGAACGATTTGCTGGAACAGTACCACCAGAAATGGTTGGACCTTGAGATGCACGAAGTACTGTGAAATCGCACTGTGCGCTTGCAGAAGCAGCGAGTACGAGAGAGGCGAGAACTGAAAATGTTTTTTTCATTTTTTTGTTTGGGATAAGAATTGTTTTGTGACCAGAGGTTTAGGTTTAATTAAAAACTCTTTTCACGCTGCAAATGTGAATACAAATCTTTAAAAAACAACATTCTTTCAAAAAAATTTAAGTCTAACCCAAAACCTATATTACCAAATATGAACTAATTAACAGGACTTTAAAAGAAATATCCCCGACTTTTGGCCGGGGATATTTATGCAATCTGCCTTAAATTCAACGCTTTACGAAAACAAAAAACTCGATTACATCAATACTTTATATTCATCAAAAATCAAGTTCACCGCCATTTTATAATAGAAAAAAATATTGCGTTGACATTTTTTTAACTCAAAAACAGCTTTTTTCTTCTGAAAAAATTCAAAAATACAACCTAGGGATAGGTTTCAGGAATAAATTCTGAGGTTATTTCCCGTAAGAGAAGTGTTATAAACCCGAAGCCCGCCCGAGGATGGACCGCTCTTTCCTTTTCCCTGCTGGTCGTAAACAGCACCATGTGCAGTGCAATAAAAATCCTTTTGCGATTCACGATACCCGACCTGCTTTTTTCCCTCATGACTACAAATCACCGTAACCGCAGCATAAGTCCCGGCAGCTGTACAAGCGATGACCACATCCTGGACCACCATAAACTTTCCGACTATTTTCAAATCTGCATAAGCAGATTGATTTAGGTCAAGTGTAAAATCCTTTGACCCTGCAGAAGTAGAAGCAGAATTACTTTTACACGAACTTGTGCCTAAGCCAGCAACGCAGAGTGTTGCCATTAAAGCTGCTCCACCAAAACCTAGTTTTTTCAAAAACTCAAGACGCGATACTTTTTCCATGATTAAAATTTGAATTTTCGATTAATGGTTGACAAAACTATTGAACAATCATCAGGCCATTGTAATTCGCAGAAAATTTCCTTCGATGGCTGTTTGAAAAATCTTTAGCCCTTTTCTGCCCTTTTTGTTTTTACCAATTCCATTGAGGTCAAACTCAGCACCATGTGCGGCACAGCGAAAGTCCTTTTCTGAAGGCCTGAATTCAATCTTCTT
>CAMDMI010000113.1 GCA_945902135.1 Spirosoma fluviale
TCATCAACTTTGGGTAATAGCTCCTGAACATATTCCTTGGTATAAGGCGAAATTACAATTTACCCCCTTAGGTCCACCACCCCGCCAAACAATTGCCCATCTTTGGGGGTTGTTATCCTTCCGAAATGATCATTTCTCTAAACACCCCGGCCCTGCTTTTTCCAGCTCTAAGCCTGATTATGCTGGCTTATACCAACCGCTTTCTGGCACTTGGTTCGCTCATCCGAAATATGCACAAGGAGTACGAGGCAGACCACGATGAAAGGAGAATCGGGCAAATAAAAAATCTTCGCCACCGCCTGCGCTTGATTCGAGATATGCAAGTGCTCGGGGTTCTGAGTCTGACCGCTTGCGTGCTTTGTATGGCCATGATTTTTTTCGGACTTAATTCTGCAGCCCAATGGATTTTTGGCGCCAGTCTCATGCTTTTGGCAGGGTCTTTGATGCTTTCCGTTTACGAAATCCTGATTTCCACCACAGCCCTAAACATCCAGTTGCAAGACTTTCAAAAAGGAGGTAAATGACGAACAAACTTTACTCAATATGCGCATAGGAATAGTATGCTACCCCACTTTCGGAGGATCCGGCGTGGTGGCCACCGAACTTGGTAAAGGATTGGCTGACAAGGGACACCAAATACATTTTATCACTTACAACCAGCCACAGCGCCTGGACTTTCTCAACGAAAATATATTTTTTCATGAGGTTCGTTTTGAGCATTACCCGCTATTTGAATATCCGCCATATGAAACGGCCTTGGCCTCGAAAATGGTGGATGTGGTAAAACATGAGCAGTTGGATCTTCTTCATGTTCACTATGCGATTCCACATGCCTCAGCCGCTTACATGGCGCGCCAGATTCTGGCCTCAGAAGGAATCAAAATCCCCATCATCACAACCCTCCACGGAACCGATATCACCTTGGTGGGAAAAGATCCAGGATTTGAACCAGTGGTCACCTTTTCCATCAACCAGTCGGATGGCGTTACGACAGTTTCAGCAAATCTTGCTGCCGAAACAAGAGACACTTTTCACATTTCCAGGCACATAGAAGTAATCCCCAACTTCATTGATTTGTCGCGTTTCCGAAAGCATGCCAAGGAGCATTTCCGACTGGCAATTTGCCCGGCAGGAGAGAAATTACTGGTGCACACTTCCAATTTCAGAAAGGTAAAACGAATTGGGGATGTATTGCAGATGTTCGCCCTTTTGAGAAAAGAAATTCCGGCCAAACTGCTTCTGGTGGGGGATGGCCCCGAAAGGCAGAAGATGGAAATTCTTAGCCGTGAACTTCATCTCGAACACGATGTGCGATTCCTTGGGAAACTCGATGCAGTGGAAGAACTTCTTTCGGTTTGTGACTTGTTTGTAATGCCATCCGAAAAAGAGAGTTTTGGTCTGGCTGCACTCGAAGCAATGGCTTGTGAGGTGCCTGTTATTTCCAGCAACACCGGCGGCCTTCCGGAGCTCGTAATTCAAGGTAAAAATGGATTTATGAGTGATGTTGGGGATGTGAATGATATGGCAAAAAATGCTTTGTTTATCCTCAGGGAAGAAAACCTGCCAGCTTTTAAAGCGGCTGCCCTTGAAAGGGCCAAGGAATTTGACATCCAAAGAATTCTTCCTCTTTATGAGGCTTTTTATGAACACATCTGTTTCAAAAGCCAGTCTGTTTTGGCTTAATTGCAGGTTCTCTACAACGCTACCATGACAAGCACCAATGCCCTCTCCCCTGCTTTGGAGGAATGGAAAAGAAAACTGGAATCAGACAGCCGAAATCCAATCCGTTTGGAAGATTTGCAATGGCAACTTCCAGAAGAAATTCGCCTAAATCCAATTTATGATGTCGGCAGCCTGGGTCCGGAACACGCCTATTTAATCGATTTTCACAATCATTGGAAAGAGCAAAAACCAAATTGGAAACCAGCGTTTAAAGTTTCCGCTTTACCGACAGCAAGCCTTTCTGAAAATGAAATAGCAGAAGCTGAAAAACTAGGATTTGTGGCCTGGTCCGGAATTCTAGCAGAAGGCAAAAACCTCTTGCCTGCAGAGCCAGAGTTCCAAAACGACCCGATTGTGGAAAGCCTTTGTGCTGGCAAATGGACAGATTATTACAAAAAGTTTCTGGAGGAGCGAAAACTCAATTCCATTCAAATTCATGCCTCTGCATTTCACAATGCCGGAGCCAATGCAGTGGAGGATTTGGCTTTTGCCTTGCTTGTGGCAGAGCAATACCGCAGTTTGATTGGAAATGAACGATTTTCTGAACTGGCTGCCAATACCACAATTCACCTTGGAACAAGCACTTCCTTTTTTCTTGAAATTGCCCGTTTCCGCGCCATGCGCCTGCTTTGGATGAATTTCTGCGACAAAAACGGCGCAGGAAAACCAGCTGGGAATATTCAGGGAGAAACCTCTCTGGTTACATGGAGTCACAGCGACCCGGACACAAATCTCCTTCGCCATACTTCCTCTATGATGTCGGCGATAATGGGAGGAGCAGACAGCATTCTGGCTCATCCGCATACACTTGACCCTGCACTCGCTTCCGATGCCATTCGCCAGTCTGTCAACATTGGCCATCTGGCACTGGAAGAAGCCCATCTTGGCGAGGCCTTTGATCCAGGTTCAGGAAGCTATCTGATTGAAATTCTAAGCCATGAACTTGCCCAAAAGGCATGGAAACTATTCTGCAAGTGGCAAGAAATGCCGTTTAAGGAAACAGTGGAATCCGGATTTTTTGCAAAAACAGCCGAAGCTTCCGCAGAAATCCTCAAAGAAAAATATGCTTCTAACAAACTGGTGATGACAGGTGTAAACCGACACCCGTCAGATTTGGCCAGAAAAAGTCCTGCATTCCCGAAGCCAAGCGAATCAGAAACCAACTTTCCGGCTTTAAAAACCTTGTTTCTAGATGCCTGATTTTCCGGCTCAAGCATTGTCATTTTCCCCTCCAAGGCCTTTTTCGATTAAGACCTCTATTGGCTTGATTGACCTATCGCAAGCATTGGTGATGGGCATCCTCAATTTAAGTCCCGATTCATTCTTCGCAGGAAGCAGATTGAATGATGAAAAAGAACTGCTTTCTAAGGCGGAAAGAATGCTGGAAGAAGGTGTCGGAATTCTTGACATTGGTGCCATGTCATCAAGACCGGGCGCGCAGGAAATCTCCGAGCAGGAAGAAATTCAAATTCTGGCTCCAGGAATTCGTGCCATCAGAATGAAATTTCCTAAGGCCATTTTATCCGCCGATGTTTTTCGGCCAAATGTGGCAGAAGCCGCTCTTTCTGAAGGAGCTGATATCATCAACGACATCCGAGGATGCAATGCTGATGTTGAACTTTTATCCGTTGTGGCCCGCCATAAAGCTCCTTACATGCTCATGCACAGCAGGGGTAATTTTGCTGACATGCATCGGGCAAATTCATATGAAAATATTGCAGTAGAAATTGCTTCTGAACTTCAGCAGGCGATTTCTCGTGCCCGCGAAGCCGGTATAACCGATGTGGTTGTTGATCCAGGCTTTGGCTTCAGTAAAAATCCAGAACAAAACTTTGCCTTGTTGAGAGAACTACGTTACCTCGAAATTCTGGATTGCCCAATATTGATTGGAATTTCAAGAAAATCAATGATTTACAGGGCGCTTAATTGTAGCCCCGAAGAATCCCTGAACGGAAGCACAGCGCTGCATATGGCCGCACTTGTTCAGGGAGCGCATATACTTAGGGTGCATGATGTAAAACCAGCCACAGAAACCATCCGGCTATTTTCAAAGCTATGTTTACAGGAATCGTAGAAGGAAGCGCAACCGTTAGGGAACTTATTTCGGAAGGCGGGAATTTGCATATTCTCCTTCGGTGCGACTTTCAGCATGAACTCAAAGTTGACCAAAGCCTAAGTCATAATGGCGTTTGCCTAACGGTTACCAATTTGAATTCGGAAGGCTATCAGGTAACTGCCATTGCCGAAACCCTGGCCAAAACCAATCTAGGCAAACTAAAACAGGGGGATGCCCTGAATCTGGAAAGGTGTATGCCGGCCCACGGCAGATTCGACGGACATATTGTGCAGGGACATGTAGATTGTATGGGTATTTGCACCAAAGTTCTTGAAGACAATGGTTCTTGGCGTTACTGGTTTTCTCATCCATCAGCGTTCAATGAACTCACGGTTGAAAAGGGCTCTATTTGTGTGAATGGTGTAAGCCTGACTGTGGTTGATTCAAACCCCGAAGAATTTTCAGTTGCCATTATTCCTTATACCTGGGAACACACGAATTTCAAGTTTTTAAAGGAAGGCGACTCAGTGAATCTAGAGTTCGACATCCTTGGAAAATACATGAAAAAGATGCTTGGAAATAGAATTTCCGATTAACTCCGGAATATTATTCCACGGATTCTACCGGCGCTTCCGGCTTCGCAAATATTTTTGGACTGAGCTTCAAATCCTCATTGATGCCTTGACCATGAACTCTTGGAAAAAGAATCCGGAAATTGCCTTCCAGCATCTTTTCTCCCGTGTTAAAGAAAACATAGTAATTGACTCCAGCTACAAAATCTGCATTGAACTTTCCTAAAGAATCTGTGGTAACTGTAATGTTCTGAAAATTCTCAACATCCTCAAAAAGCAGTCGCGTATTGGCAATGGGATCGCCAACATCATCCACCAATTTTCCTCCCCCCTTGGCAATCTCAGTACGACGCACCCGATAGATATCAGCCAATCCTTTGCTTGAACCTCTAACCGAAGAAATATAATGTGCTCCGGTATCTGTTTTGCTGATATAGAAGTATAGATCGTTGTTGGCCGTGTTGTATGGAAAACCAATGTTTACAGGAATACCCCATCCTGCCTTGTCTTTTTTCGATCTGTAGATGTCATATTGGCCCAAACCTTTGTCGGATTTTGAAGAAAAGTAAAGTGTACTATCATTCACCAAAAACGGAGAACCTTCTTCGCGGTTGGTATTGATGTTCTTTCCAAGTGAAACTGGTACAGACCATTTATCGGCCTTGTCGTCGTAGCGGCTGGTGTACAAGTCATTCTGAAAATAATTGGTATTTCCATCCATGGTGAAAATGCAGGTTTTCAAATCATCCAGAAAGAAAATATCACCGGTAAAAAACCTTGGATCGGGTTCAATTGGAATCTGATAAGGCGCCTTGAAAACCCCATCTGCATAATCTGAAACATACAAATGGGCCTTATCTTGAAAAATTTTAAAAAGCAAAAGCTTGCTGTCATTGTTAATTAGCTGGATGGCCACAAAATCATTGTCGCGGTTTCGGCCCTCATTGAGTTTTATGGGCGCAGAGCGAGACCAAGAACCATCTTCTTGTTTCCGGCAAATAAAAATTTTCTCCTTGTATTCACCGTCATCAAAAAGCTTTTCATCCATAAAGCCTTTTTTCCTGCTACTCAAAAGCATCGTCTGACCATCGAAAGTAATCATTGGGTGAAACTCAGAATAGGGAGAATTGATGCCCGGACCCATATTCTCTATGATGAAGGGCTGAAGCGTGTCAAATGTTATCGTCTTTGCAAATTCAATATGTTTGAGATATGTAGCTGCCTCGTTCTGGAAAGATTTATCAACAGGAAACACATCCATGTATTGCTCGAGATAAACAGCTGCTGAATCCCACTGCTCATTTTGCAAAAATGACCGCCCAAGCCAATAGCTGAGGTAGTTGTCTGTTTTACCGGCAGACTTGGCAGATTGCAAATGAAAAATGGCGCGTTTTCCTATTCCAAGCCTACATGCACAAATACCTGCTTTGTAAGACACATCCCGGTCGTACTTGATGTTTAAAAGATAGTCTTCAAAGCCTACAAATGCATTTCTGTAGTCCTTGTCTAAAAAATAATTTTCCGCGGAAATGATACTTATGCCTTCAACCTGGGCTTGTAAAAAACCGCCTGTTGAAAGAAAAAATGAGCATGCAAGCCAAAAAAGAAAAACCTTACGCATTGTGGTGGGCTGAAGAATAGATTAAGTTTCAGAATCTATATACTAATAAGCAGGTGCAAGGTAATCAAGGCTTAGTCTCAGCACAAAGAAAGTTTATCCTTATGTTGATCAAATGGGGAGATTTTATCCAGCAGCCAATGTGATGGGCACTTATTGGATAAGCCACCTGCTTCTGGCAATTCCACCTGAAGCATCAACTGCTTCCACAAAATAACATCCCGGAGCAAGGGAATTGGCTGAAATGGCATTGCTTCCTTCGTTCAAATTTGCTTTCAAAACCACTTTTCCTGCGGCATCGAAAATTTGAAGACGGGCAGACTTTCCATCAGAACCAATTAACCTGAAATCGGCCTTGGAAGTACCTGGATTTGGAACAACCTGCAGGACAAGGCCTGAATTGCTCACTTTGTCCTTCACCGAAGTAATTACATTTCCAACCCTGATTCGGATGTTGTCAACCCCAAATCCCCAGTCTTCTGTGAAATCATCCGAACGGAAATTAAACCGAAGCCAAATCCGGTTTCCAAGAAAGCTGTGCAAGTCAATTATTTCCTTTCTCCATGAATCTTGGTTGCCATCCCATACTGGTATGATGGTATCATAGCCAGCCTGCGCTGAAAAAGGTGAACTTGGTTTGGTTTTGTCTGTGCAAATGTTGATCCAATTAGCGCCTGAATCAGTTGACAGTGAAAGTGATGCCATGTCATAATTTTTCTCCACTCGGAATTTTGTCCAGAAACTCATTTCTGCTGAACGAATGTCCGCAGACCTCAGGTCGAATGGTCTTACCCGCCTAAAGGAATTCCGGGTGCCGGGTGCATAATTTCCTTCACTGGTTTTCAGGTAGCCTGTGCCTTGCTGCGGACCATCAGTTGAAACAACCCAGTTGCCCTGCCAATTGCCTGGATTATCACAATTATCCCTCAAAATGTCATCTGAATAAGGATTTCCACCAAAATGGATAATGGTATCTACGCTAGTAAACACTTGATTGTTGATTCTAACTTCCCAGGAAACCCTGTCTGGATTTATCATCGCGAGGTCATCATTGGGGATCATGATGCTGTCGATAATGGTTTGCCCAGGCGATAGGTTAGAATAAGATTTGTTGACAGGCAAAAGCCCCTCGGCACCATTGCCAAATGGTTTAAAGGTTACATCAAAATTGACCGGCTGCGCGTTCATACCAATCCGGGAAACTTTGTATAAAATTCTGGATGGCCCTATGGTGACCGTATATCCGGGATGAAAAAACACCCCTGTGGTATCCATGATTGAAATCATGGGATGAAGCGCACGAATAGCAGAAAGGTTTTGATGGACATTTTTGAGACAAAGCGGAAGAATTTCATCTTGCGTTGGCCAGAATTCTTCCCCAACCTCCGGCGTCATTGCAAGAATTTTAGGCTTTGCAGCATTGGTTGCATACATATAATCATCCGAACATCCATTGCTGTTGTAATTGAGTACTTCAATACCAGTTCCGGTTCGGTAATTGTTTTCCTTGATGAATTCTTTGGAAAGTGACCGAAAAATTGCTGAATCTTCACAAGCCACAGTGCCATCGTACCCCCATGGCTGAATCAAAAGGTTTGAATAAGTATGGTAATTCAGCGCCACCTTAAAATTATGGCTTTCGCAAAAGGATTTCATCCCTTTTGTTTCAGGTTCAGAAAATCCAACTGTTCCACGGTAAGTATTATCACTGGTATTGGGACTTGATCCAAAGTCGTCAATACCCCATCTGTGGCCGTAATTTCTGTTAAGGTCTACCCCAAAGGTTCCATCCTTGTTGTCGCGGCGATTTTTACGCCACATTCCACCTCCGTTGGGTTCAATTTCTAAATTATACGCATATCCATCAGGATTCATGCAAGGCACAAAATATAAATCACTGTTGTTTAGTAAAGTTTTGATTTCACCATTACTTGAATAATTCTCAAGCAGATACCACATAAAAAAAATCAATTGATGCATGCCAACAGGCTCCCGCGCATGATGAACAGCCGTAAACAATCCCTGCGGTTCTTCCGGCTCCACAAGCCCCGGATTATCCGTGATGCGCACAAAATAAACCGTGCTGTCGTTTTCAGTAATGGAAGTATCCAAAGGCAGGCGCATGCTAATCAAACCTGGAAATTTAATCCTCATTGAATCTAGGTGCTGCAACATTTCCCCGTAAGTGAGATGGCCGCCCATGCTGCCATATTTCCAATTTGCCGGGATTTTATACTTGCCAACTCCATTGCAGACTGGATCAGAATAATCCTGAAGGATTGCCTTGCTTTCTCTTACTGCCGCATTCCTTTTAAGGAAATCCTCGGTCATGTTCTGAACCAGAATTTCAGTCTGAAATCCTGCAGCGCGTATTTTACGAAGTTCGGAAGTTGAAAATGCTGAGATAAACCACTTACCAGATTTTATCTGTCCATGGTCGGCTTCCACACCAAGTGCGGCAAGATCCCTCATGGAATGACCTGCGTTAAAATGAATTTTGGCCTT
>CAMDMI010000114.1 GCA_945902135.1 Spirosoma fluviale
ATGCAGTTTTTGGAAAAATATCCGGATGCCGGAGAAGCCAATACGGCAAAGGAAATTTCCGAGTTAATGGTTTTTCAGAATTCGGCAAAAAAAGGCAAGCTCCAGGATTGGGAAGCCTTTTTAGAAAAGAATCCCAACAACCGATATACACTGAAAGCCTACGATAAAATTTTTCAAATCAGCACCCGCCTGCATACACCAGATTCTTATTTCCAGTTTATAAACAAATACCCCGAAAACCCGAATACAAGTAAAGCATGGGAATGGATTTTTTACCTCGAAAATTCCAACCTTAGCACAAACCAGCTTGCCCAAAAATATCAGGGTTTCCCGGCTGAAAATTTCGAAGCACAGGCACGGCTTCGGAATCTAAACCTGATTCCCTTCATTGAAAGGGGGCGTTTTGGGTGGATGGATATAAAGGGGCGTTCTGTAATCCGGGCCCGGTTCGATTCCATTCCAGCGGAGACGCGTTGTGAAATCGGCAACATCAACTTCTTGAAAGCCTTCCAGAAAAACCGAGTAGCTGTTTTTAGCATGGATTCATTCCCGGTTTCGGAGGGAGATTATGATGACGCAGAATGGTTTCAGGATGGAATCATAAAAGTCTTCAAGGCTAGAAAAGAGGGCTTAGTGAGTCTTTCAGGTACCGTCATTCTGGACCCGAGGTATGAAAGCATCCGGAGCATCAATGCAAACCTGCTTTCCATTCAGCAGGGCAGCAAGCAATTTCTTTTTACCAGCAAAGGGCAAAGCATAGAAATGCCTGGGGTGGATGAAATAATTACTTCCGGAAGTTTCCTGGCGCTGCGCATGGGAAAAAAAATCGGTTTAATATCCGAAACCGAAATCCTCAGAAGCCTTGAAAATGAAGTTCCTAAACCAAATTTCCGATACAGTAAAATCCAGAAAATAGGCCCTAAGCGCTTATTGCTTTTCGAAGGGGATAACGCTTTTTATGTATGTCAAAACAAGATTTCCCCATTAAAAAGCAGCCCTGAGTCCACCTTCACTGAATGTGAATGGGGTCTACAAGTAGAAAACAAAGGAATAATTAGCTTGATTGATAGCAATGGAAATCAAATTGGAACTGATTTCGAGCGCGTAAACATTGTTGGCAACACCGCCATTGTAAAATCAGGAGGGAAATTTAGAATGCTCAACCGATTGGGCAAATCAATTGGAGAATTCAGTTTCGACAGCCTACGCCAGTTTTATGGCAATACTTGTATTGGAAGAAAAGGAAACCGAAATTATTTGGTTTTTGACTCAGGAAAAGAGATTGCGTATTCCGGAAACAAACAGCCTGAGTTGTTGCGATTGGTCCGTGAAAAAGGCAATTCCCAATCCTATTTCATTTCCCTCAGTGATTCATTGGGGAAAAAATCGGTGATTTCAAGAACTGGCATTCAGGTTTTGCCTTTTGCCTGGGACCAGATTTACCTGATCGATCAGCATCTGCTTTCCATTCAATTGGATCGTAAATATGGCCTTGCAGACACCAGTGGAAAAATCCTGCTTAAGCCGGGATTTTCGGGGATTTCATCCGTCAGCAAGGAATTTGTTTGTGTGGCCAAGGGAAAGAGTCTTTATATCATCAACCCATACACACAAAAAATACTGCTCTCCAACTTAAGCGGCACAGCACGGAATTTCGGCAAGTCCAAAAACTTGTTTATTGTCCGAATTCAGGACAAAGCAGGCATTGTGGATAACACCGGAAAGCAGGTAGTTCCATGCCAGTATGAAGACATCATGTACTGGAATCCAACCCGTTGTCTTGTAAAGAAAAATGGGTTTTGGTACACCTACCTTTTAGAGAGTGGCAAAGAATTGGTGAAGGCCATAAAGAAAGTTTCTGTGCTTGCAGAAAGAGAAAATGAAGTTATTTACGAGGTCGAGTCTGATGGAAAAGTCGGGATAGAAAGCACGCTGAAAGGCGAAATTGCGGCCACGATTTTCGACCAGATTATTCCATTCGAATATCAAGGAGGCGTTTGTTTTTTTGCCGGAAGCAGGGTTCAGCAAAGCTCGGTTTATACCCTGATTTACATTGATTCACACGGCGGTCCGATCAAAAATCAATACCTCACCGAGGACGAGTACGAGCGCATCGTTTGTGAGTAAAAAAACTCAGGCTTTGGGACTTACCAAAAGCGTTTTTTCCTTTTCAACCCGAACCTGCCCGGCAGCAAGGCCCTTCACCTTCCGCACATATTTTCTTTCTGTAAGCATCACCGGACTCAGGCTTTCATTTCTTGCCCTCGAGTGGTAAGCTGCCAATTCCGCAGCCCTTTCCAGCACCGGCTGGGGCGTATTTTGTCCTTTTTTTCTTCGCACCAGCACATGACTTCCGGGAACATCGCGTGCATGCAACCAATGGTCGTCTTTATGACTTATGCGTAATAGCTCATCATTTCCTTTGGCATTTTTACCAACACGAATTTCATAATTCATAAACGAAAAAATCCAGAATGGAAGATTGGCCTCTTCCTGAGCCGGATTTACGGAAGGATGAAGCTGGTTTAATTTTCGAAGTCCACGCAAATCAGAGGCAGAGGAAAGCGCACTTAGCGTTTCCCGCAGGCTGGAAGCATTATTTTTCCAGCTGTTCAGTGTATCGAGTAAGCGCTGCAAATCAGCCGCCTGCCCGCGGGCTTTGCGGTAAAGTCGTTCCGCATTTTCAGGAATTGAAAGGTCCTTTTTCAGGCGAATTTCAACCAATCCGGAATCATCGAAAGCAGGCAAAACTGCTTTTTCACTCCCCTTTTGAATTTCATGACCATAAGCCATGAGCAAATCCGCATGCAGGCGAAAAGCACTTTCACCGCTCGCCCTTTCCACCTGGGTTTGTAGGATTTCAATCCGGTCCAGAACCTGGGCCAATTGTTTTTCCTTTTCCTGAATCAGTTTTTCCTTTTCCCGGCCAAAGCAGTTTACCTGCCAGAAAAGGCGGTAAAAGCGGTTGGAAATTTCAATGGGGTCGGAAGACTCAAACAAGACTTCCGGCAATGGAAAAAAACTGACAAAAACTTCATTTTCTTCTTGGCAAAGGAACAAAGGCCCATCACCTGTGAGGCAATCAATTAAAGCCTGAAAGCTTTCTTTCGTGGATCCGTTTTTGCTGATTTCATGCCAATAGCCACGGATTCTTTTGGTAAAACCGGGGCAGCGTGATGCCAGGATTTCAGGGTCCGGATGCCAGATAAATTCCTCCGGGTGCTGTTTTGCGGGAGCAGGAACCAATTCCAGATCCTTTCGAAGGTGGTGGTTAAAAACCGAAATAACCTTTTCGGATTGGTGGAGAATAATGTTGGACCGTTGCCCATACATTTTAAAAGTCAGAATCAGTCCGCTTTCAAAATGAAAACTGAATAACCTGTCAAACCGTTGAGGCTCAACATGGCTCAGCACCTGTCCATTGAGTTCCGAAAAAAGGGCGACCGAATTGGTTCGGCTACGGGCTGGGTCTTCCGGAAAACTAAGAATGGAAGCCCCTGCTGAGAGGTCTGCACGAATAAAAAAATCCTTGCCTTTGTCGGTATAGAACTGCAAAAGCAGCTCATCCTTCTGCTGAGAATAACACTCCATCAAGCGTGCGCCCTTTAGAATTTCCGAAAGGGCAGAAGCCAAACGGAAGAAGAAAAACCGGCTGTGGTACATTGGAAAATAACAGGTTCCGGATGGAGAATAGGCTTGCCGTAAACCGGGTGGAAAGTACAGTTTTTCTGCCGTACGCGCTATGTTGCTGCTCTGAAAATCAGAAACCCGGCCACATTATGAAAATGCCTGCTTTTTAATGGCCGCCCGGGCGGGCCCTACGCGGGTACGCTTGCGCTTCCGTGTTGCAGGAAAAGCTGGATTCAGATAATACAAGTATGAGAGCATGCTTCATGCCCCAATTTTGGACTCCTGCCTTTTTACTTTTCCTGCAACACCAAGCCGCTACGGTCCCTGGCGGGAAATACCTGCTGATTGAAAAAAAGGCTTGTAAATTAGTCTTTCACACAGCGTACTGAAAGCGCATCGACCTTAGCCCCGTTAGACCGCCCTATTCCACTATAGTCTTTGCTGAAAATTCTGTCATAAGCGCTTTCGCCCGAAAACTCGATGGAAGACCAGAATGCAGTCATGCTCAAATACACATAAAAATCACCATTTGGATACCGGAATCCAGTAGGCACAACGGAAAATCCACTTGAATTACTTGCCCCTACATTTGGGCTCAGCCAGTCATCTGAAGTGCTTTTCATTTTTCCACCAATTTGAAGAGATGCCCCTCTATCACCAGTCATGCTTAATTCAGATTCAGGCATGCCTATTTCTCTTTCCAGCGTCATCCAATCTTCATCCGTCGGTATCCGCCAACCTTGCGGGCAAAGGCCACTGTTGTTCACTACCGTAAACCAGTTGTAAAGTTTGCCATAAGGACAAGAATGGACGATGCTGTCGTTGTTGTACCAGCAGGAGGCTCCGGTGGACAAATTTGCCCAGGTTGCGTCATCAGTTACTTCCGGGATAGGATTCCCGTTTTTGTAGCGGGAGGTTTTTAGGTTTTCAGCCATCCAGGTTTGGGCGCCTATTTCAATGGTTCTGTAGCGATTGCCGTCAATATCTGTCAGAAGGCCATAAGTTTTTGTTTTATTGAATACATCCTTCACCCCGCAATAATCAGAACTGGAAGAATCTGCAACCAATATGTAGAAGGAACAGCTGAGGCCACCAACTGATACATTAAAGCGTGCAGTATCAGCAGCCTGCGGCGTGCCGGAAATCAGAAAATCCAAAAATCCAGAACCAGACGAAAAACTACCTGCTTTCACCGAAGCAGTAAGGCCGGCCACACCGCTTGAAGCAACGGATTGAGCAGGATAAGTCCCGGCATTTGCACCGACATACTCTATTCGGCAGGAAACTCCTGATGCGGAAGTTCCGATTTTGGTACTGCCCGAAACCTTGGCTGAACTGCAAAGCAGGCTGGTAACCTTTCCAAGCGGAAGCGGATTCTCAGTCGGGTCACATTCTTTCTTGCAGGAAAACAGAATTGATAAAAGAAAAACAAGAGTAAGCTTACCGGATAAAGTTGTTTTCATGACAGGAATTCAAATAATATGGCCAAAAGTATGGCCTAATGGCTGAATGACAATTGCTCCCTAAAAAACTTTGTTTTTCCCAAAACTAAAAAACCATCTTCTCCTAATCTGCGCTTTAATAAAAAAAGCCTGCCCAAAAATTTTCGGAGCAGGCTTATCAATTGTGCCCAGGACTGGATTCGAACCAGCACACCCTTTCAGGCGCTACCACCTCAAGGTAGTGCGTCTACCAATTTCGCCACCTGGGCCTTGAGGGAGGGCAAAGGTAGCATCTTCCTTGTTCAGCACAAGAAATTTCGAAAGGATTTATTTACTTTGAATCACTAAAACTAAAAACGATGAAAGAGGATTTTCTGCAAATGGTATGGCAGCAGCAGCTGCATACCCTCCCGGCTCAAACAACTGACGGACTTAAAATACAGGTAATCAGGCCGGGAATTCGAAACCACAGCGACGGACCCGACTTTGCCAATGCCAGAATTGTGATGGATGGCCTAGAATGGAATGGCGCTGTTGAAATTCATGTGCGTTCTGACGAATGGAACCTCCACGGGCACCAGCATGATCGTGCATATGAGGGCGTTATCCTGCATGTGGTGTGGGAACAAAACAAACCAGTTTTTCGAAAAGATGGCAGCCAGGTGCCCACTTTCGAACTTCGGGAGCGAATACCCTTGGGCATTATTCTTCGGTATCGCGAAATCATCTCCACCAAAGAGAATCTTGCCTGTAAACCATTTCTGGGAAAAATAGAGTCGGTCTTGATCAGTTCAATGCTGGATAAAGTTCTGGTTGAAAGGCTTGAAAACCGTGCAGCAGAAATTCTTCAGGAGCATCCCCAAAATGGATTTGACTGGATTCTCAGTTCTGCCTGGTTGTTGGCCCGTTGTCTGGGCATGAAAGGAAATGAAGAACCGATGACAAATCTTATTCAGAATTTGCCTGCCAGATTCCTTCATGGTGCGAAGGAAAATGAAAGTAAAATACTTGCCTGTCTTTTGGGATTGGGTGGATTTCTTGATAACCCAGGAAACAAAGAGCAAAAATTACTGAAATCAGAATACGAAACACTTTGCACCGGCTACGAACTCAAGCCATTCAAAATTCTTTGGAAAAAATCCGGAATGCGGCCTGGTTCTTTTCCTGAAAAAAGGACCCGGCACTTGGCCAAGTTTCTGGTCCATTTGCCAGAAATGCTTGCCAGCCTTGAAATTGGTGTCCCCCTTGAAACCCTTTTACCAATCTTAATGGGAAACCAGAATGCGCAAAAAAAAGACGGATTTTTAGAAAGGCATTTACTTGTGAATTTCCTGGTACCACTTCTGGTGGCCAAAGGTTTACATTCCGGAAATCAGGAAATAATTCTGGCTGCTGCTGACCTCATGCATAATAAGAAAGCGGAAGAAAACTCCAGCAGCAGACATTTAATTTCTGCCGGAATTCAATTAAAAACGGCTGGTGAATCTCAGGCTGGAAAGGAACTCTACACCCAATATTGCCAAAAAAAGCGTTGCCTAGAATGCATGATTGGCGCGCACATCATTGGGCGCGGACTAGGAGCCGGAATTACTTAAGTGGAATTATCAGGGTCGTGCCTGAAGCAAGAGATTCAGAGCTGAGGCCATTGGCAATTTTAATGCTTTTGGCAGGCACTCCATATTTTTCCGCAATCGCATTAAGTCCTTCGCCTTGTCCAACTGTATGACTCGCCTTGATTTTAACTTTGATGTCGCTGTCGGCCTGCAGGTTCATGTCGGCCATGCCGTTAAGCTCCTGAAGGTCTGCAGGTTTATTGCCAAACATGGCAGCAATCTTAAAAAATGTGTCTCCTTTTCTAATTCTGTAACTGAGCACATTTCCTGAAGTTACGATTGCAGGCGCAGGCTGAACTTCGGGTGACTTTGAAACAGTGTCTGCTGCAGGCTGGGCTTCCGCTGGCTTTTTGGAGGTATCCACAACAGGCTCACGAACAGGTGTTTCAAGATAATCTTTTTCCTCCGAAATTCCGGAAGACAAGGCCGCTGAATCGGGCACATAGCCGGAACTATCTGGGGCAGCAGATGAAATGAGCTGACCAATGCCTGCATTTTCACTGGGGCTAAAAGCAATTAGCAGAATAAGCAGAAGCACCAGGCCAGCTGCCAGAATTAACAACCTGTTGTTGCCTTTTTTTTTCCCTGAGGACCAACCAGAATTCATGAAAGATTAGGACTTACTTTGTTCCGTGATGCAAACATATTCATTCTGCTATTCCAAAGCCCTTGTTTTAAGGATATTTTGGATTTTGGTGATTTTGTTTTCGCTTGAAACCACGGGAAAAGCCCAGGACAGCGCACGATTTGTTGCCAGCATTCGAAAATTATCTTCGAAGAGCATGGCAGGAAGAGGGTATTTGTTTCGGGGGCATTTGAAGGCTGCGCGGTATATAGAGTTGCGGTTTCGCCGGGCAGGCCTTCGGCCTGCCGGCCGCAGTTTCCTGCAGGAATTTCAAATCACTCAAAATTTGTTCCCAAGCCAGCCAAAGTTAAGGCTTAATGGCAGGAAACTGCGGCCGGGCCGGGATTTCATCCCGGGCCCGGCGAGTCCGACTGCTACGGGTTCGTACATGCTCGACAGCAATCAGGAAAATCTTAATAAAAATGTTGCCCTCCTTTTAAAGGACAAAGAAGCCTTCAAGCCGAATGGCAGCTCAAACCCCGGACTGATTGTTCGCCGGCAATCCAAGCTCACACACAGCCTTTCCGAAAATCAATCCCAAATTCCGGAAATCCTCGTGCATGAATCTGCACTTCAAAAAGGCGATTCCATTTTGAAGATTAGCCTCCATCCCACCCTTAAGAATCTTGACACTTACAATGTAATGGGCATGGTTCGAGGCACTGCCGAACCAGACAGCTTCCTTGTTCTTTGCGCCCATTACGACCATCTGGGAAGCTTGGGCAGAAGCACTTACTTTCCAGGCGCCAACGACAATGCCAGCGGGGTAGCCATGTTGCTCGAAATGGCTAGGGCCATTGCCAAAAAACCACTTCGGTATTCGGTATTGTTCGTCGCTTTTTCCGGAGAGGAAGCCGGTTTGCTGGGCAGCAGTTTTATGGCCGAAAACCCACCGGTTCCATTGTCAAATATTCGCTTTCTGTTTAACCTCGACTTACTGGGCTTTGGCGAAAAAGGTGCCACGGTGGTAAACGCCACAGTCCACCCGAAAGAATTTGCACGGCTTCAGGCTTTGAACGAATCCTGCCATTGCCTTCCTGAAATAAAATCGAGAGGCAAAGCCGCCAATTCCGACCATTATCCCTTTTCGGAGAAGGG
>CAMDMI010000115.1 GCA_945902135.1 Spirosoma fluviale
CCTTCTGCACGACCCGGATCAAAAGCATCCTTTACCGAATCTTCCTCTGCATCAACATCCAGAATTTCAAGTATCCGCTCTGAAGAACCAATGGTTTTTTGAATCTGGCCATACAAATCGCCTAAGCCACCAGCGGCGGCGGCAATAAATGTGGTGTATAAAATAAAGGAAACCAGCTTGCCAATGGTTAAATCACCACTTTCCACTAGGCCAAGTCCGTACCAAAGTACCAGCACAATACCGCCAAAAACAGAAAAGATTACTGTTGAAATAAAGAGGCCCCGAAACCTTGCTGAACGCAGAGAATTACCGAGCACATTTTGCAAAGCCACATAATACCGATTGGCCTCATAAGCCTCGTTTGTAAAGGATTTTACAGTATTGATGGATTGCAGGGATTCTTCTGCAATGGTATTGGCTGCGGCAAGGTCATCTGTCACTTTCTTGGAAAGCTTCCGGATGAATTTTCCAAAAATGATGCCACCCACCACAATGAATGGAAATGAGGCCAGCATCACAAGTGAAAGTCGGGTAGAAACCCAAAAAATAATGCCCAAACCAAGCACCACTGTGAGTACCTGGCGCACAAACTCCGCCAAAATAAAAGACAAAATATCCTGAAGTTGTGTCACATCGGAAGTGAGTCGGCTTGTTAACTCCCCCACCCTGCGCTTTTCGATAAAGGAAATTGGCAGCGACATGATTTTACTAAACAGTCGAAAACGGATGTCGCGCATGGATTGCTCGCTTACCCTGAAAAAAATCTCCACGCGCATAAAACTTAGAAAAGCCTGCACAAGCAGAACACCGCACATCGCCAGTGCAATTTCATTTCTTGTCCATTTGCGGAAAACGCTGCTGACCGAGTCCACAAGTTGCCCAGCGATAAATGGAAAACTCATGGAAGTAAGGCCTGATAACAAGAGCACCACCATGCCGGAAATGAATAAACCGCGGTAAGGCCGAAGAAATCCGAAGATCCGCCAGGCCTGTTTTAAGGAATTTTTAGAAAGCGGCTTTTTGTCGCGAGGATCTATTGTTGCTGAAAATCGGCTTTTGGCCATAATGATTACCCGGGGTTTCTGAATTGGACTGCAATGATTGGGCCAAAATTCCGAAAGCCCATCTTAAAAAATGCCAAAGCACAAAAAGAAGCCGAAGCATAAATTCTTCTATACAACTAAATTAATTTTATTTGATAATGAATTGGTTATCGGGAATTGAAATTTCGAATCTAAAGTATGCTGGCTTTGCAGGGCCGATCCAAAAACAATCCTTCTTGCTGCTTTTCTTTATTTTCTTTTTGCTTGATCAAAAAGAAAGAAAATATCAAGAAAATCCGAACGGCCTCCCCGCATGCAACGCCCCCTCCGCGGATTTTCATCCTCCCCGCGCCAGAAAGGTGTCTTCTATTAATGAAGGCCGGATTTGTGACAGGGAAAGATTTGAATCTGTTTAATCGTTGTTTTAAGCTGGGCGTTGGGGACCAACTGGTTTACTATCAGGATATTTTGCTCAGGAAAAGTACTGAACTACACCCTGGCGAAGCACCAATACCCGCGTGATGGATAGTAGCCCCGAAATTTGAGGGGCGGATAGCCAGACCCCGGCAATTTTTTGCTGGGGGCACGCCCAAAAAAAGACCCTTCCTGTATAGAAAAGGCCTTTTAGCTCCTTTTGTCAAATTACTTTTCGAGTGCCAGACTGCTCAGGTTTTCGAATCGGATTTCAACATCATCGAGGGTGAGCATGATGACAGAATCTTTGCTGATTTGTCCAGAGAGAATTTCTCTGGACATTGGATTCATGATGCGTTGCTGCATTACACGCTTGAGTGGTCGGGCACCAAAGGCTGGGTCGTAGCCTTTTTCGGAAAGGAAATCAAGCACAGCCGGCTCGGCATCTACATGAATGCCATTGTCTTCGAGGCGCTTTTTGAGGATTGCGAATTGAATGTCCACCACCTGCCGGATTTCTTCGCGGCTGAGTGGTCGGAACATGATGACTTCATCGATTCGGTTTAAAAACTCCGGTCGAATGCTGCGTTTGAGCATTTCCATTACCTGGTCTTTGGTTTCGAAGATGATGTCGAAGGCATTCTCATCATTGATCTGGCTAAAATTTTCCTGAATGATGGAAGCGCCCATGTTGCTGGTCATGATTACGATGGTGTTCCGGAAATTGGCTGTGCGGCCTTTGTTGTCGGTGAGCCGGCCTTCGTCGAGCACTTGCAAAAGGATGTTGAAAACATCCGGATGGGCCTTTTCGATTTCATCGAGGAGCACAATCGAATACGGGCGCTTGCGAACGGCTTCGGTAAGCTGGCCACCTTCATCATAGCCCACATATCCAGGAGGCGCACCCACAAGGCGACTAACCGCATGCTTTTCCTGGTATTCCGACATATCAATGCGAACCATGGCATTTTCGTCGTTGAAAAGGTAATCTGCCAAGGCCTTGGCCACTTCCGTCTTTCCCACGCCGGTGGGACCAAGGAAAATAAAAGAACCGATGGGCCTGCGGGGATCCTGCAATCCGGCGCGGCTCCGACGAACTGCATCTGAAATTGCAGCGATGGCTTCATGCTGACCGGAAATACGCTTTCCGAGTTCAGTTTCAAGATGAAGTAGTTTTTCCCGGTCAGATTGCAGCATTTTAGAGAGGGGAATTCCCGTCCATTTGGACACCACTTCCGCAATGTCATCGGCAAGAACTTCCTCCTTCAGCATGGAGCCTTTCTGATTTTCCTGCATCTTTTGGTTAAAAGTTTCCATGCGTTCTTCTGCTTCACGGATTTTGCCATAGCGCAATTCTGCCACCTTGCCATAATCGCCTGACCTTTCTGCCTGATCGGCTTCGATTTTCAGCCTGTCGATGCTTTCCTTTTCCTTTCTGATGCCTTGAATTACTTCTTTTTCGCCTTCCCACTGCGCCCTGAGTTCATTTCGTTTTTCAGAAAGCTCTGCAATCTCCCTGCTGAGGCCCTGCTCTTTTTCCAAATCCTTTTCACGGCGGATGGCTTCTCTTTCAATTTCCAGCTGCATGATTTGGCGTTGGATGCTGTCGAGTTCCTCAGGCAGAGAATCGATTTCAATGCGGAGTTTGCTGGCCGCTTCATCCATGAGGTCGATGGCTTTGTCCGGCAAAAAGCGGTCGGTCAGATAACGGTTAGACAGTTCCACACAAGCGATAATGGCATCGTCTTTTATGCGCACGCCGTGGTGCAACTCGTACTTTTCCTTGATTCCACGAAGGATTGAAATGGAAGCTGGCAAATCCGGTTCCTCCACATACACTTCCTGAAAGCGGCGTTCCAGGGCCTTGTCTTTTTCGATGTACTTCTGGTATTCTTTCAGGGTAGTGGCGCCAATGGCGTGAAGTTCGCCACGGGCCAAAGCAGGCTTGAGCAAATTGGCAGCATCCATGGCTGATTCGCCACCGCCGCCAGCTCCTATGAGGGTGTGAATTTCATCAATAAAAAGAATGATTTCGCCTTCAGCGTCAATCACTTCCTTGATTACAGCCTTGAGTCTTTCCTCAAATTCACCTTTGTATTTGGCGCCCGCCACCAGCAGGCCCATATCGAGGGAGATTACCTGCTTCGATTTCAGATTTTCGGGCACATCACCGGAAACAATTCGTTGTGCGAGTCCTTCTACAATGGCGGTTTTTCCAACGCCGGGTTCCCCAAGAAGAATTGGGTTGTTCTTGGTTCGCCGGCTGAGAATCTGAAGCAAGCGCCGGATTTCATCATCGCGGCCAATGACCGGATCGAGTTTGCCATCGAGCGCCTGCCGGTTCAGGTTTACAGAATATTTCTCCAGAGCCTTAAATTTTGATTCGGCATTGGGATCGGTAATTTTTTGTTTTGCCCGAATTTCCTGCATCACCTTTTTGAGGGGTTTTTCTGTGATGCCTGTGTCTTGAAGAAGGCGTGCAACCGGGTCACTTCCCTTGCACAAACCAAGTAGGATGTGGTCAACGGCCACATATTCATCGCCAAAATCCTTCAGGGATTGAATGGCAATTTGAAATGATTCGAAAGCTGGGTTACTCAAGTTGGGACTTCCGGCACCCGAAACTTTGGGCATTCCATCGAGGATGGATGTAAGGCCAATTGTGAGGGCTTGTTCAGAAATACCGAGTTTCTTGAAAGCAAAATTGAGGAGCTGATCTTTTTCCGCAACCAGGGCAGAAAGAATGTGTGCCTTTTCAATGGCGGGGTTTTGTCGATCGGAAGCCAGCTGGGCTGCATTGTGCACAACCTCCTGACTTTTGACTGTGAAATTATTAAGGTTCATGTCTTATGGGTTATGCCCAGTCCATAGCAAAGCATGTTCCTTCTGCGAAAAGACGCCAAATTGACTGATAATCAGCTAAAAAGCTTTCTCTTGTACGACAATAAGTCCGAAAAAGCGTCAGAATGGGATTTTGATATTTGCAGGGGGGCTGAGATTCCTTATGGACTGATGGCTATTACAAACGAATAAAGAATAATCAAAGACATTGAGAGCTATCCTTCTGCCAAAATGCTTTCGATTTGAATCGTCAAATCAGGAATAAAATTCTTTACCACATCCCAGACAATCAGGTAATTCACACCCATATAGTCGTGGATAAGCCAATCCCGCATTCCTGCCATATTTTTCCAAGCAATTGTAGGCCATCTAAGTTTCTGATCGGCGGGGATTTTTTTAGTGGCTTCTCCAATAATCTCAAGACTTCGAACCGTTGCTCTTTTCAGCGTTTCATCAGCAATAAACGCATCTATTTATATTGCTTGAGAAAATTGGCTTTGCAACCAAAGGCATTCAAGCAATATATGCCGAAGATATTCTTGGTACTGTTTAGACATAGACTACCTCTTTCAAAATGTATGGCCCTAAATAAGGACTAAGTCCATTGAGCGTAACTATGTCTAAGTGTAAATTGGGAAAAGATGTTTCCAAAAGATCGCAGGCTTTATTCAAGCTGGTAAAATTTTCGCAACCCTGCCTGAAATGAAGGAGAATATCTAGGTCACTATCCGATTTATTTTCTCCACGCAACCTTGAACCAAAAACCCCAATACGATCTATTCCCTGTTCCATCAGAATGGGTTTTATTTGACTAAGTTGGGAAATTATTTCCTGATTACCACCCATTTAAAATCGGTTTTGGAAATCAAAAATAGGGTATTTTTTTCTTGTATTCTGCTAAACTGAAACTTGTGAATTGGCTTAATGACTTTGATAAGTTTTATCAATTATCGGATGTGTCCTCTTTCAAATAACCTCGTCTATTTAATCCACAAAAACCAAGTCAAAATCCTTTTCAAATAAAATCAATGAACGGTGTTTGGTTAAGACCCACTTTAATATGGATACACACTGAGCCACTGCCAGAAATTTTCCGGATGGATCACTTTGGTTTCTGCTGGTTTATACGATTCCAAAAAAGCGGAAGGAAATTTCACTTTCGCCTTCGGATTCCATTTGAATTCATAGGCATAAACCTTCCCATCGATTTCTTCTACAAAATCTATCTCAGCTTGAAGCTTGTTTCTCCAGAAATAAGTTTTGCCATAAAAACCATGGTAATCCAGCAACTTCCTGCGTTCAGAAATTAAGAAATTCTCCCACAATGCTCCAACATCATCACGCCCCGGCAGAACTGCAAAATTTCCCAGAATCGCGTTTCGAATGCCATTGTCATAAAAATATATCTTTTTCTTGGTGCTGATTTCGTTTCGTTCGTTCCGACTAATTGTACCCATTCTAAAAACCACAAATACCTGCTCAAGCAAGCCAATGTAGTGATCAACTGTTTTTACATCGGCCGAAACCAAATTTGCCAACTCATTCAGCGAAACTTCGCTTCCCAGCTGAAGTGCCAATGCCTTTAGAATTTTTTCCAAGAGTATTGGCTTTTTCAAACCAACCAGAGAAAGCACATCCTTGTAGAGATAACTGCTGGCAATGTTGGTTAATATCTCTTTGGCATCCTGTAAATGCGTGGCTACCTCGGGGTACATTCCATACACCAAATACTGAGGCAGGTTTTGAAGAAATGTAGGAATACCCTGGTGATTCATTAATTCGGCACTGCTGAGTGGATACAAACGATATTCCCATTTTCGACCTGTCAGTGGCTCTTGAGTTTTATCTGCAATCTCTAATGAGGACGACCCTGTTAAAACCAATTGAATGCCTTTATCCGCATCAATGAGCTGTTTGCAAATAAGCCCGACCTGTTCTATCTGCTGAGCTTCATCGAGAATCACAATTTTTTTCGAACCAAAACTTTGTTGCAGCGCTTCAATATTATCTACTGACCATAAGGACCGGGTGACACTGGAATCTCCATTGAAATACTCAAAAGGTTGATGCAGTTTGGCTGCCAGGGCCTTAGCGAGGGTAGTCTTTCCTGTTTGCCGTGGACCCAAAAGAATCAAAGCCTTTTTATAATCGATCCTATTTTCCAGTTTTTGAAGAAGTGTCCTTTCTATCATGTCTTTTGAAACAGATGGTAGCTTGAATGGTATTCCATGCCAAATATAGAATCAATTCCACAAAAGACATGCTTTTCATGGATTTGATTCCACAAAAACGAGGTTTATTACAGTTTTGGTGATTGAACCTTGAAACTATTTCAGGCATTTTTTCTCCTGATGCCAAAGCCCCGAAGGATTTGAATTAGAGCTAAACATAGAACTCAAGGACGGAGGAAAACCAAATAGAATTAAGGTTCAAGGTTATATTTACAGTGAATCCAGACACTTACTGGAAATCCTACTTTTTCATGGTTTTGAATCGACTTTCGCTCTCCTTCTGTTTCATCCTTGCTGCTTTGATAACTTCCTTTCAAAGCCTTGCCCAAACGCAGACTTTGCAGGATGATTTTGAGGGAAATGGAAGCATCAATGCCTGGGCAACTGACGATTGCCTGCTTGAATTGGGCACCGCAAACCCAGCTTCCGGGAGCCAAAATTCTTCTGCCAAAGTGCTTCGTTACCAAGATGTTGGGGGACAGTATGCGAACATACGCTTCGACACTCCTATGGATTTTGATCTTTCTGCCAACCACACTTTTACTCTGAAAATTTATGTGCCCTCCTCGGGGATTACCGGCAACCAAGCCAACCAGGTTTCCCTCAAACTACAGGATGGAACAATGACCGATCCTTGGACCAGCCAAAGTGAAATCATAAAACCCATTGTATTAAACCAGTGGCAAGTGGTAAGCTTTAATTTTCAACAGGATGCCTGGCTCAATTTCAACCCAAATTCAGGCCCACCTATCCAGCGAACAGATTTCAACCGGGTGTTGATCCAGATCAACGGAGAAAACAACAACAGCCAGGTATTGGCTTTTATCGATGATTTTAGTTTCGACGGGTCGGTTGACTATGAACCCAATTACAACAACCTTATTTGGGCCGATGAATTTGAGGGCAATGGCGCTGTAGATGCCGGCCGCTGGTTTCATCAAACCAAACTTCCGGCAGGAGGAAGCTGGTTTAACGACGAAATTCAACATTACACCAACAGAACCCAAAATGCATCTGTAAGCAACGGAATACTCAAAATCACCGCACGCAGAGAGGTTTTTACAGACCAGGGACAAACAAAACAATTTACATCCGCCCGACTAAACTCCAAATTTGCATTCACATACGGCAAGGTAGAATTCAGCGCCAAACTTCCTTCCGCAGTAGGCACCTGGCCCGCCTTGTGGTTGTTGGGAAAAAATATCAATGAACAAGGCGCTTATTGGCAAACGCAGGGTTTTGGCAACAAAAGCTGGCCTTCCTGTGGAGAAATTGATGTTATGGAACACTGGGGAAACAATCCCAACTATGTTCAAAGTGCAATCCACACACCTTCCAGCTTTGGTGCAACCGTCAATTATGGGGGAAAATTCCTTTCCACTGCCTTTTCAGAGTTTCACACCTACAGCCTTGAATGGTATCCGAGTCGCTTGATTTTCAAAGTAGATGGCATTACGCATTACATTTATAATCCTCAAGATAAAAACGCAGAAACCTGGCCTTTTAACCTGGACCAATATCTAATTTTGAACCTTGCGATCCAGCCAAATATCGTTTCCAATTTCAATCAGGGCGTACTTGAGCTGGATTTTGTTCGGATTTTCAGGGGCAGCCCAACCTCGACAAAATCCATTTTTAAAGAGAGAGAAATTCACATTTTCCCAAATCCGGCCAATTCAAAAATCAGGCTTAATCTGTCAGAAAACCTCAATGAAGAGGTCACCATTCAAGTGCTAAGTCCTGATGGCAGTCAATCATTGAACTGGAGACAAATGGCCCAAGGAAATTCAATTGAATTGCAAGACTTGTCTACACTGCCTTCCGGACTTTATATCGGATTTCT
>CAMDMI010000116.1 GCA_945902135.1 Spirosoma fluviale
GCATAAAAATTTGGGTCAAAATTGATGGTCAGGTGGTCAAGGGTTACGAGTCCGGAAAGTTTCACTTCAATTTTGGACACAATGTAGCTGGTAATAAATCCAAGCATGAGCCCCATAATTCCGCCACTGAGTCCGATGAAAATGGCTTCCACCATAAAAATGTTTCGAATGTCCCGGTTTTTATAACCGATTGATTTAAGAACCGCTATGTCGGTCATCTTTTCATAAATCATCATCATCAGGATGTTGAAAATCCCGAAACCGGCCACAATCAGGATCGAGATAATCACCAGATAAGTCACGATGTTTTGAATCTTGAAAACCGAGAAAATATTGGCGTTCGCCTCCTTCCAGCTTTGAGCTTTCAGGCCAAAAATGTGCGTTAAACTTTCGCTCATTTCATCGGCCTTGTCCACATCGGTTAACTTTAGGTTGATGTCTGTGATGTACAATTTGTCTTTGTTCATCAGTTTTTGGGCGGTTCGAAGCGTCACCATCGCCCTGTTGTCGTCTATGGCTGTGATGCCAGTGGCCGTAATGCTCACCACTTTCATGTCGATGCTGGAAACCGTGGTACTCACTGTGAGAATATCTCCGACTTCAGCTCCGAGTTTTTGGGCTACGCCTCTGCCGAGGATAATGCCATTGCCAATAATTTCAAGTTGTTTGATGTCGCCCGCAATCTGGTCCTTGTGGATGTTGAATAAGGCATCTTCCCGGGCGATTTCCACACCAGAAATGGAGACGGGAATTTGCTTAAATCCAGCTTTGACAATGGCTTGCGTTCCAACTGATGGAGCGGCACCCTGAATACCCGGAGTCTTCCGCAGCATTTCCATGATACCGCCATAATTCCTGATTTTCTTGTCTATGTCTTTTTCCTTTTGGTGCTGTACAATTACCCACTGGTCGGATTGGTTATAGATCTTTTCAAGAATTGGAATTGGATTTTTTTCCGGCTCATTGTACAAATGCACATGGGGCGAATTGTTCACGATTTTATCCACCATGTAGAACTGAAGTCCGGTAATCAGCCCTGCTTGGAAAATGAAAACCGTAATGCCAAACATTACCCCCAGCATGGCTACGAGGGTTTGCCTTTTTTTACTGACCAGATGAACGAAGGCAATCCGGAAAACTGGCCGGTTTGCAAGTTTGGCTATCATAATTTAAAAACCTCGTCGCCTGGATTTAATCCTTTGATGATTTCCACAAACTCAACATCGCCAACGCCAATCTCCACCTTGATTTTCTCGATCACATTCGATCCTTTTCTTTTCACCATCACAGAGTCATTGCTCAGGTAATACCTTGGAATTACAAGGGCCTGCTGTTTCCGGTTGTTGATGATGTTGGCTTCAAGCGTTGCACCAGCGTACATGGCCACATCATCTGGAAGATTGATGCTGGCAATTACCTTGATGCTTTTGTTGGTGGAGCTTATTTTTGGATAGACCTCTTTTATTTCGCCTTTCAAAAATAGGTTTGGGTAGGCTTCTGTTTGATAGACAACTTCTTGTTTTTTAGCGAGGTGGTGGATGTCTGCTTCGTCAACTGACAGTTCAACCTCGTAATCTCCAACCCGGCCAAGTTCCATGATAATTTGCTGCGGGGTATAATATTCACCCTGCTTTCCTGCCAGGTCATAGATTTTCCCAGCAACAGAAGAATAGTAGGTGAAATCATTTGAATTGGTGAGCTGTGCCTTGTAAAGGTTGCCGGCATTTTTTACTTCCGTATTCAATCGTTGCCGTGTAAATTGAAGCGTTGATTTGGCCTTCTTTAGGTTCTTTTGAGAAGCGTGAAATTGTGTCCTTGCCTGATCCAGATTGTTTCTTGTGGTGGCATTGTTTTCTGACAGGGCAAGCACCCGGCTGTAATTGACGGAATCAAGTTCCATTTTTTCCTTGGCAAGCGAAGCATCCTGTTTGGCGGCGGTCAATGCTGAGGAATTTTCAGATGCATTTAGTTGGGCAAGTTCCAGGTTGTTCTTAGCAGTGGAGACATTGAAATTGGTGACTTCCGATTTCATGGTAAACAGGGGCTGACCCACTTTTACGGTGTCACCAATTTTTACATGAATCTGCTGGATGTATCCGGGAATGCTCACATTCAGTCGATAATAATCCACTGGAAAAATTTTTCCGGAAGCATAAACGGCTTGTGTGATGTCTTTCAAGACGACCACAGCCTTGTCTTCCTTTTTATTACAGGAAAAAAACAGGCTTGGCATGATTGCCAGCACAGAAAAAATAGAGAAAATCCTCATCTGAATCTGATTGCAATTGGGGTGCAAAAGAGCATTTTTTTTTCGAGAGGGGTGATGAGCATCTCTTAATTTTTAATTTGCAGCCATGTTTAAAAAGATAATCCTTCTCGTTGTTGGCCTTTCAATGGTTCATTCGGTTTTTTCTCAGGTTCCTGCCCCGGGAAAGTATTCAGGAAAAGGCCTTCTAATCACCAATTCCATTATTCACGATGGGAATGGAAATGTGATTTCAAATGCTTGGGTGAAAGCTGAAAAAGGAAAAATTACAGCAATGGGTTCCGGGACGCCCGAGGTTCCTTCGAATTCCTTCGAGATTGTTGATGCCAAGGGGAAGCACCTCTATCCTGGGTTTATTTTGATGAACAACCCTTTGGGTCTCGCAGAAGTTGATGCGGTGCGGGCAACGATTGACATGGAGGAAACCGGACAGGACAATCCCAATGTACATACCCTGCCTGCATACAATACTGACTCAGATATTATTCCAACCCTTCGCTCGAATGGAATTTTGATGGCGCAGATAAGTCCGAGAGGCGGCAGGATCAGCGGCCAATCTTCTATTGTGCAATTGGATGCCTGGAATTGGGAGGACGCGGTTTTGGTTGAAAGGGATGGAATGCACCTGAACTGGCCTTCCAGATTTTCAAGAAGTGGCTGGTGGGCAGAGCCAGGTGGCGCAGCAGAAAAAAGTAAGGAGTATCAGAATCAGGTGACAGAACTTGAATCACTTTTTGCAGAAGCCAAAATGTATTTTGCAGGTTCTAAGGCCGTTTCAAATCCAAAACTGGAAGGGTTTAAAGGACTTTTTACTGGAAGCGCAAAGCTGTATGTACATGCCAATCATCCTTCCGAAATCATCCATTCATTGGATTTTGCATCCAAAATGGGACTCAAGAACATTGTGTTGGTCAGTGGGTCGCAAGTGGAAGAAGTAGCAGGACTGTTGAAAGAAAAAAACATTCCCGTTGTGCTAAACAGGATTCATAATCTACCAGATCAGAACGATGCTCCGGTTTTTCAACCGGCTCGAGTGCCCGCAGCTTTAATGAAGGCAGGTTTGCTTTTCGCCCTGGATTATGAAGGTGGGATGGAAATTATGGGCGCACGGAATCTAGGATTTCTTGCTGGGTCTGCCACTGCTTATGGGATTTCTCAGGAAGATGCTTTAAGCCTCATTACGCGCAATCCGGCAAAAATTCTTGGTATCGACAAACGCTGCGGTACCATTGAGGTAGGCAAGGATGCGAGTTTCTTTCTTTCAGCCGGCAATGCATTGGATATGAAAACCCAGAACATAAGCCAGGCCTGGATTCAGGGTCGTCCGGTTTCGATGGAATCCAAGCAAACCGTGCTTTACGAAAAATTCAGAAAAATGCTCATTGATGGCAGGTTCTAAAAAGAAGAAATTGAGCGTTTGGCGAATCATTCGCGATTTTTTCCGTCTGGATTACATCTTGTGCACGGCATTGGTTTTTGCCTTGATGTATGGGTTTGAGGATTTGTTTGAACGCACAAACTTTTTGAATCCCATCGAAACGGCGCTCAGCGATTTTGAGATGTCAGATGTGATTTACTCTGCTGGAATTCGCGAAAAGCCGGGCCCTGACACAAATATTGTATTGGTTAACATTGGCAACCTGCCAAGAAGGTTGATCGCTAGACAAGTAGAGGCCATTGCCGCTCAGAAACCCAAGGCTGTTGGAATTGATGCATCCTTTGTAGCAGACCTGGATCCTTATGGGGATTCTTTGCTGGATGATGCTTTAGGGAAAGTTGATAACCTTGTGCTTTACGGTTTTTTGAGCCATAAGCAAAATACAGGTGATGAACCATTTGATACGCTGTTGTTGTGTAATCCGCGCTTCGCAAGACACGGTGTGCCCGGCTTCGTGAATCTCATTACACCAGGGAAAGATGAGTATCATGTTTGTAGGGCCTTTTCTCCAATTGACTCAGTGGATGGAAAAAAACATCTGTGTTTTGCTTTGCAAATGGCCTGGTATGAGGATAGTTTAAAAGTAAAAGAGTTTCTATCCCGAAATAACCCATCGGAGATTATCAATTTCAGGGGGAACTCAAATTACTTCTATGAACTGGATTGTCCTGATGTTCTGGGAAGGGATGATGCGTCTGGGTTTTATCAGCCAGCAGAAATACCCGTAAATCTCAAAGGGAAAATTGTTTTCATGGGCTTCATGGGAAATTCATTTCAGGAGGCGCCCTTCACTATAAGCGATAAATTTCACACGCCTTTGAATGAGCGTTATGCCGGCAAATCCTATCCAGATATGTTTGGTGTTACCATTCACGCCAATATTGCCAGCATGGTGCTTCGTGGCAAGCCAACCGATTCCATGGGATTTGGGGCTTATATTTTGCTGGCCGTAATATTGTGCTACCTCAATGTTGTGTTCTTTTTCTACATTCATCAATATTACCCAACCTGGTATGACCTGGTTGTAAAGACCATTCAGATCGTTCAGGTGGGTTTGGTGTTGTATTTGTCCATTTACATTTATGGGGTTTACAACTACAAAATAGAAGTAAGTGCGGCTGCTTTTGCCCTTGGTTTTTCAGGAGATGTGCTGGAAGTTTATGTAGGCATCAAAGAGAATATCGTGGCCCGGTTTCGGAGGATTTTTGCCTAAGTCCTTATCGCCTTTCTTCTAATTTCTAATTTTTTTGTTGTTAAAGGAAGCCAGTATTTCAAATGCCTTGCGTTCGTTTTTTTTGTGATCAGAAAATGCCCGGCTTTAAGGTTTTTTTTGATTTTCAGGACCTCCAATAATTTTGCGGTAAGGGTCATTTTTGGGTAGAGAATAGCCCAATTTGTTACAAGCGAAAGGTGGTTTGCATCTATGCACAAAATGTATTTTCAATTGGCCTCACTTTCGTAACTGAGTTTAATGTGAATTGAATTCAAAAACAGGCGAGAAAAACCAATAAAATTCGTCTTATTAAAGTCTTAGAAAAATTATAAAAGTTGAAAAAAAATGATTTTTATCTTGAAAATTCCATTTATTTACCGGATAAATCCTTTGAAACAAACTTTAATATTTTTTCCTTTGTGCGTCAATTTGAACCCGATTACAGTTAAATAATTTAAGCTATGAGTCATTTTTTAATTAAGGTTAAGCATCCCTTTGCATTCCTTGCCTGCATTTTTTTGTGTTTAGTATTAAGTTTTTCTGCTTCGGCAGTAATAAAAACTTCTTCTAATACCACTTGGGTGGCAGCCAGTTTTGGTGGAACCTTGCCTGCCGCTGGTGATACCATCATCATCAATTCCAACATGACGGGTGGACCAGGTGCTACCCTCACTTTAGCTCGTTTGGTGGTTAATTCAGGTTTTACATTTACCCACACTAACAGAGATTTGATAATTTCAGGAGGTCTGCTAGTAAATGGTACTTACCAATTACAAGACCGGGCGATTTCGGTAAATGGTACTACCACTGTGAATGGAATACTAAGAGACAATAATCTCAATGGCCTCAACCGATTTGACGGACTTTTTACAGTTAGCGCGACAGGACTTGTTTCCAATACAAGCAACCCTGCTTTTGAATTCAGAGGAGGAATTACCAACAACGGTTCATTTACCATTTCAGGAACCGGAGTCACGACCTTTTCAACTACAGCCAGCCAAACCATTCAGGGCAATGCCTTGACATTTGGTCCGGTTACGGTAGCAACGGGTGTTACACTTGCCACTTCGGGCACAGTTCCTGTCACGATAAACGGAAATTTAATTCTGACAGGCAGCATCAATTTTACAGGTGCGGGTACAACCACATTAAATGCATACACGTGTAGCGGTGCTGGAAATGCAACCGTTCAAGATTTGGTTTTAACAGGTACAACCATCAGCCAAACTGGAACTTTTACGGTTTTAGGCACAACCAGTTCAACAGGTACTTCACCAATAACAGCAACGGCTGGTTTAAAACAGTTTAGCGGATTGGTGACGGTAACATCCGGAACCATGTCTTCTTCCAGTACAGCTCCTTTAGAGTTCAGGCAAGGAATCCTTGCAACAGGAGTTTTTAACCAGTCTGGTGCAGGTACAGTTGCATTCACCGGAACCCAAACCATATCAGGTGCGGCGGCAGTAACTTTTACAGGAGCTGCTACGGCTTCAGCTTCTTTGACTTTGGATAAATCAGCTGGAGCAATCGCTTTTGGTTCAACACTTACGGTAACCAATAACCTGACTCTTTCGACTGCCAGCTCCGCAACTGTGACAGGTGTAGGGCTAATTAGTGGAAATCTGATCATCAATTCGGGTTCTAATTTAAGTCCGGTCGGAAATAATTTTACTGTTACCGGAACCACAGAGATTACCGGAAGCTTTACCGATGCAACAACTGGAGGGCTAAATCGCTTTGTTGGATTGGTAACCAATAATTTGGGAGGTTCTTTTACCAATTCTTCCAATCCAGCCTATGAATTCAGAGGAGGTATTACCAACAACGGAACCTTTGCCATTACGGGTACTGGACTCACAACCTTTTCTACCAATGCCCAAGCCCTGGCAGGAGCAGGAAATATTTCCCTTTCTAATGTAACGATTAATACGGGCATTGTTCTTACCAATAATTCTGATGGAATCGTCACTTTTGGTGGTACAAGTACAATCAATGGAACTTTTACCGATGGAGTAGATGGAGGGAGTTTTGTTTATTCCAATACCCCGGCTGCTGGTGTTTTAACAATCGCAGCAGGCGGAACTTTAAGTAGTAGCACCGCGTCAACCATCACTTTCTCAAGTACTGGCGGCATTGTCAACGCTGGAACCATAAACATCACCGGCCTTGGTTCCGTAGCATTTTCTAACAGCCAGACAATTTCCGGTGCTGGGAACATTACTTTTCCAGCTGTGACTGTAAATGGCGGTGTTACACTTACGGTTTCAAATACCGGAACCAAATTGATTTACGGCAACTTCAATGTATTGTCAACAGCCACATTATTGGTTACTTCAGCAAGCGGAAATCTGGTACTGGTTTCTAATCTGGAAAACGCAGGCACTGTAACACTTGGCGCTTGTACGGTTTCCATCACCGGATTTCTTAACAGCACTGCGGGTACAATCACCAACGGAGCCGGGGGCTTAACGGTGAATGAGTCTGTTGCTTTAACTGGGGCAGCTATTCTGACTTTAAATTCGGGTAATTTTTCGGTGCTTAATGCGACTACCTTAAGTGGAACTTCTCAATTAACGGATGCAAATGCGACAGGCACAAATACTTTTGGTGGTCTTGTATCCGTTGGTACAGGTTGTACTTTTTCCAGTACATCCAATTCGCCCTATGATTTTCGTGCTGGCATTGCCTCCGAAGGAACCGTAAATCTTGGCGGAACAGGTAATAAAATTTTCACCACATTCAATCAAAACCTCACGGGTGCCGGTGCCATTTCCATTGCGCCTATTAACATTCCCGCAACTAGAATTCTAACCAACCTTAGTTCCGGAATAGTTACCCTTGGCTCGGCCACCGCCAGTACCATTGCCGGAACTTATCTCGACGGAGACGATGTCGGAACCAATGTGCTTACTGGATTAATCAACATTAGCGCAGGTGGTACCTTAAGCGGGAATACAACATCAGCCTGGAGTTTGACAGGTGCAACAATCACCAATTCCGGAACTTTAAGCATCACGGGTACTGGAGTGATTACCTCAACAAGCGCCAGTACCATAGCCGGCACATCAGCCATTACGCTGAATAACCTGACCATTCCGGCAACCATAACCTTTACGCTTTCCAATACAGCAGCAAAGACCATCAGTGCCAATTGTACCGTTGCCGGAACATTTGCCAACTCTGGTGCTACCGGTCTTTTAACAGTTGGTGGAAACCTTGCAGTTACAGGAACATTTACAAATGGAGCCGCTGGAACTCTGGTGAACGGAAGTGTTGATCTTTCCGGGTCTGGCGCACTCAATTTTAACACTGGAAATTTCACAGCAGCTACCACATTTAATATGGTAGGTACTTCCACCACCACCGATGCCAACGCTACCGGGACCAATCTTTTTACTGGTCTCGTTACAGTAGGTTCAGGCTGTACTTTTTCAAATGTAACAACTGG
>CAMDMI010000117.1 GCA_945902135.1 Spirosoma fluviale
CAGGATAATTATTACCGGGGAACCCAAAATGCCTATCAAAGGGAAATCTCATCTTCCAATTGCAACAACGGCGTTTTAAAACTGAATTTATTTGATTTGGTGGCAGACCTTGAATGGGCGGGTACCTTAAAATGCCCAGCCACAATCACACTGACAAACAATTCTCAAAACGGAGAAACCTATGTCTGGAACATGGGCAATGGCGACTCCATTGTCTCCAATGAAAGGATCATACAATATGTGTACAATTCGCCTGGAAAATATTGGCTTAGCATAAAGGCTATCAATCCGAGAACATGCAAATACATTTCAATTGACGGCGATTCAATCAACATTCCAGACCCATTCCCCTTTCAAACTTTTTCTGCCCTTGATTCCTGTTGTGTGGGTGATACCCTCAGGCCTTCTTTCCCTCAGATTTCAAACTACCCGATCTGGTGGCAGCCCCAAAATTATCTCAGCAATCCACAGGCATACAATCCTGTAATTGTGCCACTTGGCAGCATTTTATACAACATCAACATTAAGAATCAGGATGGCTGCATCCGTAAAATTCCATATGAACTTAAGAACAAGAAGATTTCGCTGGGCATTGGAATTGAAAAGGAATTCAAGCCATGTGAAGGCATTACCAAGGTTCGATTTTTCTCGAGCAAAGACAGTTCTGATTTCTACCTCTGGGATTTTGGCAAAGGCGAAACCTATTCCACGCCTGAAGTAATTAAGTTTTTTCCGGGCACTGGAAATTTTCCTGTTCGCCTGAATGGGGGAATCGGGGAATGCCTAGAAAACGCCTTTGATACGCTGCGCCTCACCAATCAAAAGGTTAGTATAATGCCAGCCTTTGAGCCAGTTTTTCGCTATGAAGACTGCAATCATCCCTCCGTAATTTTTAAAAACACCTCTTTAAATGCCCTTGGTTATTCCTGGGATTTTGGAGATGGATTTAAAAGCACAGACCCCGAACCAAGCCACCAATATGAAAACACCGGGACTTACAGAATTATTTTAGAGGCATATAAAGATGGTTGCCGCGAATCTGCAAGCCAGGAAATAGCCATCGAAGATATTCTTGTGCCCAACCTGATTACTTTTAACAGAGACGAAAAAAATGAAATCCTTGAAATAAAAGGCGCACAACCAGACTGGGGCCTGGACATTTACAACCGCTGGGGCCTGCCTGTTTTCCACACAGAATCATATAAAAACGATTGGTCACCGGAGAAGCTGGAGGAAGGAAGCTATTTCTTTACCATCCGATTTCCTGATGGCGGACATTGCAGAAATTGGTTTCAGGTATTGAAACCATAAATTGATTTTTAGCACCTCCTGATTTATATCAGTTTGTTAGAAAGTTTCTGTCATGTATCAGTCTTTCGGCTGACCGCTATTTGCAAACGATAGATTTTCTCACGCAATGTCGCAGAGGCCCATAGATCAGATTCTGAAGGAAAAGCAAAAATTTGAAGCACTATTCAATTTTGCAACAGTTGGCATCATTATAGCCAATACAGAAGGAGCAATAACCCTGGTCAACCAATTTGCTGAAAATATTTTTGGCTTTGGACCAAATGAATTATTGGGTAAAAAAGTTGAAATTCTGCTGCCAGACAACAAGAAAAAACACCATGAATTAGACCGGAAACACTTTTCGATGCACCCGCAGGTGAGGCCAATGGGCGCAGGTCTGGATTTGAAAGGAAAAAGAAAAGATGGCTCCACGATACCAGTAGAAATCAGTTTGAGCCATTTTCATACGGAAGAAGGTCTCTCTGTAATTGCCTTTATCATAGACATCAGTACCCGCAAGGAAAGCGAGGAAAAGTTGTTAAACCAAAAGGCCGAACTCGAAAAAATCACTTATGAAGTTCGATTGATGAATGCCGGCCTCGAAGACGAGGTAGAAAGAAGAACCGAGGCGCTCAGACAAACCCTTTCGGAATTAGAAAACTCACGGATAGAACTACAATCAGCTCTAGCCAAAGAGAAGCAACTTGGGGAATTAAAAAGCAGGTTTGTTACCATGGCGAGCCATGAGTTTAAAACGCCCTTATCCACCATCGTAACCTCGGCAACACTGATTGGAAAATATCAAAAAGAAGAGGAGCAGACTCAAAGAGATAAGCACCTCAAAAAAATTCAGGATACGGTGGTAAACCTGACAAATCTGCTGAATGAATTTCTTTCGCTCGGCAAACTGGAAGAGGGAAAAATAGACACAAAACCCACAACTTTTTACCTGCCGGAAATGGTTTTGGAACTGGTAAATGAAATGCAAATTCATGCAGGAAAAACCCGTTTGATTACTTTTCGGGCAGAAGGAAAAACCATGGTTCGGATGGATAAAGATCTTTTGAGAAACATCCTCCTCAACCTCCTTTCAAATGCAATCAAATTCTCGCCTGATGGCGGTAAAATATTTGTTCTGTCAACCCACGCAGACAATGGTCTTCACATTTCAATTGAAGACAATGGCATTGGCGTTTCAGCTGAAGACCAGGAGCACCTTTTTGAAAGGTTTTTCCGTGGTCGCAATGCGGACAATATTCAGGGAACCGGACTTGGCCTGCACATTGTGCAGCGTTATGTAACCCTGATGAAAGGCAGAATCAGCTTTCGCAGCGAACTTAATAAAGGCTCAATAGTTTCACTTCACTTTCCATACACATGAAAAAAATACTGCTTATTGAAGACCACGATGAAATTCGTGAAAACACAGCCGAAATCCTTGGGATGGCTGGATTCGAAGTTAAAACTGCCGCCAATGGCAGAGATGGAGTTGCCCTTGCCAGAGAGGCACATCCAGACCTGGTAATCTGCGATATCATGATGCCCATTCTCGATGGTTATGGGGTTTTACACCTATTCCGCAGAGATGATGCCCTAAGCCAAATTCCGTTCATTTTCCTTACCGCCAAGGCCGAAAGATCAGACCAGCGCAAGGCAATGGAACTCGGTGCAGACGACTACCTGACAAAACCATTTTCTGAACTTGAATTGCTTGCTGCCGTAGAAGCAAGGTTTCAAAAAACCAGCAACGGACTTCAAAGAAGTGCTGCGCCAAGAAAGCTTCAGGATGCCAAAGACCAGATCTCCGAATTTTTCAAAGCTCTTATAAAAGAAGAAGCAACTGAAACCGTTAGACTCCCCAAAAAGCACCTTTTGTTTTTTGAAGGCCAATTCCCCCAATCTGTTTTCTGGCTTGAAAAAGGAATTGTAAAGCACTACCGCACAACGGCATTTGGAAAATCACTCATTACCCAACTTGATTTTGGACCAGCCATTATTGGTTTGTCTGATGCGCTTCTCCCACACCCTTATCCGGGTTTTGCAGAAGCATCCACTGCCATTGAAGTAAAAGTTCTGCCGAGGGAAAGGGTTATCAAAGCCTTATCCGAAAATGGAACAATGTTGATGAATGCCCTCCAGATTCAGTCGGATTTTACAAAGCAAATGAAGGACAAAATGGTTCATCTGGCTTACACGCCAATGAGAGAAAGAGTGCTGAATGAAGCAGAAACCCTCAGAAAGCTTCTAATGAAAAATGGCTATTCTGAATCTGATAAAATATTCTCACGAGAGGAAATGGCCCAAATTGCAGGCACTGCAACGGAATCCTTAATTCGCGTACTGCACGAAAAATAAGCCCTAATCAAACAAAAACATGCCGCTCCGAATGGTAGCTGCTTCGAACCAAAGGACCTGATTCTACATACTTCAGGCCCCTTCTGAGACCTTCCTCCCGGTACATATCAAATGTATCGGGATGGATAAACTCAGCAACCTCAAGATGAAGTTTGGTTGGTTGCAAATACTGGCCAACCGTAAGGATATCGAGTCCATTTGCGGCTAGATGATCCATTGCCTCAAACATCTCCTCCTTCGTTTCACCCAAACCAACCATGATGCCGGATTTGGTTCTGTGGCCCATTTCTTTGGTACGCCTGATCTGCTCGAGGCTGCGCTCATATCTTGCCTGGGGCCGGACGCGGCGGTAAAGCCTTTCCACCGTTTCCATATTGTGACTCACCACTTCCTGCCTTGCCTCCACCATTCGTGACAAAGCATCCCAATTTCCTTTCACATCCGGAATCAAGGTTTCTATGGTAGTCGCCGGACTTAAGGACTTTACTTGCACCACTGTCTGATACCAAACTTCTGCACCGCGGTCTTTGAGTTCATCCCGGTTTACCGAAGTAATAACGGCATGCTTCACACCCATTGCAGCAATGGCCTCCGCTACCCTGCGGGGTTCATCGGTATCATATTCATTGGGCCTGCCAGTGGCAACTGCACAAAAAGAACAACTGCGGGTGCATACATTTCCAAGAATCATAAAGGTGGCGGTGCCTTCGCCCCAGCATTCCCCCATATTCGGGCAATTACCGCTTTCGCAAATGGTATGCAGTTTTTGCTCATCCACAATTCTGCGGACTCGGGCATATTCCGGACCAGTGGGCAATTTTACACGAAGCCAGTTTGGCTTTGGAGTTCTCTGCGGCTGACCGGGCTGAATTACTGGAAGTTCAATCATGGCTATTCCTTTCAGTTGCAAATTAAGTAGTTTGCCCTTGCATTTCCCCCGTGCTGAAATATTATCCTGAAGTTCGATTTCCTAATCCTTATTGTTTTCCTTTTTTTGCGATAAAATAACCTACTCCTTCGCAGGCATCCTTTTGAATCATCTACGGCTCCTTACCATCATATCGGTCTTAATTTTCCAATTCTCCGCCTTTTGCCAGACCAAACTGCTGAAAGGCAGGGTTACAGATGCAGAAAACGGCGACCCTATTCCTTTTGCCAATATTCTGGTGAAAGGAACCCGAATTGGAACCGTTTGTGACTTCGACGGAAATTACACCATTACGCTCAATGGCGTGCACGACAGCCTTTCGGCCATTTATATCGGTTACAAAATGCGTACGAAGAAAATTCCTGCCTCTAGCCAACCTTTGAATTTTCAGTTACAAGAATCCGGTATTGAATTGTCTGAAGTGGTCATTAAACCAGGAGAAAATCCTGCCTGGCCAATTATGCGGAATGTGATAGAGAACAAAATGTACAACGACAAGCGTTCCCTCATTTCGTATGAATTTGAAGCATATAACAAACTGGAAGTCGACATTGATAAAATCTCCGACAAGTTCAGAAAAAAGAAAATCATCCGAAAAATTCAGAATGTAATTGACAGCATCGGGAAAGTTGCCGGAGAGGACGGAAACCCGATTCTCCCTTTCTTCATCTCCGAAACCATCTCAAAATACTATTACAATAAATCTCCTCAACTTCGAAAAGAACAGATAGAGAAAACTAAAATTTCAGGCCTTGGTGTTGATGAAGGTGAAGTGGTTTCCCAGATGCTCGGTTCTTCCTTTCAGGAATATAATTTTTATGAAAACTGGCTCAATATCGTAAGCAAGGATTTTGTTTCCCCGATTGCCGATGGATGGAAAATTTACTACGACTACCTGCTGGAGGACAGCAGTTTCGTCAAAGGTGACTGGGTTTACCGGATAGATGTAAGTCCCAAGCGACCTCAGGACCTTGCATTTAGGGGAAGCATCTGGATTAACAGATCCGACTGGGCACTCACCCGGGTGGATCTTACCATTCCCAAGGAAGCCAACCTCAATTTTATTGATAAAATAAAAGTGCAGCAGGAATTGGGGAAAACGACATCTGGCGCTTACCTGCCTTTGAAAAACCGCATTACCATCGACATAGCCAACCTCAACAAAAACTGGGCTGGTATGATTGCCAAATCGTATACCTCTGCAAAAAATATTGTGGTAAACCGGCCCATGCATAATTCGTTTTTCCAGAAGCCAATCGAAATCATGGAAGGATTTGGGAAAGGGGATGAAGCGTATTGGAATTCACACCGGCACGACACGCTTTCCATTACAGAGCGCAACATATTCAAGATGATTGATACGGTGAAGAAAATTCCTGCCATCAAAACCTATGTGGAAATTGTGAACATCTTCATCAATGGAAACAAACGCATTGGAATGCTCGACTATGGACCTTTTCTTTATACTTACGGCTGGAATAATATCGAAGGAAATCGCTTCCGGATTGGGTTCAAAACAAATCCAGATTTCAGCCGCAAATATGTGCTTACAGGTTATCTGGCCTATGGTACCCGAGACGAAAAATTCAAATATGGAATAACGGTCGACTGGATTTTAAGCAGAAAACGCTGGACCAATCTCAGTGCAGGTACAGCTTACGATATGGAACAAATGGCCCTGATCGACAATAGCCTTATTGAAAATTCACTTTTTTCTGCTTTTACAAGAATCGGAGATCTCGATAGAACTAGGCCATATTACAGCAGCAAATCATTTATTGGTTTAGAAAAGGAAGTTAGAAAAGGACTCAATATCTCCGTAAAAGCAAGCCATTGGTCGTTTGAGCCTGTTATTGGCAGTTTCAATTTTGCCTATTATAAAAATGCCGAAGCGGCATTTAAAGGAATCAACACTGAAACAAAAAGTAGTTTCCGCACCACTGAAATCACCGGTGAAATACGATATGGCAGAGACGAACTATTTGTTGAAAATGAAAACAGAAGGGTAAGTCTTGGGGCTACCAGGTGGCCAATTCTTTCATTTCGTTATACCCGAGGACTTAAAGGAGTAGCAGGTTCTGACCTGAATTACGACAAGTTTCAGTTTTCAGCGGTGCAATTTGTGCGATATGGATTCCTTGGAAACGGGAAATTGTCCTTTATGGCGGGGCTAACGCCATCCACAGTGCCATATCCTGTTTTGCGTGCCCACCTTGGAAACCAAACCTTGTTTATGAATTTGTCTGCCTTCAACATGATGCAATTTTTCGAGTTTGTTTCAGACCGCTTTGTGAGCCTGAATTACCAGCACAATTTTGAAGGATTAGGACTCAACAGTTTGCCACTAATCAGAAAGCTCAAACTTCGTTTTATTGCGCAAGGAAATGTCTTGGTGGGAGAAGTCAACAAGAAAAACATCAACCTTATCCCTTCAAAAGTAGATGAAAAGGAGATTGCAGGATTTACCAGTCTGGTGCCTGGGAAACCATATGCTGAAATCGGTTATGGCGTAGAGAATATTTTTCACTTGATCAGGATAGATTTCATTCACCGGCTTACCTACCTCTCAAATCCCGGAGCGAAAAGTTTTGGTGTAAAGCTGAGTTTACAATTCAAACTTTAGCATTAGGGAAAACCTTTCCTCCCTCCTCATGCAAAAGTCCAAATGGTTCATTTTGCAACAATAGAAAACCATCGAGGTCCATAAAATCTGCCAGCGACTCCAATTGCATGGCTGCTAAAATCCCCAAACTAGTCTCAACCATGCAACCGACCATGGTTTTGAGACCAGCCTCCCTGGCTGCCTGCAACATCTGAATGGCATTGTTAAAAGAACCTGCTTTCATCAACTTCACATTGATGCCGGAAAAAGATGATTTCCAGAAATCAGTTTCCGGATTGCTTAAAACCGACTCGTCGCCCCAGATTTCCAGCGGAGCCCTTTGACTAAGCCATTCGTAATCATCGCGCATGGAAGCAGGCAAGGGCTGTTCCAAAAACAAAATCCGGTCTTCGGGCAAACTACAGGCAAAAGCCAGAGCCTGCTCCTTGTCTTTCCAGGCCTCATTGCCATCAATCGCAATCTGACCCTGGAAATTGCGCAGAACTTCATTCACCATTTGCAATCCTGTTTCTGAATTCACTTTAATTTTTAACCAGGAAAATCTGCGAAGATTTTCAGATTCAATGAACGCCTGAATCAGGGAATGATCCATGACAGGAATTGTGTAACAAATATCACGGGCCTGAGGCTCAGATAATCCCAGCAAGCTTGCGGGCGTAAATCCATTTTCAGCCGCTTTCAGGTTTGTAAGCGCCATATCCAGACCCATTTGCAGTGCCTTACAAACTTTAAGCGAAGCAAATAGGTCTTGATTATCGATTAAATCCTGACTCTCTAACACAGTTTTCAAGGAATCAAACTCGGCCTTTACGCCTTCAGGTGTTTCATCATATCTAATATTGGGTGCCACTTCGCCCATTCCGATAAAATCACCACGCTGAATTTTAACGATTCCATTGGTTTTTGAAACCGAAGAATTCCTCGACAACTTCCACTCATACCGAAGTGGCAGGTGCAACATTTCAATTGAAAAAGCAGGCTTTCGGCTTGACATTTGACTTAATTTTAATCAGAAAGTGGATTGACAAAAAAACCTTATTATTTTGGTGTTTTGAATCAAATTACCGTCTGCACAATCAAAATACCATGACAGTCGGATTTATTACAACAGA
>CAMDMI010000118.1 GCA_945902135.1 Spirosoma fluviale
GGAAATGGGTTCGGGAATTTATTGGGTAACAAGAAAATTCCCTGAGAGAGTAAGAGAATAGACGCAGCTGTTTGCATTTCTGGCACCAGCGGTGCCATATGTTAATAGGAGTCACAAGAAATTTCCAGAGAGAGGAGGAAATTGATATCCAATGCTGTTTGCATTTCTGGCACCAGCGGTGCCAAATGTTAATAGAAAGAGAAATACGAAGGACCAAAGCTCCAGAGGAGCGTCATGTTATAGCTTCAAACAAATATTCCGGTTTGAAATCAATTTCATAGGCCTTTAGAAATCCAAGGTATTCCGATTGAAATGACCGTTTTTTATGGTGCATCTCCTGGTTTTGGATATAAACAATCAATTTGGGAACTAGGGATTGACTCACTGAAAATGCACCAAATCCCTCCTGCCATTCAAATCGTCCTTTCACAAAATCTTGATCATTAATAAATTTAGAGGAGTGCGATTTTATATCCCGAACCAGATCTGAGATGCATTTGTCGGGTTTTATTCCGACCAGAATATGAACATGGTCAGCCATTCCATTTAAAATCATGAGCTTCTCGTTTTGATTCCTGATAATACCCCCGATGTACTTATAAAGGGTCTCTTTCCATTCATTATGAATAAGGCTTTGCCTTCCTTTTACAGCAAAAACCAAATGAACATAGAGCTGGGAATAGGTATTGGCCATCTGAATTAGAAAATAAAACATATCGCTCCTCTGGAGCTTATAATAATGTTGATTACTGCTAATGACATTTTACCCCGCTGGGGTAAATGTGATTTAAAGATACATCGGTTCCCAAAACCAGGAATACCCGGATTTAAATATTTTAAGGCTGCTCATTCGAATTCTGCTCAGGCTGGATGGATTCCTCTCCCCAAATTTTCTGCTTACCCGCATATGGCCACAAAAAATTTCCCTGAGAGAGGAGGCGAATTGACGCCGAAAAATATTCGCATTTCTGGCACCAGCGGTGCCATATGTTAATAAAAAGTCACAAGAAATTTCCAAGAGAGAAGAGGCGAATTGGCGCCGAAAAGAATTCGTATTTCTGGCACCTGCGGTGCCAAATGTTAATAGGAGTCTCAAGAATTTTCCCAAAGAGAGTAGGAGAATAGACGCAGCTGTTTGCATTTCTGGCACCAGCGGTGCCAAATGTTAATAGAAAGAGAAATACGAAGAACCAAAGCTCCAGAGGAGCGTCATGTTATAGCTTCAAACAAATATTCCGGTTTGAAATCAATTTCATAGGCCTTTAGAAATCCAAGGTATTCCGATTGAAATGTGACTCGTCCTAAAAAAAGTTTACAGTTTAATTGATTAATCCTGACCTGAGTTTTCAGTTGGTCTATAATCCTTTTTATCCCGCAAATTGCACCTCCCGGTTGCCAGAAATGGCCTTGCCAATCAGGTAACAATCCTGACCAGAAGATTTCAAATCTTGCCTGATGGATTCAAAATTTTCCTCAGCGGTTACGAGAATCAGTCCGATGCCCATGTTGAAAACATGAAACATTTCTTCATCAGCAATCGAGCCTGACTTTTGAATTAATTCAAAAACCGGCAAGGCTGGCCATGAATTCCTTTGAATCTGAACCCCAATTCCTGGAGGCAAAATCCGGGGAATGTTGTCGTAAAATCCGCCGCCTGTGATGTGGGCAATTCCCTTGATTTCAAACTTATCGAGAAGTGGCAGAACATGTGGCGCATAGTTTTTATGGGGAGCCAGAAGCACAGAACCCAAATCAGCGCCTAGTTCTTCCATCATTGAATCCGCACGAAAACCCGCATCTGCAAAAAGCACCTTTCTCGCCAAAGAAAAACCATTGGTGTGCAATCCGGATGAAGGCAATCCGATCAGGATATCTCCGGAAGCAATATACTCACCGGTGATAATCCGGTCTTTTTCAACCACACCGGTGATGCAACCGGCAATGTCCAGTTCACCGGGCAAATACACGCCAGGCATTTCGGCTGTTTCTCCGCCAATCAAAGAAATGCCAGCTTCCTTACAAGCTTTCGCCATTCCTCCCACCATTCCGGCTACGATCTCCGGATTTAATTTGTCAAAGGCCAGATAATCTAAAAAGGTAATTCCCCTGGCGCCCTGACACAAAATATCATCGCAACAATGGTTTACAATGTCTTCTCCAAGCGTTTCATACTGACCCGTCATTTGGGCAACCTTGATTTTGGTGCCAACGCCATCAATGCTTTGTACCAGAATCGGGTGCTTGTACTCTTTCAAAAAACTGGCATCGTACATAGCACCGAAAGTGCCCAGGCCCGTCACCACATGTTTATCAAAAGTATCTCTAACCCGGTTTTTTATCAGGTTCACCGCCATATTTCCGGCGGCAATATCAACACCTGCTTTTTTATACTGATCAGACATTTTCTTTCTCTGTTCTAAAACAAACCTATTTCAAAATGGTGGCAAGACGATCCGGACCAACAGAAACCAATTCAATTGGCACATGTAAACTTGACTCAATATACTCCAGGTAGTTCCTGAGTTTTTCGGGCAATTCTCCATAAGTCTTTACATGACCCGTGGAAGTAAGCCAACCCGGAAATACTTCATATATCGGTTCACATTCGTTGTACACACTGAGGTCGGCCGGCACTTCATGAAGGATTGTGCCCTTGTACCGGTAGGCAGTGCAAATTTTAATTTCATCCAAGGTATCCAAAACATCAATTTTGGTCATGGCCATGGAAGTAAATCCATTGATTCTGTTTGCCATTCTGAGTTGAACCATATCCAGCCAGCCGATTCTTCTGGCGCGCCCAGTTGTGGTGCCATATTCACCACCCAATTCACGGATTTCGGAACCAAGCGCGTCATGTAATTCGGTTGGAAGATAGCCACCACCAACCCGGCTGATATAGGCTTTCACAACACCAATTACCTTTTCAATTTTTTGTGGGGCAATTCCAGCGCCGGTACAAACCCCGCCGCTGGTGGTATTGGAAGAAGTGGTGTATGGATACAAACCATGGTCGATATCCAGCATGGCACCCTGCGCTCCTTCAAACAAAATTTTACTTTTATTGTCCAGCGCATTGTTCAAAAGGACCGATACATTGGCAACAAAAGGCCGCAGCAAATCCGCATAGCGAACATATTCAGCACGGATTTTTTCCTTGTCGAGCTGCACTTCAGAACCATAAATCAAACTGAGTTTTTTCTGCTGCAATTCGAAAAGCAAATCAAACTTTTCATTAAAAATGCTTGGATTGATGAGGTCAATCATTCGAATTCCAACCCTAGCGGCCTTGTCAGAATAAGTGGGCCAAATGCCACGCTGGGTTGACAATGCCGAAAACTTATTGGCAGTTTCGGTGCTTTCGCTGGCGCTGTCCATTAATACCTGAAACGGAAAAATCACATGGGCCCGGTCGGAAATACTCAATTGAAGCTCAAATCCGGCTTCCTTCAATTTGGCAAGCTCTTCAAGTAAAATACGGGGATCTATCACCACCCCGTTGGCAAGAACCACATGGTTGTTTTTGTGCAAAACGCCCGATGGCAAAAGGTGCAGCTTGTAGGTTTTGCCTTCGTGCACGATGGTGTGACCGGCATTGTTTCCACCTTGAAAACGAACTACAAAATCCGTTTGGTAGCCGTAATAATCTGTAACCTTTCCCTTACCCTCATCGCCCCATTGAGCGCCTACAATTACCACCGTTTGCCATTGATTATTTATCTCCATTGCAATGCTCCTTTTTGATTTTTTAAAATTTATCTCCTGAGAAACTCAGTTCATTTTACCTTCTCTGAAATTAGAATATTTCGCATTCACGAACAGCAGCCAGGTATTTTTCTATTTCAATTTCCGGATTTGCCGCTTCGTACAAGCCTCTTCCAATGATGAGGAAATCAGAATGTAAAGTAGAAATGGCAAACTCAGGGCTGTTGTATTGTTGCCCTTTGTTGTCTGATTTAGTAGCCAGATTTACGCCGGGCGTAAACTTCAACAAGCCTTTTTCTGGCTCAAATTTCTGACAAACCGTGCCCACTACATCCGGATAATTGTATAAAAACTTGGTGCAGTTTTCTACATAGTTTTTATCTGTAAGAGCCCCGGCACTTGACATTTCAATGATGGGAATTAATGCCGGTTTACGGTCTGTTTCCCAATCTTTTATGGCCTTCAGCGCTGCTTCACCTGCAATAAGGTGGATGGTTACCATATCGGCCCAGGAGGCAATTGAATAAATACCTTGGCTCAACTGAAGCAACTGGGTATTGCCGATGTCGGCAAATTTCCGGTCTTCAATCAGCAGGAAATTATTTTCAATTGCGATTTGCTTCAATTCACGGAGAAAATCTGTTGTAAAATCAACAAGGATGTCCACATGAATCTTGGCCGCACAAATGAAAGGACCTGTTTTCCGCAGAAAATTCAGAACCTCCGCGCAAGTGGTAAGATCCACAGATGCAATCAGATTGCTTCTTTTTGAATGGGCGATATCAAGTAATTTCTGCGCCGTGGGATGCGCGTGCTGAGCGGGTAATTTTCTTTTCGGCGTCTTTATTTCCGGGGTCGGCGACTGTTTCAAATACGCCACCAATTCATCAAACAAGGCTTCATTAATTTTATTTTCCTTGAATAAAGTGTTGATGATGTCGCTGATCGTAAACAAAGATTTTAGCGCATACGATTTGCTTGAAAGCAGGCTTGAACCACCTTGTTCACGGTCCACCAGGGTAATAATCTGTTCAATGATCAAGCCTTCTTTTTCAAGTTCATCGATGGTTTCGATCAGGCTGGCGCCACTGGTGATGACATCTTCAACGAGCAAAATCCGATCACCTGTTTTGTACTCGCCTTCTATGATTTTTTTAGTGCCATGACTCTTTGCCTCCTTTCTTTTTATGAGCAATGGAATCTGGGTTTTCATTGAAACCACCGTCGCCATAGGAAGGGCTGCATACGGAACACCGCAGATTCTGTCAATATTCTCAGAAATGTGCGGCATCATCAGGGCAGCCAAATCTTCCATCAGCGATGGATAAGAAATCAGATTTCGCATGTCCAGATAAATCGGCGAAATGCTCCCATTTTTCAGGGTAAATTTCCCGAAACGGATGCAGTTAATGTCGAGAAGTGCGTGTAAAAAGCTATTGGGGTTCATGTCTTTGATTGTTGTTGTTAGATTTCTCTGAGTTTACCCCGAAAGTCTTCTATGGTAAAATATCCTTTTCTGGTCATGATGTCGATTAATTCTTGGGAGATCCGGTCAAAACAGGCAAGCCCTTCTTCCCAGAGTGTGGTTCCGATTTGCACTACTGAAGCCCCGCACAAAATGTGTTGAAAAGCATCCTCCCCGTTTTGTACGCCACCACATCCAACGAGATTGAAATGGGGCAATAGTTTGTGAAACATGCGCACATTGGCAAGTGCGGTTGGTTTTATAAAAAGTCCGCCAATTCCACCGAAGCCCGATTTGGGTTTTATTACGGTTGATTCCTCGGCCGAATCAATCCACATTCCATTTCCAATGCTGTTTACACAACAGATGTATGCCAAGGGAAATTGGTCTAAAATAGCCGCCATTGCCTCAAAATGCGCCATATCAAAATAGGGTGGTAGTTTAACCCCAATCGGTTTGGTGCAAATTGAAAATGCTTCCTCAAGGATGGACTTGCTTTCTTCAAAGTCATAGCCCGTTTGCGGCTTACCCGGAATATTCGGACAGGAAAGATTAAATTCTATCGACTGAAGGGATTGCGCGGATGAGGCAGTTTTCAGCAATTCAATGTTTTCCTTCCGGGTCAATCCGGCAATGGAAAGGATGAGGGGCTTGGCCGTATTTTTTTGATTGCGCTCTATAAAATCAAGGTAATACCGGATTCCATTGTTGGGCAGGCCCATGGAATTGATGCTCCCGTATGGAATGGTGGCATACCTTGGTTCCGGATTTCCGGCCCGGTATTCAAGGGTACAACTTTTCGTAACCACTGCACCCGTTTTTGCCTCGATCAAATCCTGCAATTCACTTTCCTGGGTACAGTGAACTCCGGAAGCATTCATCAGGCAAGACTCCAGGGAGATTTGGGCAAGGGAGCTGTTTAAAACCGGGGACACAAAAGCTGCGTTTTTAATTTGAACAAGTGCCAGATCTGATCTTGAATCTGAAGGCAAAAAGGCCCTTTGAAACCCGATTGGAAGAAAAAAAACCTCCTTTTTAAGGCATTGCAAATCTGTAAAAATCAGTTCAATTTTTTATATTAAGTCTTGGTCAAGATTTTAAGAATTATGAGGGGGTTGATGGGGTTTTCGGGCTTGGTTTCTTAATGGAAATTGGGTTGAGGATGTAAAAGGAGAATTTGTGCAAGCACATTTCCATCCAACAATTTTTGCATTTTCAGAATTCGCTCAAAACATAACCAGTGCTACGGCCTCCCGGCTGGTCTTGTTGCAGAATACCTTTTTCCATCAAATCCCTGATATCCCGCAAAGCCGTATCTGGGGAGCATTTGGCAAGGCGGGCCCACTTCGACGATTTCAGTTTGCCTTCAAATCCATCCAACAATCGGTTCAAAACAAGCCGCTGCCTTCCATTGAATGTAGTGCCTGCATGGATTTCCCAGAACCGCGATTTGCGGAGAATTTCCTGAAGTTCTAATTCCGTAGTCAGAAGAGCGCTTCGCAAGCAATTCAAAAACCAGGCCAGCCATTCTGTAATGTCCCCACTGCTGTGCTGAACCTTTTGCAGAACCTTATAATATTGCTTCCGTTCCTGCATAATTTGACCCGACATGCTGTAAAAGCGCTCCGGCATTCCATCTGCGCGGGTCAGCATCAGATCCGTAATGGCCCTTGCAATGCGACCGTTGCCGTCGTCAAAAGGATGAATGATGATAAACCAGAAATGGGCTATGGCCGCTTTAAGCACTGGATCAATGCTGGATTTACCATTAAACCATTTCAGAAATTTGTCCATTTCTTCCTTCACCAATGCAGGCGAAATTGCTTCAAAGTGGATTTTTTCTTTGCCCATTGCGCCCGAAACAATCAGCATTTCTCCGGTCCGATAGCGCCCAACTTCAATCTTATGCATGCCACTGTAAGCAACTGGAAACAGCGCTGAATGCCAACCAAAAAGCCTTTCATGGCTTAGGGCCTGATCATGATTCTGTGTTGCATCCAACATCATTTCCACCACACCTTCTACATTGCGGTTGACTGCTGGCAAACCAGCCGTATTGATTCCAAGCCTGTTGGCAATGGACGAACGCACCTGTTCAAAATCCAGTTTTTCACCTTCTATTTCAGATGATTTTACCACATCCGTGGTGAGTGTAGCCAATACAGCGTCCTGACGACCGGCAAAACCCAGCATACTCATCCGGCCGGTAACTTTCCCCTGCAAGTGTCTTACTTCACTGCAGAGCAAACTTATCACAGACTGGTCCCAGGAAAAGTCGGTCCAGTTTGCATGCTGGTAGATATAGACGGCCATTGCTCAAAAACTTGCGGTAAATATAGAATCTATTCTCCGCATTTTTGCGGTGAATACAAGGCTTAATCTCCGCAGATTGCTTTGGTGTTTATGTGGCGCCAGGTGTTTCGGCAAGCGGAGGGCCCTAATTTTTCTTGCTTAGAATTTCCCTTGAATCGCTTTTAGGAAAGCCCCTTTTTGCCTGTCTTTTATCTCCCCAATTTTCTCAGAAATAGCGCTTATCCGCTTCAAAATCAAAGGCGTTATTTCATACGGTGGTTTCATCCATAATATCATTTGATACTATCAAATATAGGAGATTCACTTATAAATGGAAAACCATGGATTTGCAGACAGGTATTTAATGGTCAGTTTTATTTGGATTTGTCCACCCCGATATTCAACAAAAAAGCCCCTGCCAAATTTTCATTGACAGGGGCTTTAGCTGTGATCCCGCTGGGATTCGAACCCAGGACCACTACATTAAAAGTGTAATGCTCTACCAGCTGAGCTACGGAATCTTTCCAACAATTCAAGCAGCTCTGTTACCTTCGCCACCGTAATTGCGGGCGCAAAAGTAGGCAAAGCTTGGCAACGAGCAAATCCTTATGACAAAAAACTTTAAAAAACAGCTTCTAAGCTCTCTCCTCCTCTTGGTAAATTGCCTGTCAGGAAGTGGTGAAACCATCCTCAGAAAGGCCGATACGCTGTTTGCAGCCCAAAGATTCAGTGCCGCAGCCGACCTCTACAAACAATCTCTGGACCAGGAAAAAAAAACCAGCAAATCGGATCTTCTCAAGCTGGCTTTCATAGAAGAAGGCCGGGATGATGATGTGATGTC
>CAMDMI010000119.1 GCA_945902135.1 Spirosoma fluviale
GATGCCCGCACGATGGAAATACACCACAGCAAACACCATGCGGCTTATGTTGAAAAACTCAATGCAGAACTTGCCAACGGAAAAATATCCTATTCCAGTCTGGAAGATCTTATACAAAACCATGCGCACCTGAACAAGATAATCCGAAATCAGGGCGGCGGACATTACAACCACAGCCTGCTTTGGCGCACGCTCACAATGCCTAATTCCAGCAAAATGCCGGAAGACCTGGAGATGGAAATCATCAAGCATTTCGAATCGGTGGAAGGTTTCAAGGTAAAAATAAAACAAACCGCCTTATCCCAGTTTGGCTCTGGCTGGGCTTGGCTTTGCAAAGCAGCAGACGGGAAATTGTTCATTACTGCTACCCCGAATCAGGACAATCCCTTCATGAAAATCGAAGGACTTATTCAAGGAAAGCCGCTTCTGGGAATTGATGTTTGGGAACACGCTTATTACCTGAAATTCTTAAACAAAAGGGCTGATTATGTGGACGCCTTCATGTCTTGCATAAACTGGAACGAGGTAAACCGCCTGCGTTTGGAAAAATAATCTCACACTTACAGGCTACCAAAAATCAATTGAAAAAAAACAGTTTCGCAGATCTCATTATTTATGAGGACCAGGATTATTTCCTGGTAAACAAACCACCCCATACGGCCACACTTGACGAACGCCACAAAGACAAAGGCGACAGCATGCTGCGTTTGGCAAAAGAATACTTTTCAGACGCACAAGTCGGTCACCGCCTCGACAAGGAAACATCAGGAGTATTAATTTTTGCCAAAAGTCCGGAGGCTTACCGGCATATTTCCATGCAGTTTGAGCACCGGCAGGTAAGCAAAACTTACCATGCGGTAGTCGGTGGAATCCAGCATTTTGAAGGCATTCTGGTAAACCTGCCCATTTTTCCCTTGAAAATAGGTGTGGTGAAAATAGACCGTGCCGAGGGCAAAGAGGCCGAAACGCTTTTCAATACAATTGATGTGTATCGCGCCCACTCTTTGGTGGAATGCATGCCATTCACGGGCCGGATGCACCAGATTCGAATTCATTTGCAGTGCCTCAAAGCCCCCATTGTGATGGATGCGCTTTATGGGGGTCCAGAGATTTATCTCTCTCAGTTCAAAAGGAAATTCAAACTCGCCAAAGATGTGGAGGAACAACCCCTAATTCAGCGGGTAGCCCTGCATGCAAGGGCCCTCAATTTTGCAGGTCTCGACGGAACCAGATTCACAGTTGAGGCGCCTTACCCAAAAGACATGGCAGCACTCATTCGTCAACTGGAGCTCAATCGCTAAACCAAAAAAGATTTTAGATTGAGTTAAAAGCCACTGATTACATTTGTTGGAGCCATAAGTCCAAACTCAAACACGGCATAATCCCATTCCTATGCGCAATTTCATTTTCATCTTTTTCCTCCTAATCGGTCTGATTTCGTGCAAAGAACAAAAGGTAGAAAACAAAGCGGATGATGCCGCGCTTGCAAATTGTAAAAGGCAGGTTTCCAGACTGCAAAACCAATTGCTGGATGCCCATGTAAGCGCTGGTCGGCTTGAGGAACTGGTTTACCGCCTCACTCAGAGTTACATCATCATCGACGAAAAACTCAGGCTTATCCAGCAATATCAGAAAGACCCTACCAAAAAGGCTTTTCTAAACCGGACAGCTTCAGAAGTAAACTTTTTCTTCGCACAGGCAAATGCTTTGATTGATTCCTCAGAAGCCGATGTCAAGCGTTCCCCACTTTCCAAAAATACACTCCTGCCGATTATTACTTCCATTCGGAGTTACCTAAACCACCAGGAAAAGCTTTTTCTGGATGTGTATGGAAGTTTAGGGGTAATCCAAAACCAGGTAAGCAAGCTTGAGCAAAAGGTAAAAGCAAAGGAAAAGGAAATCAATGCCAGGGAAAAGGATACCCGCCAGCAACTGGATATGAAGGAAAGGGAAAAACGAAATATCCATTACCTGGTCGGAAACAAATCTGAACTTAACCGCTCCAAGGCGGTGAAAAAGTCAGGCGGCATTCTGGGTGTTGGGGGCAGCCTCAAACTTTCCGACTACCTGGACGACAACTTTTTTCAGTCGGGAGATTATGTAGTACTGAAGGAAATTTCCCTAGGCAATACCAAAAAAGTAAACCTGATTACCACCCATCCAAAGGGCACATATATTATCGTTGAAACGCCAGGCGAGAAATTTTTGAAGGTTACAAACCCGGAAAAATTCTGGAGCGCCAGCAAATACCTGGTGGTGGAAGTGGATTAATCATCAATCCTATTCAAACAAGCCCCCCTGCTTTCCAGGCTCGGCAAGGCCAAGATGCTGAAATGACTTTGAGGTAGCTTCCCTGCCCCGGCTGGTTCTTTTCAGACATCCTTCCTGAATCAGAAATGGCTCATAAACTTCTTCAATGGGTTCGTATTCTTGTACCAGAGAAAAGTCATGGGTTCGCCGAAGTAAAAAAGCAAGGTCCAAATAAATCCGTTTCTGCTAATCACCTAATATCTCGATGCAGGTGATAACCGAATGCTTCCTGCCCACCACCGTTTGCCAAAATTGTAACATCCAGACAAAACGATTGAACTGTTTTTCGCGCACAAAACACAGGGATTTCTGCAAATGCTTCTCCGGTTTCTGAAACATTGTATTCCATTTCATTTAGAAATGGATTTCCCATACTTGTATTTATTGCTGTTTTGGCGATCACTTTCACTTTCCCTCCTGCAGGAAGACAGCTTAATCCACATTTCAGGGTAAAGTATTCTAGGTTAACCGGTCTTGAAGGTGAAATGGTCAGGTATTCGAGTTTTGTTTTTCCGGGTAATGGAATAACTAATTTAGGGAGTGATTGATAGCCATTTTGAATAAAGGCCTTGGGAGAAGAAGTACCATAAGGCATTCCTGGAGTAGTGGCATAAATCCACATATCGTACTGAATGGTCCTGTCCCAGATTTCGCCGGAACAAATTTTATTGGATAATCCAGAGGCATTTACAGTATTGCAATAAAGATCAAGGGCTTCACCAACTGCAACGCAGCCTGTAAAAATAACACCTGAGGCCGGTGCAGCAATTCCGGATGCAGCCGCTGCAGATGAAAGACTTAAGCAGAGATATTCCTTGAGGGTAGGCATCTCCAACAGGGCACAGGATACTCCAAGCAAATCGGTAAGACTTTCGCAAAGTTTGCTCAAGGCAATTACATTGCTCGGGGCCAAACCACCCGGAACCATCGCCTTGTAAACACCCCCGCCCATATTAATGGCAGGAAAAGTCCCCAGATTTTTGCCTTCATTATCCTGAGCGATTACCCTAATGTCATAGGACTGTGAAACAGGAGCCCCACATTTTACCAGATTTACCTCGCAAACATTTTGATCTGAATTAATGGAAGCTGGCCGTGTTACTCCAGAACGGTTTCCAGAAGAGACTTCATTTCCAGCCGAGGAAGGAGAAAAACCTCCCTTTCCAGGTCGCTGGGCTGGAGTAAACTCCGATTGCAACTCGGTGCTGTCATTAGGACGCGCAGCAACAATAGCACTGCCATCCACTTGCCAGTCAATGGTAAACTCACAGCCATTTTGCGGCCTGATCATGTTGATTTTACCGGCATCATTCATGTGCATCCAGGTAGAATCTTTTCCAACAACGGTCATAACAGAGGTGATTTTCAGTGGCGTACCAATGGAATCTCGCTGACCAAAAAAGTGAACCTGACTGCCATTGTCATATTTGGCAATCCCGAATAAGGGATCGTTTGGGTGAGTCGTTACAACAAAGGAACTTGGACCAGAAGATCCTACAGGCGCGCTGGGATTTCCAGACTCCTTTTTACAAGAAATCAATCCAAAAAACGCCAATCCGAATAGGATGGCAATGATTACAGAATTCTTACGCATTGAATAAATGTGGTTGAAAAGCCAAATATGGATGGATGTATTTTCTGGAAACCAGCGTTCTATCTTTTACATCTATCCAATAAAGTTTCAATAGTAAGAGTTAATTTCCTAAAAATTGACTTTATGCAACTTAATTTTCTTTGAAATTAAGCATATATAAACCAAAACAGAAATATGCTTTCGAATCAAATCCTATTCAAACAAGCCTCCCTGCTTTCCAGGCTCAGCAATACCAAGATGCTGAAATGATTTTGAGGTGGCTTCCCTGCCCCGGCTGGTTCTTTTCAGATATCCTTCCTGAATCAAGAATGGCTCGTAAACTTCCTCAATGGTTTCGGCTTCTTCTCCCACTGCGGTAGCAATGGTGGATAATCCTACTGGTCCGCCCTTAAATTTCTGAATGATGGTGCTGAGAATCCGGTTGTCCATTTCATCCAATCCATTTTGATCAACATTTAATGCCGTGAGGGCAAATTTTGCAATGGCTAAGGTTATGGTTCCGTCTCCTTTTACCATGGCAAAATCGCGGGTTCGCCGAAGTAAATTGTTGGCAATTCTTGGGGTTCCGCGGCTCCTTCTGGCTATTTCAAAGGCGCCGGTTTCATCAATTGGTGTTTTGAGCAAAGAGGCCGAGCGCATTACAATATCCGTCAACAGTTTGGCATCATAATACTCCAGCCTGCAATTGATGCCAAATCGGGCCCTCAAGGGCGAAGTCAGCAATCCTGATCGGGTGGTTGCGCCAATCAGCGTAAATGGATTCAAAGAAATCTGAACCGAGCGGGCATTCGGTCCGGAATCCAGCATAATATCAATGGTGTAATCCTCCATGGCCGAGTATAAATACTCCTCAACCACCGGATTCAAACGATGAATCTCATCTATAAAAAGCACATCGTTGGCCTGCAAGTTGGTCAGCAATCCTGCCAGATCGGATGGTTTTTCCATCACCGGACCGGAAGTAATCCGAATCTGAGAACGGAGTTCGTTGCTGATGATGTGGCTCAGCGTGGTTTTTCCCAATCCCGGAGGGCCATGTAATAGAACATGGTCCAAAGCCTCGCCCCGCATTTTGGCGGCACCCACAAAAATGCGCAGGTTTTCTACAATCGGAGCCTGTCCGGTAAAATCCTCGAAACTCAAAGGCCGCAAGGCCCTTTCTATTTCCTTTTCTGCCGGACTAAACGCCTTGTCATCTCCGTTGAGGTAATCCTCCCTGCTGCTCATGGGTTTGTAATGGAAAGGGTATTGCTGTTGATAAACTGAACCTTATACTGCTTAAGAATGTTTCGGCATGGTCCGCTTTGAGGTCGCCCGTCCCATCCAAAGGTACACTTGTGACAGGTATCTTCCATGTAAAAACGCGAAGAAGGAACTGTAATAATGCCGCAGGTATCTTCCTGCTTGTAAGGACTCTGGCGCTCAAAGGCCAGGTAAATATCTGAGGACTTCCGATAAAGCACGATGCCTCTGATGCCGCCGGAAATGTAAATAAATCGTCCATCCCCAATTTTTAATTCCTGCGCCACAACAGAATTGAGGTTTACCTGCTCCTGCACACTTATATCTGCAATGGGCGAAACCGGACTAATTTCATCCCCACAGGAAGAAAATAAACCCATCAAGGCAAGAAAGCAGAAGCCTGCTTTTTTTATCCTGAACCAAGAACCGTAAGTTTGACGCATCGTTTTCAGACTTCAAATAAACACAAGGTCTTGCAAATCCTCAGCCAGCTGATTTACTCGCCAAATATAAATGCCATTCTGCGGGGCATTCTCAAGTCAATTCCCAATCTTCCTAAAAAACTCAGACTTAACCCGAGTGGGGTTCTGCCAGTTTCCCTGAAAAATGGGCGCAAAATGGAATTGCGCACCAACCAAACCTGTTATGTAACCACTTTTGTGTACTGGGAAGGGAGCAGCGCCTACGAGTTCACCGATATTTTTCAGGATCTATTTCCAAAAATTAAATGCTTCCTGGATGTAGGATCCAACATCGGGTACTACACCATTATGGCAGGGAAGTGCAATCCCAAACTTGAAATTCATGCCTTTGACCCGTCTCCCGGACCATTTTCCTATCTCCAGGAGAACATTGCCTTAAACGGCATTTCAAATGCGAAAGCCCACCAATTGGCCTTGTCAGACGAGGACGGCAGGTTTTCCTTTCATATCGCCTGGAACAGGGAATTTCCATGGCTGAAATACAACAGCCTTGGTGGCAGCGGACATCTTTCGCATGTTCGGGAAAACCCAACCCTGCACACGGTGGAGGTTGAGGCCCTTCGTCTGGATTCTTTTGTAAACAGAGAAGGCCTGAAATCAATTGACCTGATTAAACTGGATGTGGAAGAAGCCGAACATTTGGTTTTGGCAGGCGGCTCAGAAAGCATTCGGAAATTCCGCCCGATCATTGTTTGTGAGGTTTTCTCCACCGAGATGCTGCATAAAATCCGGGAGCAGATTCTGAGTCAGGAATATCTGGCTTTCCGCTTCGATGAAAGCGATAGAAAACTCCACAAAGAAAACCTGACCGGAAACTCTTCTGTGAAACAGATTGAGAATTTCTTTTTTGTACCGGAAGAAAAAACCGGACTTTTAAGCAATCACTTTTCCTGATTTTCAGGAAAATCCGTTGCCAAACCCTTTTCCTTCCAGGCTGCAAATTCTGAACTAAGCCGTTCAATTTTTGCTTCTACCACCTGATAACCAGGCTTTCCAAGCAACAAACGCAATGGAGGATTTTCCATTTCAGTCACCTCAATCATCAACTGCGCAGCCCGAACCGGATCACCGGGTTGATTTCCGTTTACACGGGCAAGACGCTCGCGGGTGAGAACTGTAATGGGCAGATAAGCCTCCAGTCTTTTTGCAGAATGGATCAAACCTCCACCCGCCCAATCTGTACGGAAAGGACCCGGTTCCACAATTGTGACCTTAATACCAAGATTTCGGGTTTCCAGCATCAAACCTTCGCTAAAACCTTCAAGGGCAAATTTGCTTGCGTTATACAAAGCCAGCGAAGCGGCTCCGTTTAAACCGGCAATGGATGAAATGTTGAAAATATGACCGCTGCCCTGTTGCCGCATCTGCGGAAGAACGAACTGCGTAAGGAAAAGGGCGCCAAAAAAATTGACCTCCATCTGGTCCCGGATTTCCGATTCGGAAAGTTCTTCAACCGCCCCAATCAAACCATATCCGGCATTGTTTACCAAAACATCAATCCGACCAACATTTTCTATGGTTTTCGCAACGGCTTTTTCCATGGCAGACTTGTCGCGCACATCCCCCAATAAACCGAAAGCCGATCCGGGCTTCAGGGCCTCAAATGCTGGGATTTGTTCTTCTTTGCGCAAAATTCCGGTTACAGTGCCGCCCTTAGAAAGGACTTCAATGGCAAGTGCCCGGCCAAGTCCGCCGGAAACACCTGTGATAAACCAGTGCTGAGGAGTTTTCATCGCACAAAAATAGCAACTGAGGTTTGCCTTTGGCGAGGCAAATTAAATTTTGGTTTAGATCAGGACAGATTTATGTCAATCAAGGCAATTTACTATTTGCCCATTTGCATTTTCAGCAGGCTTTCTTCCTGAATTCTTCTCTCCAGAATTTGCACATACTCCCGGGCAAAAGAATTTCCAAAGCGGGTATAAGCATCGCGGGCCCATTGCAAGGCCTGATCAAAATCGCCCAGAACTTCATACCCAACAGCGGTATTGTAAGCGAGTTTTCCGGCGTCTTTTTCATCGGCACTTTTGATACCATTTTTCCAGGCATCCACCGCCTCTATCCACTGATTCACTTCTGAGTACCGGCGACCCGCCGCCAAAGCCGGTGAATGTTTGGATTTTCCATAAAGGCTGCGGCTCACCCTAACCGGCATCGGAGAAATTTTGTAGGCATAATCTGCACCCAGCATTCTTGCCAGCTGCCGGGTTGCCTCCACCTTATTGATGAGCAGGGCCACGGCATCCGTCACATTTTTACCAACCGCTTCCCAGGTTTTGGTTTCGGTGAAAAGCTGCTGATCCAGAATGGTTTTAGTTTTTGGATGGTAGGCCCGGATGCCCATCTTCACATTGCCGAGTCCCTGCGCATAATATTCTGTGTATTCAACTTCCTTCGCACCGGGTCCAGTTCCCTCAGTTTTCTTCTTAATGCGATTGCCATTGGTGACGATAAAATCAGTATCAAAAAGTTCAAGGCTCACAAGCACATCCGACTTTTCCTCGTTGCAGATTCGCTGAACTTGGCCCCAGTCGAGCGCTTGCGGAAACTCCGCCGTCAGGCTGTTGCCTATCAGGCGGTTGGGGTGCATTTTGGCTGTGAACCG
>CAMDMI010000120.1 GCA_945902135.1 Spirosoma fluviale
CCACCTCATGTTTTTGAGTCTGCCCCTTACACCCTGGCTTTCGTGGTGTTCGTGCGGATTGTCCCATTTTATTTTCTGAAAACCTATGCCAGTCTGATAAAGTACACAGGGGAGAAAGACATCAAAAATGTCTTGTTGGCAGTGAGTTACTCAACGCTCTTTTTTGTGGTCGTCTATGGAGTTTTTCGCATTTTTTCTGTTGGAGATAAATTCTATTTCTTCTATCCCATTTCCATTATTCTGATTGATTATGTGTTGGTTTCCTTCATTCTTGTCGTGTATCGTTTCACGATAAAACTGATTGCAGAGGAGATAAAAGCGTCAAGGAATGTCAATAGATTAAGCAAAAAAAATGTCGCCATTTTTGGTGCTGGTCAATCAGGGGTGTTTGTAAAGCAAGCCATACAGAATGACAAAAACAGCAATTTTAACCTGGTGGCCTGGTTGGATGACAATCAAATGGTCGTGGGTAAGTCTCTGGAAGGAAAGCCAATTTTCCATGCCGACAATGACTTTGAAAAGGTGCTGCACTTGTATAATATTGATACCATTGTTCTTTCAATCCAGGATATTGATGCCACGAGAAGGCAGAAATTTGCCGAAATGTGTTTGAACGCTAATGTGAAAATGCTGTACACGCCGCCAGTTAAAAAATGGCTTAATGGCGAGTTGAATCTGCAGCAACTGAAGAAATTTGATATTGAAGATGTGCTGGATAGGGAGCCAATTGTTCTGGATAATCGGCACCTGGAATTTCAGTTAACCGATAAAGTTGTAATGGTAACTGGAGCCGCTGGTTCCATAGGTTCTGAAATTGTGCGCCAGGTGGCCGGTTTCAAACCCAGCCTTTTGGTTTTGGTTGATACGGCCGAGTCGCCTTTGGTTGAACTCGGTCTTGACATGGAAGAAAATTCTGCTGCTGCCAACATTAAAAGTTATGTAGCTGATGTGAGCAATCAGAATCGAATGGACAGAATTTTCAAGGAATGCAAGCCTGATATTATTTATCATGCTGCCGCATACAAACATGTTCCGGCCATGGAACATTCTCCATTTGAGGCTGTTCGTGTGAATGTGTTGGGAACCCGTGTGATTGCGGATTTGGCGGTGCACTACAAGGTTGAGCGCTTCGTGATGATTAGCACTGATAAGGCCGTTAATCCAACCAATGTGATGGGTTGCAGTAAGCGAATAGCTGAGATTTATATTCAGTCGCTGAACAATTTCGTGAAGGAAAGTGGGTCAGTTACCCGCTTTATTACTACAAGATTTGGTAATGTTCTGGGATCTAATGGCTCGGTGATTCCACGGTTTCAGAAGCAAATTTCTGCAGGTGGTCCTGTAACGGTTACCGATCCTGCTATTACCCGGTTTTTTATGACAATTCCAGAAGCTTGTCAGCTTGTGCTCGATGCTGGTGCAATGGGAAAAGGAGGGGAGATCTTTATTTTTGACATGGGGAAGCCAGTTCGGATTGTAGATCTGGCGGAGAAAATGATCAGACTTTCCGGTAAGATTCCACACGAGGAAATAAAAATTGTTTTCACTGGACTAAGACCAGGCGAAAAACTTGAGGAAGAACTTCTCGCCAAAAAGGAAAATATTATTCCAACCCACCATCATAAAATCATGAAGGCAAGGGTAAGGGAGTATGACTACCATGAGGCTAAAAATCAATTGGATCAACTCACAGGTTTGCTTGCTCATAAAGAAGACAGAGAAATCGTAATGAGAATGAAACAGATTGTGCCTGAGTATAAAAGCAGGAATTCGGTTTTCGAATCATTGGATTTGCCAAAAGGAAATCAGCAAGATTTTGTTGGAAAATAACCAACTATGGGTCAGCGATTAAGATGAACTAGTTCATCACGCGCAGCTAAAATTTAAATTTATTCATGCTTGTAAGTGCAAAATCGTGATATTTGTGTGTTGGCTCATTTAGGGAAAATGCCAACAATTGTGATTTTGGGTTTATTGAAATTTCAGAAGGCTCTCTTTGAGGGCCTTCTGATTTTTTACCAGAATTGTAAAGACCAATGGCTAGCCTTTTAGCCGCTTACCAGGAAATCTAAAAGCCTTTTATAGCTTATTCACCTGGCCAATTCAGAAATATGATTGAATGTCTTGGAGAAAAATTCTTTTTCAGGAATTCTGCCTAGAAACGAAAAAAACCGCATCCTTCAATGCAGTTTTCGTACCGAAGGTGGGACTCGAACCCACACAGCCCTAAAGCCTCACGCCCCTGAAACGTGCGTGTCTACCAATTTCACCACTTCGGCAATTTGAGCGGGAGACGAGGCTCGAACCCGCGACCTACAGCTTGGAAGGCTGTCGCTCTACCAACTGAGCTACTCCCGCTTGATTAAAAAATTGAGGTTCCGAGCGGATTCGAACCGCTGTAGAAGGTTTTGCAGACCTCTGCCTAGCCACTCGGCCACGGAACCTTTTTATTTGGTTTGTAAAAGTAGGAAACTGAATTCCATTTCAAAACATTTACCCACAACTATCTCGAATATTATTTCAGTACATGTCCAATTCACATATTCAAAACAAACAAAGTAACGCCAGCACCTCCACGGTCTGCATGTTCATCTCTTACTTGACCAACCTGGCGATACGCCCGCAGGAGATTCCTGACTTGCGTTCTTAAAATGCCATCCCCTTTTCCATGCAGGATTCGAAGCTCTGTTTGCCCAAGCAACATTGCCTCATCCAGCCAGCCCTCTACCTGCTTCAATGCCTCATCTGCACGAAGACCCCGAATGTCCAGCTGGGTATGAAATTCCATCATTTTTTCACCCAGATTTAGGCTACCTCGCTTATGGCTGATTTCGCTATCCGGGAGACGATTTATTTTTTCAAGTTTTTCTGCTTTAAGGTTGGTTCGTAGTTCGCCGATTTCAACCTCCACATTTTTGCCCCTGAAGGCCAGCACAATTCCGGCGCTTTGAGTGCCTTTTATTCTCACCAAATCGCCCGGTTTTATTTCTCCGAATACCACCTCTATTGTAGGTGCGGCAATCGATTTTTTGTCTTTCTTTTCCGGAAGCGGTTCAATCTGTATTTCTGGTATGATTTTCTCGCGGAGTTCTGCCAATTCGGTTCTTGCAAGTCTGGTGCTGGTTTTTTCCGCCTGCGTTTCCTTAATGGTACGAATTGTTTCTTCTATTTTTCGATTGGCTTCTTCCAGGAGTGAGCTTGCCTGAATTTTGGCCTTGTTCAGAATGTTGTTTTTCGCAGATTCAAGTTCTTTTGATTTTCTTTCATTCTCAGACAAAAGGAGCTTCGCAGTTTTTTCTCGGTCTTTTAGCTCGCGGCTTCTGGTTTCAAGTTCTTGTTTTTCCGATTCCAGTTCCCCAATAAGTTTGTCAACATTGAGTTTTTTGGCTCCGATTTTATTTCGGGCCTGGTTTAAAACTGCTTTTGGAAGACCGGTTTTTTCAGCAATTTCCAATGCGAATGAGCTGCCCGGATTTCCTATTTCCAATTGAAAAAGGGGTTCCAGTTGTGCTGAATTAAATTTCATAGCCGCATTCTCACAAAGGGGATGCCGGCTTGCAAAATTTTTGAGGTTTGTATAGTGGGTGTTGACGAGTCCAAAAACTTTTTTGTGGCAAAGGGCTTCGAGGACAGCTTCTGCAATAGGGCCGCCCAAGGCCGGATCTGTGCCGGTCCCAAATTCATCCAATAAAACCAGACTTGATTTGTCGGCCTCTTCCAGCATTCGACGCATGTTGGCCAAATGAGAACTGTAGGTGCTCAGGTCATTTTCGATGGATTGCTGGTCGCCGATATCGGCCATTACTTTCATAAAAAACCCCAAGTTGGATCCTTCTCCAACTGATACTGGAATTCCCGACTGCCACATGAGCTGAATCAAGCCTACAGTCTTGAGACAGACTGACTTTCCACCTGCATTTGGGCCCGAAATAATCAGTACTCTCTTCTCTTCGCTAAGCCAGATGTTCAGTGGAACCAATGGCAGGCCTTTCTTTTTATGTGAAAGGTAAAGCAGTGGATGTCTCCCATCAAAAATCCGGAAACCGGGTCCTTCATGGCAACCTGGTAGACAGGCATTTATTTTAAGTCCAAACTTCGCTTTTGCGCGTATCAGGTCAACCTGTGTTAGATGTCGGCCAGCTCCTTCAATCGCACTTTTAAAGGGCCTGATTGAATCAGTCAGTTCCAGCATCAGCTTTTGAATTTCCCTGACTTCAGCAAATTGAATTTCTCTTATTTCATTATTGGCTTCCAGTGCTTCTTCTGGTTCGATGTAAACCGTTTGCCCTGTGGCCGATTCATCATGTATAAATCCTCTGACGCGCCGTTTGAATTCCGCCAAAACAGGTATCACCATTCGGCCGTTTCGGATTGTGATACCTGAATCATCGGGTGTAAAACCGGAACTTATAGCAGCTTTGAGCGCCAGATCCAGTTTTCGCCTCAGCCTGCTTTGCTCGTCTATTTTCTTTTTTCTGAGCCGGTTTAGTTCAGGGGAAGCAGAATCTAGGATGTCACCGTCTTCTGTGAAAACCTGCCCAATCCGGTAGAGGATTTCTGCCGGAATTTCAACTTTACTCGATAGCTCATACAGCCTTGGAAACCTGGCCATATGCTTTCTCATTGTCCGAAGGATTAAATCTGAAGTATGCAACGCCCGGCTCAAACGCGACCATTCGCTGGATTCCAGGGAGTATCCCTGTACTTCAAGATGTTTGGTGAGTGGCTCAAGGTCGAAAAAATTGATTTCAGGAATCTGAATTCCTTCTGACAATAGTTTTCGAAATTCTTCATTTTCTTCCTGAAGCCTTACCACAGTAGGAAAGTCTGTATGAAACCGAATTGCAGCCGCAAGTGCTTTTGCCGGTTCTCCAATACATCCTTCAGCCACAAGTGCTCTTACCTGGTCGAAGCCAAGTCTAATTTCATCCGATTGACGATCGTTTTTCAAAGTATTTTTCGTGCCACAAATTTGCAAATACTCAATGGTTGTCCAAGCCTGTTTTTCTTCCTTGATTGTTGAATCCCTCAATTCCGGAAATCCATAACTTGCGCCTGCTTTTATGAACAAAGAAAAATGGTATGTGGTGTTGAAAGGCCGAACACCAGGAATTTATTCAAACTGGGATGATGCTAAGGCTCAGGTATTTGGATATCCAGGGCCGGTTTATCGAAGTTTTACGGTAAAAGCACAAGCCGAAACTGCCTGGAAAAACAAACGCCTTCCTCCTGTTGAAAACACAGGATCTAAAACCAGTGACGCAAAGAAAAATTCTGGCAATCGCGGCTTGCCATATCCTTCAGGTAATTTTGTGGTGGTGGATGCGGCATGTTCCGGTGTTCCTGGGCCAACTGAATATCAAGGTTTTTTAATGCCCGAAAAGAAATTGCTTTTCTCGATCAAAGTTGGTTGGGCTACAAATAACATCGGAGAATTTCTGGGCATCGTTCATGCATTGGCGGCATTGTACAAGGCAGGTTCCGGATTGCCGGTTTATTCAGACTCTGCAACGGCCATTTCCTGGGTGAGTAAAAGGAAGGTAAAATCAGAACTTAAGCGGGATTCAGAAACCGAGAATGCATGGGAGCTAACCGACCGGGCATTGATATGGTTGACTTCCCATCAGTTTACCAACAGGATTATCAAATGGGAAACTACCCAATGGGGCGAAAATCCAGCCGATTTTGGGCGGAAATAATTGAAACAAATGGGGAATTCCTGGTTTGAGTTTAAGCAATTCCGGATCGAGCAAGGCCGGTCTGCCATGAAGGTTTGTACTGATTCATGCATTTTTGGTGGCTTAATTGTCCAAACAGAATCAACTTCCGAAAGTTCAATTCAAAATGTGCTTGACCTTGGTGCGGGCACAGGATTGCTTGGATTAATGTTGGCGCAGGAATTTCCTTTGTGCAAAATTACAGGGATAGAATTGGATTCGGGGTCTTCGATAGACTGTAGGTTTAATTATGAAAACGCTCCTTGGACCGACAGAATGGAACTTTTAGAAATGGATTTCAGGGAGTTTAAAATTGAGTCAAGAAAATTTGATTTGATTGTATGCAATCCACCGTTTTTTTTTGAGCACATGCCCTCACCGATTTCGGGAAGACGGCAAGCCATGCACATGGGAGCAGAAGGTTTGGGGGATTGGCTTGAATTTATGCAAGCAAATTTGAATAAGAATGGGCGGATCTGGCTTTTGTTTTCTCCGGATGCATGGATCAAAGCCATTCAGCAATTAGAAAGGCACAACCTTCACATTGTTCAGGTTATGAAACTTTTCAGAAAGCCGTCAACTTTATGGAGGATAGTGGTTTGCCTCAGTGCTGAAACTTCTTCTGAGGCAGTTATTTCCGAAATATTTGTCTTGGAGGAGGGGGGTAAACCTTCTGATTTTACTTTGGAATTACTGAATCAATTTTACTTGAATAGAAGCCTTCTGTAGCAGCTTCAGCATCCTTTGTACGCATGTATCATTTTGGGCCTTTTGGCCCTTTTTTAATAATCAAAGGCTGTAATTTCGCTTAAAGAAAATACCCTCAAATTTTATCGCTTGAAACACATGTCTTTTAAATCAAGATTCAGTGGTTTGGCCCTTTTTCTGGCCATATCTGTAGGTAGTGTAAGGGCTCAGACTGCTGCCACCCTGGCACGCGCTGAGCGACTTTTTGATCAGGAAGATTTTTATAATGCGCTGCCACTTTTTGAAGAGTTAATATATAAGTCTGATGATGTTACGAATTCCAACTTAAAGGCTGGAATGTGTAATTTGTTTCTGTCAAGGCCTGAAGTTGCCTTAATGCAGATTAAGCTTGCCAGAACACCACAAAATGATGTTCAGCCTTTTTTTATTTTTTGGCTAGGCAGGGCATTTCATTTGAATATGAAAATTGACTCGGCTCTTATTTGCTACCGCAAATATCTGGTGCTTGCATCTCCACAAGATGAATACCGAAAGGGAGTTGAAGATTTGATAGCACAAGTTCACCGGACCGAATCACATTTTCTGGGTGAGAAATCGCCTTATGACATTATTAACCTTGGAGAAAATGTGAATACGCGCTACACAGAGCATTCTCCATTGGTTTCTTCAGATGGAAAAATGCTCATTTTTACATCCAGAAGGCCGGTTCAGGCGAATGAAATTTCTGAAGCTGATGGTGAATATCCTTCCAAACTTTTCATTTCCAATCTCCAGCCAGATGGAAAGTGGGGAAAGGCCCAGCCTTTGTTTCCAGCCATTTCAATGAAAAACCAGTTTTCTTCGGTTCAATGGTTGAATAATGAAAAGCTTATTTTACATAGTTCTGCTGATGGAGGCCAGCTTTGGCAGGCAGACCGTGAAGGCACGGAACTTCGGGACCCGGTGAAGTTTAATCCGGGAGTTTCTGGGAAATATTTTCAGCCTGATGGTAATTTTAACCGGGCAATGGATAAAGTACTCTTTATAAACAATACCATTTTTGATGGCACCTATGATATGTTTATGGTTGAAAAAAGAACTGAGGCCAAGTGGAATAAACCATGGAAACTTCCAAGTTTCCTCAATTCAAAAGGGGATGAAATTGCTCCAATTTGGCTTGAAGACGGAAAAACAATTGTTTTCTCTTCTAAAGGACTAAATGGACTTGGTGAATATGATTTGTATCGTACCACTTATGATGCTGAAACAAAAACCTTTACAGATCCTATAAATCTTGATTATCCAATTAACACTCCCGGAAGTGAGACGCATTACTGTGAAATCGACAAAGGGAAGAAAATGTTTATCTCCTCTGCTAGAGCAAACGGGCTGGGTGGAACAGACATTTACATGATCATTCCCCATGAGGAGAAGGGATTCTGAACCAATTTCCGAAAAAGAACGAAATAAAAAAGGCTTCTGTATTGAAGCCTTTTTTATGATTAATTCGTCCGAATCAGCAGGACGCTGCCATTTTTCAACATCGCCTGGTTTCAGGGCAGGGTGGTAAAACTGGCGTCCTTGCTGTATTTAATACCGCCTCGGTTTTTGGCGAAGGCCCTGACCTTATAGCTGGTATTCGGCTCCAAACCCTTGATGGTAGCCCGGAAAAATGTTTTGCTGGAGTCCGGACTGGCGTATACCACAATGCCGTTCTGTATGGTAGAATTACCAAGTTTGGAAGCAACAAAACCCTTGCTTTCCAGCAGATCGCCGCCGTTTTTTTCAAGGAAGGCACCGAGTT
>CAMDMI010000121.1 GCA_945902135.1 Spirosoma fluviale
GTTGCCTTGTCTTTCAGTTGGATTCCTGTAAACTCTTCTATCTGTGTTACTAAAAGAAGGATGTCTTCATAATGGCTGGTATAATAGAGAATTTTATCTGTCAGCAAGACTGAAAGTGACAGAAACGGAAGTACGAGTACAAGAAAAGAGAGCAAAATAATTAATCCCGACGCGAGGCCCGGCTTCCATTTTTTTTGCTCGCTCAGGTAACGGAACAGCGGAATGAACAGCACATATAAAATTACACTGCCGATCAGCGCTGAAAGGTAATCCCGCAGGCCGTAAATGATGAAAAACATCAATCCTGCAATGCTGATAATCAGCAGGGTTTTCCGCTGAACTCCTGTGTAAATATTTTTATGGGCCATTTCGAATTACAGCTTCAATCAGAATCCGAAAACATCATCAGCCTTCAGTTCGGTAACCCGACCAAATTTGCGCAGCGCTTCAAAATTGATTTTGTCTTTTTTGCCAATCATCACCAGGGTGAATTTTTTCCCTTTCACAAATGATTCATGGAATTTATTCAGGTCTTCAATTCCCAGATTTGTTGTCTGGTTGAAAATGTCACTTTTGGTGTCGTGGTGAAGACCCATTTTTTCATTTCGAAGGTAGGCATAAAGCACGCTGGCCTTGGTGCTTCTTTCAGAACGAATGGCATTGATGATGGATTCTTTGCTAAGATTCAGAGAACTTTCTTTCAAAGGAATGTTGTTGAGAATCTCCATCATGGCGCTGGTGGCCTCGGGTAATTTGTCGGCCTGGCAACCAATAAATGCGGAAAGCTGGTTGTATTTTCCTTTTTCTGAGGCTTGGCCATAACCTGCATACGCGCTATATGCCAGTGCTTTAGACTCGCGAAGCTCCTGGAAAACCACCGAACTCATATTGCCGCCCATGTATTCATTGAAAAGATTGGCGATTACAATTTTGCTTGAGTCGTATGGAACAGAACGGGAATAAAAATACAGATCGGTTTGAACCATGTCATAGTCGATCCAAAATACCTTGTTGCTGTCGGTGGCCAGCTGGGTAAATTCTTTTTTGGCTGTAGAATTTTGCCATTGCGCCGGAACGGCATGCAGTCTGTCGATTTCTGCAGGAAGACTTCCCGAAGGCTCAGGACCATAATAAAGGATTCTGTGCGGCATTTTGGCATATTGACCGCAAAGGCCAATCATGTCTGAAAGTTTTATGGCATCCAAGTCTTTGTTTTTTACTTCCCAGCTTAGTGGTGAATCTTTTCCATAGCGGGCATAATTGATTAAGCCCTGGTAAAGAAGCGCCTGCTTATCAATTTTCAGGTTTCCCCTTTCCTTCATAATGCCTTCCTTCATGGATTTTAGGTCCGATTCTTCGGCATTTGGGCTTTGTAATAATTCCTCCAGCAACATCATTGACTTGGCGAAATTCTCATGCAATCCGCTCACTGTAATGGAGGTTTCTTCCCCGCCACCAGAAACGCTGATGTCTGAGCCTAATTTGAAAAGTTCTTTTTTGAAGGCTGGACCAGATAATTTTCCTGCTCCACAAAGGTCCATCAGTCTGGAAGCAAGATCTAGATTTTTGTCGTTGTAAGAACCTGCTTTAATAAGGTAGGTCAGTGTGAAAATTGGCGTGCTGGTATTTTGCTTATACAGGATTTCGGAGCCGTTTTTCCAAGGTAAAATCTGCATATCCTTATTAAAATCAATGAAAGAAGCTTGAATTTCTTCTGATTTCATTTCCTTGATTTTCATGGCGAAATCGGAGTTTCCATCCTTGTTAAGCTTGATGGGTGTGATGCTTGGCTTACTGATTTTATTTACCTTCGGATCCTTGCCAGTTACTTTTTCAACACACACATAATTCTGATTGTAATTGGTTTTTACAAACTCCATGATTTCGGCCTTTGTAACAGTTTTCCAAACTTCAGATCTGTTCCAAACGCTGGCCCAGTCTGTGCCCATAATAAAAGCACTCATTTGGGTAAAGGCGCGGTTTTGGTTGTTGTCGTAATCGCGGAGTTTGCTGATTTTGTAGTTGTTGTAAATGGCTGGAATAAGCCAGTCTTCAAATCTGCCTTGCTTGATGCTGTCGAGCTGTGCGAGTAAAAGTTTCCTTGCTTCAGTCAGGCTTTGTCCTTCCCTTGGATTGGCAAAAAGCAGGTGCATGGAATAATCTTTGTTGATGTCTGCATAAGATCCAGCGCCAAGTAATTTTTGCTTTTGGTTGAGGTTGAGATCAATAAGTCCTGCCTGTGAATTGCTTAGCATCTGGTCTACGAGGCCGAGTAAAATAGATTCTCTGCTGGAATAACCCGGAAATCTGAAACCAATGCTTACGCTTTCCTCAGATGGCCCAATCACCTTTTCCATCACCGGTCCTTTTATTGGCGCTTCCCTTGCCGGATTGAATGCCGGAATTTCCTTCGGGGCCAGGCTTCCAAAAGTGCTGTCAATCATGCGGATGGTTTTTGCAGGATCCAAATCACCGGCCATGCAGATGGCCATGTTGTTGGGCACATAGTATTTTGAAAAGTACTTTTTGATTTCAGTGATGGAAGGATTTTTCAAGTGCTCTACTGTTCCGATTGTGGTTTGTGTTCCGTACGGATGCACTTTGAAAAGACTGGCATACAAACGCTCCATTACTTTGTTTCCATCTTCATCAAGAGAACCATTTTTTTCTTCGTAAACAGCCTCGAGTTCGGTATGGAAAAGTCTTGGTACAAGTTCACCGAATCGTTCTTTTTCAATTTCCAACCATTTGCCAATTTGGTTAGACGGAATGGTGTTCATGTACACGGTTTGGTCGAGCGAGGTAAAGGCATTGGTGCCCTGACCACCCATATTTCCGATTAGCTTGTCGTATTCATTGGCAACAGCATAAGTGCTGGCTTCGAAGGAGATTTTGTCAATCTGTTTGTAGATTTTTTTCCGCACCACAGGATCTTTGATTTTGCGGTAGCGGTTAAACATCCGCTCAATGCTGTCGAGCAATACTTTTTCTTTTTTGTAATTGACAGTTCCAATTTTGGAAGTGCCCTTGAAAACCATATGTTCGAGGTAGTGGGCAAGTCCGGTATTGTCGTGCGGATCATTCTTGCTGCCTGCCCGAACTGGGATAAGTGTGAAAACTTTTGGCTTGTCGCTGTACACAGAAAGGTAAACTTTCATGCCATTGCGCAGGGAATAAATCCGGGTTTCGGTTGGGTCGCCTTCTACGGTTTCATACACATACCCGTTTTCATCCTTTTGAGATTTGCTTTGAAAGGTTTGGGCATTGCTGCGGACGCCCAGCCAGGAAATCAGGAAAATAAGAACTAAGAACTTTTTCATTATTGATTATTGAAGCAATTGACTTTGTGCAAAAGAAATTGTTTTTAGCGGAATGCCGACTTATTGGCTATGATTATTTGTAATCACTTTTGTTAAGTGCCGAATGGGCTCTGTAGCCGAACAGAATAAAGACTAAATTGCCGCCTTCGCCATTTACAGAATTGCGCTTTCCTAAGGCAACTTTCCTGATTCCGGTTTTGGTATTTCTGATTTTTTCAGGAGTGCAGGGGCAATCATTCAGGCAAAAAAGCCGTCGCATTGTCTGGCCGGCTGATTCTGTTTTTGTGCCGGATAGCCTCACAATCCTGGCGCCAAGCCTTCGCTGTCCGGATGATACAAGCCTACATTTTTCCTTCGATTTCAAAAAAAACCAGGCAAGGATTATCGGTTACAAAAAGAAATCAGATTCCATTTCCATCACATATTCTGTATTTCCCTTTGCTGCTTATAAGCCATACCGCAAATACAATCCGGCTCAGTATGATTCCCTGCTTGGATTTGCCGATTATCCGGGCCGGGTTGTCCGGCTTTCGGAGAAAAGGGAAGAACTTTTCCCGCTTCCCGGCATACAAAAATCGGGTGTGATTTCCAGGGGTTTGAGTATTGGAAACGGGCAAAATGGCTTTGTAAATTCAGCCATGAACTTGCAGCTGGAGGGAAATATTTCCAAAGACATTCGCCTCACAGCTGTCCTTTCTGACCAAAGTTTGCCCTTTCAGCCTCAGGGAAATACGCAGCAAATCCGGGAACTCGACCGCATTTTCATTCGCCTCGAACATAAGCATGCAGACCTGCTTGCCGGCGATGTTTTGCTTCGTAATCGTGAATCTTCCTTCCTGCGATTTTACCGAAATATTCAGGGAGGCGAATTAGTCATCCGCTGGGATTCTTTGAATAAAAGCAGTTCGCGCATTGCAGCCGGCATTGCCAAAGGCAGATTTGCTTCTGTTGTGGTGCAGGTAAAAGAAGGTGTTCAGGGCCCTTACCGACTTCGGGCACCGGATAATCCGGAATTGCTTTTTGTAATTCTTGCAGGGTCTGAAAGGATTTATTTCGACAACCGCCTTTTGAAAAGGGGTTTCAATCAGGATTATGTTATCGATTACAATACAGGGGAAATTACACTCAATAACCATTTGTTGGTAACGCGGTTTACCCGGCTACGCTGTGATTTCGAGTTCTCTGAGAAGAATTACAGCCGAAGTTCTGTCCTCGCCGAACACCAGGAAAAAATAGGCAAGGCAGATGTTTTTATTGGCCATTATCAGGAGCAGGACAATCCCTATCAACCGCTGGGTTTTACGCTGGATTCCAGCAGCAATCAGGTGCTTCAGCGTGCCGGCGACAATCCCGCGCTTGCACTGATTTCTGGCGAAAGTCCAGTGCCGGAATCGCAAAGGCAAGCCGGTCAGTTGTATTATGTGAAACGAGATACGAGCATAAATGGCAAAACCCTCAGCTGGTATAAATTCGCTTCTGAGTCCGACAAGGAAGTGTATCGACTTGTCTTTTCTCAAATCGGACCCGGACTTGGGGATTACCGTTTCGTTTCCGATTTGGGCAATGGAAAATTGTTTGAATATGTAGGTCCGGGACAAGGCGAATATTCGCCCAGCCGGCAGGCCGTTTTGCCCAACCGAAAATCTATGAGCCGCGCTGGCTTGCATCTTGATCTCGGCCAAGGACACAGCATTTTTACAGAAGCGGCCTTGAGTGTTCAGGATGCCAACCGGCTTTCAAAACTGGATGAGGGAGACAACAATGGAAACGCCCAAAAAATCGCATGGCGATGGCAGAAGCCGCTTTCTGCAACTGGAATAGAAGCGGCATCCGGCATTTCTTACAACCACCTGAGCAGGAATTTTCGGGGCATTGACAGGTTTCGGGACATTGAGTTTGAGAGAAACTGGAATGGCAATTCGGGTGACACCTTGGCTGCCGTTGACCACCTGATTGAATCCGATTTTTATGCGGCCAAAGCAGGCAAATGGAAGATGTCGCTTCAAAGCAACTGGCGAAAGAAAGGCGATAACATTCGGGGTTTTCAGCAAACGGCCGGACTCGAACATCGGCTTGGACCCCTGGCTTTCAAGCACGGTGGATTTTTATTGAGGAACGACCGCGTGTCAGAATCCTCCGGATGGAGGCGCATGGAAACCGGTGTTTCACTTGATCGCTGGCGCATGGTTCCTTCCTGGAAATTTCAACTTGATGAAAACGAAATTCTGGATAAGGAAAGCCGGAAGGTTAAAACCAGCGCCATGCATTATCGGGCCCACAGCATTGGACTTCGCAGCCGGGATTCCGGCAATGGAAGTTTCTCCGGAACTTATACCTACCGTGAAGACAAACTGCCGGTGGATGGCGCAATGGTTACAAGTCTATATTCCCAAAATGCTGAACTGATCTCAGCCTTTTCTGCGGGAACGAATCACCAGTTTGAGCTGGCAGGAAATTACCGGCAGGTCAATCTGATTGGAAGTTCAAAGGACGAGGAAAACCTTTCCGCCCGCCTGGATTACCGTGGAAGCGCAGGCGATGGTTTTTTGCGTCAGGAACTGGTGATTACAGCCAATACCGGTCAGGAAGCGAGGCGGAGTTTTCAGTTTATCCGCATCAATGCAATAGGGGAGGGGAGTCACCAGTGGATTGATTACAATGGCAATGGCTTGCAGGAACTCGATGAATTTGTGGAAGCGCAAAGGCCGGAAGACAGGCAGTACATCAAGATTTTTATTCCAACCCAGGATTTTATTTCAGCCTATACCCGCTCGTTCAATTATCGGCTCAATCTTTCATCGCCTGCGCACTGGCGTGGAAAGTCGGGTTTGCGCAAACTCGCCTCAAGGTTTGCGCTTCTCAGCAGTATAACCGAAGACAGAAAAATCACCTCTGGAAACCTGGCAATGCGATATCTGCCGTTTTCGGGTGGCGATGGCGACTTTGTGCTTTCGGCCACAGGTGTTTTTCGTAATACCTTGTTTTTCAATAGGAGTAGTCCGGATTTCGGGCTTGAAGCTGGCAGTCTTAATTCCCTCGTGAAGACTTTGCTTTCCAATGGATTTGGTTATCGGCAAATCGCAGAACAGCGATTTTTAATTCGGAAAAACCTGGGCACACAAATAAATCTTTCCGTCCAGTTTTTGAGGTTCAACCGGCAGGTAAAATCCGATGCACTTGCGCTACAAAATTACCAGTTGAGTGGCTACGAAGCCGGACCAGAATTGGCGTTTCAACCCAATTCCTCAAACAGAATCAGTGCTTTGATGCAATATTCCACAAGGCAAAACCGGACTGGAGAAGAATCGGCGCGTCTCCTAAAAACGGGGATTGAATACCGTAGTGGAATGGCCGGCAAGCGCAGCATCAATGCAGGTTTCCGGCTTACCGATATTGTGCAAAAAGGCAGCCTTCAGAGTCCGGCTTCCTACGAAATGCTCGAGGGATTGCTGCCAGGCCGCAATTTTACATGGACTTTGAACATCCAGCAGAAACTTGCCCGCGGCCTTCAGCTTCTACTTACCTACGAAGGCCGAAAATCTGAGAATCAGCGGATTGTGCATTTGGGGAAAATGCAGGCGAATTTGTTGTTTTAGATTTTGGGCGCCTTTACCGGCTATCCACTGCAAGTCCTCGCTCGCTTTGCTCTCTGTGGGCTTTCCGTTTCTATCCGGGGCGCAGAGGTGGGCTTTAAATTTTCAGCACTTGATTTTAGTGACCCTATACCTTCTATAAAACTAATTTAAATTTCGTTGATAATCAATTGATTATTGGGAGTTGAAATTTCGAATCTAAAGTATGCTGGTTTTGCAGGGCCGATCCAAAAACAATCCTTGTTGCTACTATTCTTTATTTTCTTTTTCCCCCGCAAAGCGGGGTTTCGTGCCGAGGTTTGCGGCACTCAACTTGATAAAGAAACCAAAAAATTCTTCAGAGGACGCCAAAGGCGTTCCAAGAAAATTCGATCGGCCTCTGCTAGGGCTACTACTCCTCCGCGAATTTTCTTCCTCCCCGCGCCGGAAAAGTGTCTATTATTAATAACGGCCGGATTTTTGACAAGTGAGAATTTTAATCTGGGTTAATTGTTGTTATGAGCGGGGGCGTTGGGGACCAGCTGGTTTATTATGTGGTTTCGTTATTCGCTTCCAAGCAAATCTCATTGGTTTTTTTTAGGGCCACACTTCGAGGTTCATGCCCACGGCCAAGGTTTGTGTCCCCACGGCCAAGGTTCGTGTCCCCACGGCCAAGGTTCGTGTCCCCACGAACCTTAAAGGGCAATCCACCAACCCCCTGAGGCGGCCGCCTCTCCTAAAATTTAAAGCTTAAAAAATTTAAAAAGAACTGTCTGAAACTACTGTTTCACCCTTGCCTCGGCTTCCCTACCTTTGCGGCCCTAAAAGAAAATTTTTCCGCATGATGACCGCCGCCGAAATCCGCAAGACTTTCCTTGATTTTTTTGAATCCAAAGGCCACCTGATTGTGCCTTCGGCACCACTAGTGGTGAAGAATGACCCAACGCTGATGTTCACCAATGCGGGTATGAACCAGTTTAAGGATTATTTTCTGGGCAATCTTACCCCGCCTTCAAAACGGATTGCAGATACGCAAAAGTGTCTGCGCGTGAGCGGAAAACACAATGATCTTGAGGAGGTTGGTCACGATACTTACCACCACACCATGTTTGAGATGCTGGGCAACTGGTCGTTTGGAGATTATTTCAAAAAAGAGGCCATTGCCTGGAGTTGGGAGCTTTTATCTGAGCGCTACAAACTGGATAAGTCCCGTATGTATGCCACGGTTTTTGAGGGCGATGCATCTGAAAATTTGCCGATGGATACGGAAAGCTGGAACCATTGGAAGCTTTGCCTGCCCGAAGACCAAAT
>CAMDMI010000122.1 GCA_945902135.1 Spirosoma fluviale
AGGTGCTTTCAAGTCTTCGTAAAAAGCTGGGACTAGAAAAAGACGAAGACATCAATTTCATTTCCTATTCAAAATACAGTCACTCGGATGAGGAAGAAAATGAAGAAATCTCTTCCAATAAAATTGCCGTAATCATGGCCCAGGGAGAAATCAACCAAGGCAAAGGCAACGACGAAACCATCGGTTCCGACCGCATTTGCGAGGCTTTGCGCAAGGCCAGAAAAGACAAAAAAGTAAAAGCAGTTGTGCTGCGTATCAACTCGCCGGGCGGTTCTGCGCTGGCATCTGATGTGATGTGGAGGGAGATTCAATTGACCAAAAAAGAGAAACCCGTGATCGCTTCCATGTCGGATGTGGCTGCCTCCGGAGGCTATTACATGGCGATGGGCTGTGACAGAATTGTGGCTCAGCCCAATACCATCACAGGTTCTATCGGGGTTTTTGGTTTGATGTTTAATGCACAGGATATGTTTCGCAACAAACTAGGCATCACTTTTGATGGCGTAAAAACCGGAGCTTTCTCTGATGTTGGAAACATGACCCGTCCACTGACAGATCTGGAAAAGTCCATCATCCAAAAAGAGGTTGACAACATTTACGAAACCTTTACAAGCAAAGCAGCACAAGGCAGAAAAATGTCTGTAGAAAAACTCAAAAGCCTGGCTGGTGGAAGGGTTTGGTCTGGTACAGAAGCAAAAGCAAATGGCCTTGTGGATGAACTTGGCGGACTTGACAGGGCACTTGAAATTGCCGCTACAAAGGCAAAACTTGGAAAAGACTATCGTGTAAAACTTATGCCTGCTAAAAAACAATTCATTGAAGAAATAATGGAGAAACTAAGCGGTGAGGCAAAAGCATCCATGCTAAAATCTGAGCTTGGCGACCTTTATCCAATGCTTCATAAAATGGAAAAAATTAAAAGCTGGAATGGCATTCAGACACGCTTGCCATTCGAAATGGAAATCAACTGATCCTAGCTTTTGGTTTTAGAAACTGAGTAAAAATTATCGTTCCAAAATTCAGGCCTTGCACCTAAATTGCAGGCCTTATTCAAAACAACATGCAGTTTTTCATCGATACCGCAAACCTGAACGAAATCCGCGAAGCCCAGAGTCTTGGAGTATTGGATGGTGTTACAACCAATCCATCTTTAATGGCCAAGGAAGGAATTACAGGCAAAAACAACATCCTTAGTCATTACAAAGCCATCTGCGACCTCGTGGAAGATAATGTCAGTGCAGAAGTAATTTCCACTGATTTTGAAGGAATGATAAGAGAAGGCGAAGAACTTGCTGAAATTGATACCAAGATTGTGGTAAAAGTGCCCATGATTAAGGAAGGACTAAAGGCAATCAAGTATTTCTCCCAAAAAGAAATCCGCACCAATTGCACCCTGATTTTTTCTGCCAACCAAGGATTGCTTGCTGCCAAAGCGGGTGCCACTTATGTTTCTCCTTTTCTAGGTCGCTTAGATGATATCGGACAAAATGGTCTTGAACTTATTGAAGACCTGGTAACCATTTTCAACAACTACGGCATGGATTGTCAAGTTTTGGCGGCTTCCATCAGAAACCCGATTCACTTGCTGGAATGTGCTAAAATTGGTGCAGATGTTGCCACGATTCCATATTCAGTGATTATGGGTCTGCTTAAGCATCCATTGACTGATTCCGGATTAGAAAAATTCCTTTCCGATTACAAAAAGGGAAATCCATAAAAATCAAAGCCCAAGGAAGCCGTGTACATCATCAAAATTCAGGGCAAAGCCAAGATACCTGATTACATCCAGCTTCGGGACAAAGACTTTGTTTTGGTGGCCTATTTCCGGGCAGACCGCGAGCTCAAGAACCTTGAAAAATATGGCCTCGCTGGGAAAGAAGAATTTCTCTCAAAACTGATCGCAGAATTGCCATTTGGAAAACTCCAAGCCTTAGAAACTTGATGCAGGCAAACTTTTCCAATGTAATTAGTTTTGAAAATGTCTCCATTTACCAGGAAGACAATTCATTGATTCTTGCGGACATTGATTTCCAGATGGAGGCCGGGGCTTTTATTTACCTTTTGGGTAAAACCGGCAGCGGAAAATCAACCTTTATCCGAACACTGATTGCGGATTTGCCGATTGCCTCTGGCAATGCAGTGGTTGCTGGTTTTAAGTTGCCTGTTCATAAAAACGAAATCCCCTTGCTCCGACGAAAAATAGGTGTGGTTTTTCAGGATTTTCAATTGCTGAGCGACCGAAGTGTTTTTGACAACCTGGCTTTTGTACTGAAGGCAACTGGCTGGAAAGACAATTCCCTTATTCGAAACAGAATTTCTGAAGTATTGATGCAGGTGGGAATTGAGTTTACATCTGGCAAACTTCCACATCAAATCTCCGGAGGTGAGCAGCAAAGGGTTTCAATTGCGAGGGCAATCCTCAACGATCCCGCCCTCATTATTGCTGACGAGCCTACTGGAAACCTCGATCCGGAAACCGGTCAGGGCATAATGGAACTTTTCAAAAGGATCAATCAGAATGGAACTGCCATTTTGCTTGCCACCCACAATCCATCCTGGCCGGAAAAATACCCGGCTCCTGCCCTGATTTGCAGGGATGGACGCTTAAAACTAATGCAAGCTCCGGCCTGAGTTTATTATTAAGTCTTAACAAGGCTTAACCTTCCCTTTCCAAACTGAATTGACTATCTTGCGGTAGGCCGCGCAAGAAGCCTGTTCTCATGGAATCAATTTCCCGCTCTCTCATTTTCCAGACTTTACGAAGGCATTTCCTTGGATTTCTTTTCATGGCCTTTTTGCTTTCTGCTTCAAAACCCACAAAACAATTTCAATCTGCCTTTATGCCAGGAGAAGAAATTCGTTACAGGGTTCATTATAGCATATTCAACGCGGGTGAGGCTTTGATGCGCGTAACCAACCAGCATTATCGGGTAAACAACCGAATCTGCTACCGGGCAGAAGTAATTGGAACTTCAACCGGGGCTTTCGACCGGATCGTCAGAATCCGGGATGTCTGGGGTTCCTATTTTGATACCATTGGCTATCAGCCCCAGAAATCGTTTCGCAGCATTCAGGAAAACCGTTATCGCAAGAAGGAAGAAATCTATTTCGATTATGGCCAGAATATGGCCAGAATTCAATCCGAAAAGGGCAATCCCGAGGAAATCCCAGTGCAGGCGAATGTGCAGGATATGGTAAGTGGTTATTACTTTTTACGGCTTCAGAAATACGATCACTTGCGAAACAATGATACAATCCGATTGACAGGTATATTTGAAAACAAGACCTACAATTTTAAAATTGTGTACCTCGGTAAAGAAAAAATAAAGACCAAATTCGGCAAAACTGATTCTTTTGTCATCAGTCCCATAATGCCTGACAATAAGCTTTTTAGTGGCCGAAATCCTATAAAAATGTGGATATCTGATGACCAGAACCGGATCCCGCTTAAGATTGAAGCAGAGTTGGTTCTAGGCTCCTTAGACTTGGATATTTCAGATTACGCCAACCTAAAATACCCGATTGTTTTTGATTGATTAGCAGGAAACAGATTCTGCTTCCTTGCTGATAAGTTTGGCCAAATTGGCTGCAGATTCCGGGTGCCGTCTGAACCAAAGTTCTGGCTCAATCAATTCCAGCTCAGAAATACAGGGACGACCTTCCAGGTCCCAAACAATATCAACTCTGGCATAGAGCGGAAGTTGTTTACAAACCGACATGGCATGTTCTGCCAGGGCAATTTCATCTTGTTTAGGTTCATAATCATGCAGGGTTCCCCCAAAATCATCCTGAACCCTAAAATCTCCAGGCTTGGCTTTTTTCAAAACTGCATGACTGTATTTTCCACCCAGCATGACCAATGAAACTTCACCAGTCTCTTCTACTGAAGGAAGAAATTGCTGAAGAATCATATTTTCGGTTTTGAGCAAGTTTGAAAAAAGAGGCCCAAGACCTTCAATTCCATCCTGTTTAAAACGAAAGGTGTTCCAGGCGGCACCTGAAACTGCCGGCTTGAGAACCCAATTGTTCCAGCCACTTGCTGCACATATTTTTTCAAGCGTTGTATCTGATCCTTTTGAGATGTAAACGCCTTGCGGAATATCGATTCCGTGGTAGGCCAAATCCCAGAGGTATGCCTTGTCAATGTTCCAGGTAACTACATCCGGATGGTTGAGGAAATTTGTTTTCTCTTTTGTTTCTACAAACCAATTCATGAACTCATCTATTCGCTCAAAATAGTCCCAAGTGGTTCGAAAAATCGCAAATCTTACTGTTGTCCAATCAAAATCCTGATCATCCCAGGAAATCCGGCAACACCGCAATCCTTCGGCCTCAAGAGAGGAAATCAGCAAGTCATCGTCTGCAAAAATATTTTCCACATACACATTACCTGGTTTGCGATTCAGGTAGCGTGCCTCAGTGAGCAACGCAATGTCAAATGGCCTTTGAGCGGACATAAATTTATTGTTGAGATTCCGGGTAACTGACTTCTACAGGAAAGCGCTTCCCACTTGCCATCAGGCGCTCGTATGCCTGCCTTGAAATCCGGATAATGATTTTCTCATTGCTGCCAGTCTCGGGTAATTTCCCAATCACTTTTACAAAAACAGACTGGCCATTCACTTCATTCTTTACCTGTAAAATAGAACCAATTGCAGCGTTCTTGTGCAAGCATAGGTGTTTTTTACTGTTCAAATCTCCCTCAATTGCTTCTGCAAAACCCGTTTCTACAATTCGGGTATAACCCATTGTATTGCTTACTTCCCTGATACCGGCCGAAGCGCGTTCTTCTGGTTTTGCCGGGATTTCATTCACCTTTTGAGATGCCTGAATCGAGACAGATTCCGTTGCCTGAGAAGGTGTCTCTTCTTTGGCGACCTTTTGCTCGGGCTCTTTTTTAACAACGTCCTCGGTTTTAACTTTTGGCTGCAATTTTGCCTCAGCAGGTTTTGCAAGCTCTTCTGTGTTTTTAACCGCTGGAACTTTCAAAATCTGACCAAGATTAACACGGTCATTTTTAAGGTTGTTGATTTCCTTGATGATGGCCACCGTAGTTCCCTCCTTTTGGGCAATGGATGAAAGTGTTTCACCTTTCACGACAATATGGGTTCCTCCTGCAGATGGCTCAGTTATTTTCTCAACTTTTTCCTGAACAACAGGAGCAGATTTTGCTGGCTCCATTTCGGCAGTACCTGAAACCCTGAGTTCCTGGCCAGCCTTCAAATCGCTGGCGCGCATGTTGTTCCACTTTTCCAGATCGGCAATGCTGACCTTATACTTTTTGGCAATCCGGGAAAGCGATTCGCCTGAAACCACTTTGTGTAATTTATCGTCCCCAACAACCTGCTTTGAAACTTCACCGGCGTCTGCCGATTCAGCTGGTAGCTGAAGTGTGGCACCTGCTTTCAAGCCCTTTTTAGCTTCAGGATTAAGCCGGATTAGTTCATCAATGCTGGTCTTGTACTTTCTGGCTATCATCGAAAGTGTTTCGCCGGACTTTACCTTGTGGGAATTGTCCTGAGCAAAAATTTCACTTCCTGTGGACAGGTAAAAAAGAACACCAAGGATAAAAATAACAGGTAATTTCATGGGTTTCTCTGATTGGATATTCGAAAACGAGCTTGATTGGGAAAGCCGTTTCATCTGCAATAATACAGAACAATCAATAGAAATAAATATTGAATCCGGAATTGAAAAATACTCGGTTTCCGAAGAGTAGCCTATGAATCGAATCTATCCACACGAACAACACCATCCACCTTGGAAAGCTTACGAATAAGTTGTTCAAGGTGCTCTGTACTATTTACAAAAAGCATAATTTTTCCCTCAAAAATGGTGTCATCTGTATCGATGGAAATCGACCGCATGTTCACGCGAAGATCGTTGGAAATTATTCGGGTCAAGTCCTGAACAAGTCCTATTCTGTCAGTACCTGTAATACGGATTCCGGCCAGAAAAGCGAGTTCTTTTTGGCTTGTCCATTTTACCTTGATGATTCTGTAGCCATAATTACTCATCAATTCTACCGCATTCGGGCATGTGGTGCGGTGAATCTTAATTCCTTCATTGACAGTTACAAAACCGAATACATCATCACCCGGAATCGGATTACAGCATTGCGCAAGTGCATAATCAATTTTATCCATATTCTCCCCAATCAGCAGCTGATCGGTGGCCTCCACTCCCCTAACCTTGCGGATTTCTTTCTCGAAGGATTTGGCGTCGTGGATGACAGGCGCAGGCATGGTATCCCGTTTCTTTTTCTCCTCCCTGAACTTGCGAATTTCTCCCGGATCAATTGAACCCTGGCCCACCATAAAGAAGAAATCCAGACTCGATTTACAATCAAAATAGGCGCGTAACTCGCCCATCACATCATCGCTGAGTTGTATCCGAAGCAAGCGAAGCGTTCTCTCAACAATTTCCTTTCCTTCTGTAGCCACAACTTTTTTCTGATCCCGAAGGCTATCCTTTATTTTTGAAATAGCCTTGCTGGTTACCACAAAGCGCAACCAGTCCAGACTTGGCTTTTGCTTGCTGCTGGTAAGGATTTCAATCTGATCGCCATTATTTAGCTTGTGAGAAATGGGAACCAACTTATTGTTGACCTTCGCGCCCAAACAATTCTGGCCAACCTTGGTATGAATTTCAAATGCAAAATCCAGTGCCGTGGCACCTGCGGGAAGAATTCTTAAATCACCTTTTGGGGTGAACAAATACACTTCCTCTGAAAAAAGGTTGTTTCGGAAATCATTCACAAATTCAATGGCAGAACCATCTTGATTTTCTAGCATTTCCCGCACTTTCGAAATCCATGCTTCGATTCCAGTTTCACGGTTTCCAACTGCTTCCTTATTTGAGTCCTTGTATTTCCAATGTGCGGCGAAACCCTTTTCAGCAATTTCATCCATGCGCAGGGTGCGGATTTGAACCTCTACCCATTGCCCGGTTTTACTCATCACTGTTACATGCAAAGACTCGTAGCCGTTGCTTTTGGGTGTACTAACCCAGTCGCGCAGTCGGTCTGGATTGGGTTTGTAAAAATCGGTCACCATTGAATAGACCTGCCAGCAAGCGGATTTCTCTTCATCTGGCGGCGTTTCAAGAATGATGCGAATTGCAAACAGGTCATATATTTCCTCGAAGCTGACCTTTTGCTTCTTCATTTTATTCCAGATGGAGTGAATGCTTTTTGGCCGGCCTTTGATGGTATAATCAAACCCGGCATTATTGAGCGAATCATCAATCGGCTCCACAAACTCTTTGATAAACTTATTTCTGGAGGCCTTGGTCTGCTGAATTTTACTGGCAATCTCCCGGTAAATTTCAGGTTCTGTATATTTCAAATAAAGGTCTTCCAGTTCAGTTTTAATGCTATACAAACCCAATCTGTGGGCAAGAGGTGCATAAAGAAAAATCGTCTCAGAACTAATTTTCAACTGGGTATTGCGCGGCATACTCTCCAGCGTGCGCATGTTGTGAAGTCGATCGGCAATCTTGATGAGAATTACCCGAACATCTTCTGAAAGCGTAAGGAGGGTTTTTCTGAAATTTTCCGCCTGCTGACTGGTTCCCTGCAGAAAAACACCAGAAATTTTTGTGAGGCCATCAATGATTTTGGCTACTTTTTTACCGAAGAGCTTTTCAATGTCATTCAGCTCCATATCCGTATCTTCCACCACATCGTGGAGAAGAGCCGCAATCACTGCTGTAGGTCCGAGGCCAATTTCGTCAACGCAAATTTGAGCAACTGCAATCGGATGGAAAATGTAAGGCTCGCCCGATTTGCGTCGCATTTCCTTGTGGGCTTCGAGCGCAGTGTTAAATGCAAGGCGAACTTGCTTGTGGTCGTTGTCCTTCATCAAAGGCCTAACCGACTTCACCAACTTCCTGTAACGACTTACTATTTCTTTGTTTTCTGCCTGCAGATCGATTGAAACTTCCATTTTCCAGTAAATAGATTTCTTTTTTATAAGCACAAATTAAGTCCCGGCAAATGCCAAGACCATGATTCAAATCTCCATGAAAACCACGGTGTAATGAATCCATCAAATTCAACACTAGAAAAAGACCATTGTTTTTGTGAATTTAAAAAATAGGCCGGTTTTCGGGCTGGCATTTGCCTTAAATTTTGCCTGTTCAAACAAAGCCAAAA
>CAMDMI010000123.1 GCA_945902135.1 Spirosoma fluviale
CCGTGCATCCATGGCGGATGGGGATCGTTCTCCATCACTCGGATTGCTTTATGATTTGACTTTCGAAGGCCCGGGTTTGAAAGTGGCCGAGGTGCTTAAAAAAGGACCATTGGATAAGGCAGGACTCAATGTGAAAGCTGGAATGATCCTTCTAAAAATTGATGGGCAGCTAATCCCTGAAAACGAAGATTGGCAAAGCCTGATTCGTAACCGTTCCGGACAAAGTGTTCTCCTTACTTTTAAGGATGAAAATGGTACAGATAAGGAATTGGTAATGAAGCCTGTATCGGCAGGACTTGAAAGTGAACTTTTGTACCACCGCTGGTGTGAGGCCCGCAAGTCAGAGGTTGAAAAGTTGAGCGGAGGTCGCCTGGGTTATGTGCATGTTCGTGGCATGGATGATGCCAGCTTTCGCGTGGTTTATGAAGAAGTGCTTGGCCGTAATGCCAACAAGGAAGCATTAATCGTGGATACCCGTTTTAATGGTGGCGGCTGGTTGCATGATGACCTGGCCACTTTCCTAAGCGGTAAAAAATATGTGGACATGCAGCCAAGAGGACAGAAAATTGGCTTTGATCCCCAGAGAAAGTGGACAAAGCCCAGTGTGGTTCTGGTGGGAGAGAGTAATTATTCTGACGCACATTTCTTCCCATTTGTGTACAAAGAACTTGGCATCGGAAAATTGATTGGAATGCCGGTACCTGGAACTGCCACAGCAGTTTGGTGGGAGCCACAAATCGATCAATCGCTCTACTTTGGAATTCCTCAGGTTGGTATTGTCGATAAATCTGGAAATTATCTTGAAAACCAGCAGCTCGAAGTTGATGTAGAAGTGGCTCAGGACCCGGATGTAATGATTTCTGGCCGTGACCAGCAAATTGAAAAAGCGGTTGAAGTGTTACTGAAGGACTTAGGCAAAAAATAATCGTCGAAAAAACATTCTGATCATGTCAAAATCAAAGCGCGATTTTGGGCTTTTTGCACTGCCTGTATTAAGAATAGGAGTGAGTGCTCTAATGATGATTCACGGCATTTCCAAACTTGAGAAGCTTGTATCTGGGGACCCGATTAAGTTTTACAACTTCTTTGGGCTTGGGGCTGAAATTTCTCTGATTCTCGCTGTTATCGGCGAGCTTTTGGCGCCAATTATGATCATCATTGGATTTCAAACGCGTTTTTCAGCTTTGATTGCGGCAGTTACCATGGCGGTGGCTGCCTTTGGTGCCCACGCTGGGGATTCGCTTGAAGACCGCGAACACTCGCTTCTTTACCTAGTAGCTTTCATCGCAATTACGCTTGCGGGCGCTGGTCGCTGGAGTTTGGATAACTATTTTTCGGGGAGAAAACCTTTGAAAAAGTAACAAAGGCATCAGAATTTTTTTTCGGCTGATTTTTACTTCGAAAGGATGTATTAATGAATGTAAAAAGCTTTCTTATCCTAAATAATATTGTGCTTATTTTTGTAGAAATCACAATTGTGTATGAATATTCAAAAACTCATTTTTTCAACCCTAGTTTTGGCCAGTCTTAATGCCTCAGCCAATTCTATATACAATCGGAATAATTCAATTTTATCGACAACAAATATATCGGGAAATCCGACTTTATCTCCTGATAAAGAACCTTTTGTGTTGTCAATTCGCCAATCGAGGCTACACCTTGAAGTTTCCGAGGATTACAATTCCGGAACGATTACCATGTTTGATATTTTGGGGAACAAGATTTTTGAAGTGGCCGCGAATGAGCATTTCGAATACTCACTTGTCAGCATCAAAACCGGGCTTTACTTCATCGTTTTGAAAGGACCAAAAGGAAATTATACCCGTAAGTTCCTGCACAAACAGGAAGGTTAATCCGGATACTTTCTATTGGAAAATCGCGGGAACTTATATTACCTCGTTGATGATGTAGTCCTCTTTGCGGCCCTGATTGGCGAGGATTTCGCCAAGAAACCCGGCCAAGAATAATTGAACGCCCACAACGATTGCCACAAGCGACAAAAAGAAAAGCGGCTGATCGACCACATCGCGCACTCTGAGGTGATGTCGCTGGTTGTAGAGCTTTTCGTAAATGAGCCAGATGGTAATGGCAAAGCCGAGGAAAAATGATAAGGTTCCCAAACTTCCAAAGAAGTGCATAGGCCTTCTTTTAAACTTTGATACAAAGGAAATTGTAAGCAGGTCAAGGAAACCAAAGATAAAGCGCTCTAGTCCGAATTTGGTAACCCCGTATTTCCTGGCCCGGTGTTCAACCACCACTTCCCCGATTTTTCGAAAGCCATTCTGCTTGGCAATCATGGGAATGTAACGGTGCATTTCGCCATACAGGTGGATGGTTTTCACAACCTTTCCATTGTAGGCTTTCAGGCCGCAATTGAAATCGTGTAGTTTGATGCCTGAGAAAATGCTCGTTACCTTATTGAATAATTTGCTGGGAATGGTTTTCGAAATTGGATCATAGCGTTTTTGCTTCCATCCCGAAATGAGGTCGTACCCATCGTCCACAATTTTTTTGTAGAGTTTTGGAATCTCATCCGGACTATCCTGCAAATCTGCATCCATGGTAATTACGACCTTTCCATGGCAATTGCTAAAAGCCAGGTCCAATGCTGCTGATTTGCCATAATTGCGTCCAAACCTGTAGGCGCGAATGACAGAATATTGTTCCCAAAGGGCCTGAATAGTTTTCCAACTTCCGTCTGTGCTTCCGTCATCCACCAAGAGAATTTCATATTGGATGCCCATGCCGCGCACAACCTTGTCAATCCAGGCACAAAGTTCTGGAAGTGATTCTTCCTCGTTGTAAAGTGGAATCAGTATGGAAAGGTCCTTTGTCAATTTTCTTGGTTTAAAATGGTTGTGAACTACTTAGGCAAAAGGGTCTTGCTCTTTTTGAAGGATGAAGCTTAATATAAATCCTTCAATCAATGCAATAAACATAGAGCTGATAAAACCCATTAAAGACAAAAATCCAGGGCTCATGAACATGGTGGCCAATTCCATTGCTTTGTCGTATTGTTCTCCCTCGAGGTCTTGTTTCTCAAATTGCATTTCCATCAATGCATACATTTTTTCCATAATCGATGGGTCGAGTTTCAGTTGAATCAACAACACAATAACAGAAAGAATGCCTGAAAAAAAGCCTATCCAAAGTGAAATAACCACCACATCGCTCTGGCGCATGAATCCATTAGTGAATTTTTTGAAATGTTCGCTAGCAAGATAAATGCCAAGACCAAAAAGAAGAAGGCTTGTCCATCCACCACCGCTTCCACTAAAATCCATCAGGCCCATGGAATAAAGTGCAATTCCAATCAGGGAACTGAGCATGCTGGTTACAACTCCGAAACGAAGTCCGGTTTTAAGCCTTAAATGGGTTGGTCTTTCGGGCTGAATATTTTGATAATCCTTCATAGTTGCAAAGGAACTATTTCCTCCGAAAAATCATAGAAACGAATGGCACAAGGATAAATGAATAATACACTTTCTTGATGGCTTCATCCATAATTAATGAAACCGGCTGAGTGGCTTTTATTTCTGCGACTTTGGCTGCAAGGTCTTTTACCTTTAAAGCCGGTGGAGCGTAACGGTCGCTTTCAACCAGATAACGGACCGAGGAAGAAAGAAAAGTATCAAAAAAAGTAGCGTTATACTTGGTGAGCAACCAAATACAAATGCCGGAGATAAGACCGCCAAGCCAAAGCATCAGATTTCCTGAAATCAAACCTTCCCAAAAATGGAATGGCTGACCCGGTTTCTTCGCCCGGATTAGAATGGTCATAAAAATCAAAACGACAAGCGGAATCCAAAAATCGAATAATCTGGCCTGTGGTGGGATTTGCCCGAAACTAAAAACCATGTAGAAAAAGGAGGAGCACCCAATTCCAATTAAAAAGGCACCTAAAATTATTAATCGGATGTTGGCTATGTTGCTCATGAAGCGGAAGATTTTTGTTTGGCGCTCTTGCGGATAAAAATGGCTTCTGCAATCAGACACAAAATGCCGAATGCCAGCAGATATTTCCATAAAGAATTTCCGGAATCCATTCCGGCCCTAAGGTGTTCTGCACTTTCATTGCTGCTGATTTCCTGAATTTTGATCCAGGGCTTATTGGGCAAAATTGTTTTTAAGGCTTCAGCCCCATAAAACTCAGGGATCGATTCCTCCGGATGGCGATTGATGGCAAAGGTTCCAATATTTTGTCCGGCTTTAATCACATCCCAAAAGCCTTCAGCAAGGTTTTTGCAATCGGCCTGTACAAACAAATCCTTTCCGGAATGTCCAAGGCCAGCCATAATCTTCAAGCTGCCATTCACAAGTTCAACCTGTCCTTCTCCGGCGGACCCAGCCGAATCCGGACTGAGAAATACTCTATCCTGGGTTCTGGATTCAAACAATTTTTCACTGCCATCCTTTTGAGCCAGATACGCCATCCGGTAAAAGGAAGCCAACATCAATGGATGTCTGTGAAAACTGTTGTTCTTATCCGATGCATCGCCTGCAAAGACATACAAATTTCCGGCACCTACATTGAGTTTACTTAGGAAAACCTTTCCTGATTCATAGCGCAAAAGCGGGAAACCGTTTTTATCAAGATTTAAAATCTGGGTTGAAGAAGGAAGGCCTGGATTTCGGCCTTGTTCCACAAAAGTGCCTTTGAAAAAAGAATTGTCGCTTGCCGGCTGCAGAATTTTTGATTCCGGAACAGTCTTTACGGGTACAGGAGCAGGATTAAACACTGCATCAGGAATTCCCGGAACAAGCAAATCATTTTCAATGTTGGAAGATGGAAGAAGGGCTACCGCTTTCCCGCTTTCAAGAGATTCTTTGATACGGGATCCCAGCGCCTGGCTAATTTCTTTTACCTGATTGAGAATCAAAAGGTCGCAGGATTCTATTGCGGCATAATCCGGATTTCCGCTACTTGTTTCGAAAAATCTGAAATCATTGCTGCTGGAAAATAAATTATACAAAACCTGATTTCGGTTTTGGCCAAGCACGAGAATCTTTAAAGGACTACGGGGTCTGATTGTGAAATAAAACGAGTTGTCAGAAGGATTTCCAATGTCATCAATTTCAAGCCGGTAGCGTATTCCATTGCCCACACTTTTAAAAGAAAGCGATGAAATCAGATCTTGCCCTGGCTTAATGTCGATTTGCTTTCCTGAAAGCAAATTATTTCCTTCAAATAATTGAACCCGGGTTTGTTTGGCTTGCTGAATTCCACTGGTTTTAACTTTAAATCGAATTTCAGTTCGATCAACCGGTTCCAAAACATTCATTGCCTTCCAGGCTGAGTCAATCCAAACATTGAACACATCTTTATGGCCAACAGGAATAAAAATATGGTCAACGGTTGAATCCAATTTCACTTGGGTTCCTTCCGAAAATTGACTTTTCTGGAAGTCTGAAATCACAAACAATTGCTTTCGTTCCTGCCCATTTCTGAGTGAAAATTGCCTGTATGCTCGATTCAGATTGGTTTGTAGGTTTCCTGAAGAAGGTGTTTTCTGAACCTCCAGAACCTGATCCTTAAATCCGGCAGCAGAAGTCCATGAATGCTTGGTAAGTCCTTGAGAATTGGTCATCAATTTAAACCAGCCAATGTTTCCTGATTTTCCAGGAATGGAGCCGGCAAATGCAATTCCACGGTCAAGGGCAGTTCCGCCATCATCGGGCAGCGACATGCTTGGGGAGTTGTCTATATAGGTGCAGACCGCCGCAATTCCTTGAGTTGGTTTGCCATCATTTTTTGTAAAAAAGGGTTGTGCAAAAGCCAGAATAATACTTGCCATTGCCAGAATCCTCAGTGCTAATAATAGCAAATGCCGAAGATTTCTGGCTTTACTTGTTTCCCGTATGATGCTCTGCAACATTCGGTTGTTGGCAAAAACAACCCTTTCAGTCCGCTGAAGGTTAAATAGGTGAACCACCACCGGAATGGCCAGTGCGAGCAGGGCCCAAAGGAAGCCGGGGTTGAGAAATTGCATGATATTTCAGGCGAAAAGCCTTTAAAATTTGTGCAAAAATGCGATTTTCAAAATAAACTTTTGTTCTTTTGAATTCGATTTTTTAGGAATCGGATTAACCATTTATTGTTACTTATTGATTTTCAGAACAATGCGATTATTACTTTCTGCAATTGCGTTTCTTTTTGTAATAAATATTACTACTGCGCAAAATGCCTTGGTTGTAAAACCAGTTGACCCAATTGACAATCCATTAATTGACTCACTGGTTGGAAAACTTGTTGGCAATGGGGTTATTGTCGAGAATATTCGGTCCAATCTTTCTGAAACCTGCAGGGCCTTGGGTACATTCAAAGCCAATAACCAGCTTTTTGGCGGAATAAAATCCGGGTTGATGATGGTAACCGGAGTTGCCGATACCATGGCAGGTGCGAATACCGGCGGTATTATTTCCAGAAACATCAATTACTCTGACACTGTTGACGGATGTTCTTCTGGTCGGCAGATGTTAAAAGCTGTTCTGGCTGCAAATTCAACAACACTTCGTCAGGTCACAGATTGCGCCACAATTCAATTTGATATTATTCCGGCAACAGATTCTATCAAGTTCAATTATGTGTTTGCATCCGAAGAATACAACACTTTCGTTTGTTCGAACTTCAATGATATTTTCGGATTTTTCATCCGAGGTCCTGGGATTGCGGGAGATCAAAATCTTGCACCTGATTTCCCAAATACCAAAAATATTGCCATCATTCCTGGAACAAACCTTCCTGTATCCATCAATACTGTAAACAATGGAACAGCTGGATCTGGCACTCCTGCGAATTGCACTTTCACACCTCAGGGAACTGCGGCCTATATCGACAATACAACTGGTCAAGCAGACATTCCTTTTGTTTATCAAAATCTGCGCTTTAATGGTTTGACACAAAAGTTGCAGGCTGGTGTAAAAGTTATTCCTTGTCAGACTTATACACTCACCCTCACGGTTTCAGATGTTACAGACAGGTCTTACGATTCCGGTGTCTTTATTGAGGCGGGTTCTCTTCGTTCTTCTGGCGTAACGCTTGCGCAAACTTCAGTTTTCAATACCCGTTTCCCTTATGCAATTGTGGATTGTAATCCTGGTAAATTCATTTTTGAGCGTTGTGCAGCAAATACGATTGAGCCGCTTATTGCGAGATACAAAGTTGGTGGTTCTGCTGAAAATGGCGTAGACTATAAGCAATTGAGAAACGATGGTCAGCTGGTAACGCTTCCGGATAGTTTTGTTTTGGCTTCTGGCCAATATATGGATTCTATCACATTGGTAGGACTTGACAATCCCGGCTGGCAGACTCAGTCAAGCAAGAATGTTGTAATTCGTTTTCTAAATTCCAGCAGGCCTTATATCAATGGACAGCCGAATTACCGAGGCGATTCTACAGTTTTGGTAATCAAGCGGAAGTTTATTTACGAAGCCAGCAGTGACATCTCAATTTGCCGCGGAGAAGACAGCCTTCTCATTCCAATTACCAGCGTAAATCCACTCGATAGGTACCACTGGGTTCAACTCAATGGTATGGATACCACAACGGCGGGTTCATTGAGTTGCACCAATTGTTCGGATCCCCGCACATTCGCGGATACATCGACCAATTATGTGATTTTTGTACGGGATTCGCTTTCTGGTTGTGTGAGTAATGATACAGTAAAAGTGACCGTTGAAAAACTTCCTACTCTTGCGCCATTTACTGATAGGCCAAACAACACAGCTTGCCGGATACTTGACCGGGTTAAATTGTTTGCCAACGCGCCAGATTCAGATCCAACTTGGACCTACAAGTGGGAAGAACCTTTAGAAGGAGTTTCCATTTTAGTTGGAAGCAATGCAGATAGTTTGAAAAAGCGCCAACTTAGTTTGAAGCGGGTCGAATTTGAGCAGTATTTTAAAGTCCGGGCAAGAAATGTTCTCGGTTGTGAGTCTCTGGATTCTGTTCAGGTTAAATTCCCTGGAAAGCCCGTTTTTAACTTAGCAGATCAAACTTCGATTTGCCTTGGCGATTCAACCACCTTTTTGCCATTCGAGATTGCAGATACCACGCAGCCTAAGTACAGCTGGCGCCTTGTAAGTCCGGGTTGTCAGGGAGGAAT
>CAMDMI010000124.1 GCA_945902135.1 Spirosoma fluviale
CAAAAAATCTCAAAAATGTTGTTCATATTTAATCCTGTTTGTTTTTGACGATTTGAGTAAATCCGGAGTCAGGATTCTCATTCGCTGTTGTCCAACTTTTATTTCCCATAAAAAATCGCCAATTATGGGCCCCAATTCAAAACTTTTTAAATGATCGCAGGAATACCTAAAGAGACCCGTGAAGGAGAAAATCGTGTAGCAATTTCCACTGAGGTGGTTCGCATGATGGTTAAGGCAGGCTTTTCAATAAAAATTACTGCAGGTGCCGGGAAAATGGCCGGCAAATCAGATCAGGCTTTTCAAGAGGCAGGTGCAGAAATTGTAAAGGATAACCAGACCACATTGTCTTCTGCAGATGTTGTCTTGATGGTGAATCCGCCTAGCATTCAGGAAGCCGAAATGATCAAGGAAGGAGCCGCCCTCCTCTCCTATCTGTATGCCTATACCCAGCCAGAACTTGTTGAGGTTTTAAAAAATCGGAAGATTTCGGCCTTTGCAATGGATGCTGTCCCGAGGATTTCAAGGGCGCAAACAATGGATGCACTGAGTTCTCAGGCCAACCTCGCCGGTTATAAAGCTGTAATTTTAGGAGCGGATGCACTTGGAAAAATATTTCCACTCCTGATGACAGCCGCCGGCAGCATCAAGCCTTCCAAAGTTTTGATTTTCGGAGCTGGTGTTGCGGGATTACAAGCAATTGCAACGGCAAAGCGATTGGGCGCTGTTGTAGAATGCACCGATGTAAGGCCCGAAACCAAAGAACAAGTGGAATCACTTGGCGGAAAGTTTCTGATGGTAAAAGATGATGCCGGTGTTAAAACCGAAGGTGGATATGCCAAAGAAGTTTCAGTAGAATACCTTCAAAAGCAAAAAGAACTTGTAGCCAAACATGTAGCAGAAGCGGATCTCGTGATTACCACGGCGCTTGTTATGGGCAAAAAAGCACCTGTTCTAATCTCATCAGAAATGGTTCAAAGCATGAAGCCGGGTTCTGTAATTGTGGACATGGCGGTCGAGTCCGGTGGCAATTGTGCACTTTCAGAACGAGGAAAAACCATTATAAAGGAAGGCGTTACAATCATTGGACAAGAAAACCTTCCTTCACTCCTCGCTGTGAATGCTTCTGAACTTTATGCCCGCAACATCTGGGCGCTCCTATCCCATCTCGCCACATCACAAAGCTTTAAATGGGAAATGGAAGAAGATGTAACCAAAGGCTGCTTGATAACACATAATGGCGATTTGGTTCATGAATTCACCCGAAACATCCTACACGCTCAATCATAATTTGAAAATGGAACAAGCAATTAATTTTCTAGCGACATACAGAGACATCATTTACATCCTCATTCTTTCTGTAATTGTAGGTATTGAAGTAATCGGGAAAGTCCCTTCTGCATTGCATACACCCCTGATGTCTGGAGCAAATGCCATTCACGGCGTGGTCATCATCGGCGCCATCATTGTGATGGGCCAGGCTTCGCCCGATAATATTCCAGCTTTAATCATTGGTTTTCTTGCTGTAATCCTCGGCACGCTGAATGTGGTAGGTGGATTTGTGGTGACAGACAGAATGCTTGAAATGTTCAGAAAAAAGAAATAAAGGAAGCGCAAACACATGGAAAACAATATTTTACAAATAATTTACTTACTGGCTTCTGTTTCCTTCATCATAGGACTCAAAATGCTATCAAGTCCTAAAACAGCCAGACAAGGAAATTTTCTGGCAGCGGCCGGAATGGGACTTGCCGTAATTGCTACCATCTTTCTTTATCAGGGTCATGAAGGTCCTCTTGGCAACAAAATCTGGATATTTCTGGGCATTGCCATCGGAAGTCTTCTCGGCACCTTGTCTGCAAAGCGTGTAAAAATGACCGCCATGCCGCAAATGGTAAGTCTATTCAATGGAATGGGCGGGGCCTGCGCTGCTGCCATTTCCTTAATTGAATTTGGACACATCAACGCATCTTCACCCAGTGGAATGGTATTCGTGGTGGTGGCAGGTCTGGTTATTGGTTCCGTCTCTTTTTCCGGCTCCATCATTGCCTATGCGAAGCTTCAGGAGATTCTAAAATCCACGAAAAAACTACCGGCACACAACATCTTCACTTCCGGAATGCTGGTAGGAATTGTAGGATTAACAACCTGGATGACAATGGGCAACATCGAGCCGGGCACTTTTTACCTTCTTTTTGGACTTTCCCTAGCCTACGGAATCCTTTTCGTAATTCCCATCGGGGGAGCCGATATGCCAGTGGTGATTTCTTTGTTAAACTCATTTACCGGAGTGGCTGCAGCATTTGGCGGATTTCTTTATGACAATCAGGTCATGCAAACTGGTGGAATTCTTGTAGGTTCAGCCGGAACCCTGCTTACCGTCCTGATGTGCAATGCAATGAACCGCTCTCTCACAAATGTACTGTTCGGTGCATTTGGATCTGGATCTTCGGCAGCGGCTGGTTCTGGCGGACCAAAATCAGAACTGAACATTAAGCCAACCACAGCTTCCGATGTTGCCCTGATTATGCACTATGCAAAAAAAGTAATCATTGTTCCCGGATATGGTCTGGCAGTTGCACAAGCCCAACATGTGATCCATGAAATGGAAACCCTTTTGGAGGCAAACGGTGTTTCAGTGAAATATGCGATTCATCCGGTCGCAGGCAGAATGCCAGGTCACATGAATGTATTGCTGGCCGAATCCAATGTTGCTTACGACAAGCTGGTGGAAATGGAGGAAATCAACGAAGAGTTCGCTATGGCAGATGTGGTGTATGTGGTTGGTGCCAATGATGTGGTAAATCCTGCTGCGCGGCATGATCCCTCAAGTCCGATTTTCGGCATGCCGATTCTGAATGTGGACAAAGCCAAAACCGTAGTTGTAAGCAAAAGAAGTATGGCTGCGGGCTATGCCGGAATTGAAAACGAGTTGTTTGGCTATACGAATTGCCTGATGCTTTTCGGTGATGCAAAAAAAACCCTCACAGAAGTCGTTTCTGAATTAAAGGCCTTATAGCTTGAATCGCTTCTAAAGAAAGATGCCTTAGCATTCCAGCTGATGAATTGCTTTTGCAATCTTCCGATTTGGAATTACTTTCACAACCAGGATTTCCCGAATTCAAGTAAAACCAAGATGAAAACACAATGAAGAAAGTCCGTTCTTCGATTGTAAAAAGAGGCCTGGTGTACTATTTCATCATGCTTGTGGTATTTTCAGCAAGCGTTTATTTGGTTTTGAATGCGGGCAAAAGCCTCCCCAAGCATGGTTGGCAACAAATAAATTCCCTGCATGATTCCGGTAGTTCGGAAATCATCTCCTCCAATAATCAGGAAGAAGCCGGCTTTTCAATTGAATGGCTTTCGGGACCAATTCAGAACATCAAAGGGAACCTTTCTCAGCCACTCAGCATTGCGCTACTTCAAATCATCATCATCATCGCTTTATCCAGGATCTTTTCCTTTTTGATGAAACAGGTTGGCCAACCTGCGGTAATCGGCGAGATTTTAGCAGGCATTTTTCTTGGACCATCACTTCTCGGCACACTTTTTCCCGAGACTTGGGCTGCAACCTTTCCACTTTCCAGCATATCCAACTTACATTCCATTAGCACCATAGGCCTCAGCCTTTTCATGTTTATCATTGGAATCGACCTTGATGTAAGCATGTTGAATAAGCGAATAAAGACCGCACTTTTTGTGAGCCATGCCAGCATTTTGTTTCCCTTTTTACTCGGTACACTGCTCTCTTTTCAATTGTATTCAGGCTTTGCGCAAGGCGGTACAAGCTTCCTGACCTTTTCGCTTTTTATGGGCGTGAGCATGAGCATCACTGCTTTCCCCGTGCTGGCCCGCATTATTCAGGAGCGCGGACTTAGCCGAACGCCACTGGGTGTGATGGCAATTACCTGCGCCGCTACCGACGACATAACCGCTTGGTGTATTCTTGCGGTGGTGATTGCAATTGCCAAAGCCGGTGACCTCAGTTCAGTATTCTTTACGCTGATTCTTGCTTCAGGCTATGTATATTTTATGTTTAAAGTTGCCCGGCCTACACTTCTGAAAATCAGCAGAAAAATGAAGGAGAATGGCCAAATAAGGCGGCCATTTATCGCCCTTGCGATTTTAACCCTGCTCAGCTCCGCATTTATTGCTGAAATTATTGGAATTCACGCCTTGTTCGGGGCTTTCCTTGCAGGGGTTACAATGCCCCAGGATGTGAAAATCAGGGAGACTTTGAGAAACAAAATTGAGGATGTTAGTCTGCTGATGTTCTTACCGATTTTCTTCGCCTATACGGGCCTAAAAACACAAATCGGGTTGTTAATGACCGATGGCCTTTGGAAAGTCTGCGCCCTGGTTATTTTTTGCGCAGTTGTGGGCAAGGTCTTAGGAACCCTTTTCGCGGCGAGACTCATGGGGCAATCATGGAAAAACAGCTTTTCCCTCGGCGCTTTAATGAATACGAGAGGCCTTATGGAACTTGTGGTGGTGAACATCGGCTATGACCTTGGCATTATCACCTCTGGCATGTTTGTGGTTTTGGTTTTAATGGCCATTGCCACAACCCTTATGACGGGACCTTTACTCAACCTGATTGAAAAAATATGGCCCGAAACCTCCAGAACCAAAGCCTCCGAAAGCAAAGAAACCATTCCACCTACTTTGGTTGTTGATTAAAACAAAAAGGTATCCTTCTTTCCGGCGCTTACCTATCACCACCACCTTTCCTACGCGGGGAGGAAGAAAATCCGCGGAGGGCGCGTTGCCCTTGCAGAGGCCGATCGGATTTTCTTGGAACGCCTTTGGCGTCCTCTAAGGAATTTTTGGGTTTCTTATCAAGTTGAGTGCCGCAAACTGCGGAACGAAATCCCGCAAGGCGGGGGAAAAAGAACAGATCGACCTGATAAATTGGGTAATTAATATTTATTTGATATTGTGAATCAGATAAAGGAGATCTAAAAATCTACTTGGATTATACAGTAAATATTTTGAATATCAATTACTTATAAAATATCGAGATTGTATTAAGCTTGCTTCGCAAAAAGACTGATTACCAAATCCTCCAATTTACTCACACCAATAATTTCAATCCCAGCTTTGCTAGGTCTGAGTTTCGCCAAATTCTGCTTTGAAACATAGATTTTTCGGAATCCCAGTCTTTCGGCCTCGGCAATCCGATTTTCAATGCGGCCTACGGCCCGAACCTCCCCACCAAGACCCACTTCAGCTGCAAAACAAACATCTGCTGGGATGATTCGGTTTTCGAGTGATGAAATCACCGAAATACATGCGGCCAAATCGAGTGCCGGGTCTTCAACCTTGAGACCACCAGCAATGTTGAGAAAAACATCCTGGTTGCCCAGCCGGAAACCACCCCTTTTTTCCAAAACCGCCAGAAGCATCGACAATCGTTTCCCATCAAATCCGTTGCTGCTTCGCTGTGGAGTAGAGTATCCAGAAAGCGTTACAAGAGATTGAATTTCAATCATAAGCGGACGATTACCTTCCAACATGGTGGCAATGGCAACGCCACTCAGCGGTTCCCCGCGGTGACTCAGCAAAATTTCAGAAGGATTTTCAACCGGACGAAGTCCTTCGCCTTGCATTTCATAAATCCCAAGCTCATTGGAAGAACCGAAACGGTTTTTTACCGTTCTCAAAATCCTAAAATGCTGCTGCCTTTCCCCCTCAAACATCAGAACCGTATCCACCATATGCTCCAGCAATTTAGGTCCTGCGATGCTGCCATCTTTTGTAATGTGTCCAATAATGAAGGTGCAAATTCCTGACTCCTTTGAGAATCTTAGAATTGCACCCGCGCATTCCCGCACTTGGGAAACCGAGCCCGGAGAACCTTCCAGTTTTCCAGTATAAACCGTCTGTATAGAATCCAGAATCATAATATCCGGCTGAAGATCCATGGCAAAAACCATAATCTGCCCAAGTTCGGTTTCACTTAAAACATAGCAGTCCGGGTTATGCAAGCCAAGTCGATCGGCCCGCATTTTTATTTGCTGGGCACTTTCCTCGCCCGAAACATAAAGCACCTTCCTTCCTGGAATGGCCAGTGCTTCCTGTAAAAGCAAGGTTGATTTTCCGATTCCCGGTTCTCCACCCAGCAGCACAAAACTGGCCGGCACCAAGCCACCACCGAGCACACGGTTGAGTTCAGGGTCTGCAACTGGCATTCTTGCCTGGTTCTCGAATTGGATTTCATCCAGTTTCCTGAGTTTTGGTCCGGAAGAAACCAAGCCAGCCGGAGACCAGCCAGAGGAGGCGGGTTCCTTGCGAACAATTTCTTCTGAGAATGTGTTCCACTCAGAACAGGATGGACATTTTCCCAGCCATTTGGGAGATTCATAACCGCAGTTGCGGCAGAAATAAACTGTTTTTTGCTTGGCCATTGGTCAGGGCAATTTCGGAAATGGATTGGAAAGCCGCGCTATTTTTTGTTGTCGGTTTCCGTTTTTTCAAACGGGGCAATTCCCGGTAAAAAGTGCTGACAAAAATTTACATTTTGATAACCTTCTCCCAGAATTATTAATTCAAATTTGTTTTCAAATGGAAACAAGTAAGATTATCAACTGGCTCAAAGAAAACCGCAAAACGCTTATCATCATTTGCGGGATTGTGGTTCTCAATCTGATTTATGGCTTCGATGCCCGATTTACATTAATCAACCTGCTTTGGCTTTTGGTATGAAGAATATTTTGGTTTTATGCACTGGCAATTCTTGCCGTTCACAGATGGCCCACGGGTATCTTCAGAAATTTGCTTCCGACGAAACAAAGGTTTGTAGCGCAGGGGTAGAAACCCATGGCTTAAATCCTGGAGCTGTGGCCACAATGGCTGAGGATGGAATTGACATTTCTTCACACACTTCCAACCATGTGGATGAATACAGCGACATCAATTTCGATTTGATTCTGACCGTATGCGATAATGCGAAGGAGCGGTGTCCAGTTCTCCCTTCAAGTGCGAAAAAAGTGCATTTCAATTTCCCGGATCCAGCAAAATTTGTAGGCACTGAGGAAGAAAAAAAGATGGAATTCCGACGCGTCAGGAATTTGATAAAAGAATTTTGCAAGGATTTATTGGAGCAGAATCCATAAATTCTACTTTATACTTTTCTTGCCCTCCAAAATCCCCTGTATCAGGTTGCGCGCACGAAAAAGCTGAATCTTGATTGTATTGATTGGAATATCGATTTGCTTTTGAATTTCCTCAATACTCAACTCCTCGAAATATTTCATCCGAACCAAAGTCTGGTATTTGGCAGGCAATTGAGAAACAATCTCCCGAAGGTTTTCGTGGCTTTGGTTCCGAAGCATATCCTGCTCAGGATTTCTGTCGTATGAAGCCACATCAATTGTGAAACTATCGCCTTTGCCATCACTTAATGGATTGGATAAAGAATAGGTTTTCAGCTTTTTATGCCGCAGAAAATCAATGGTATGGTTTGTGCCAATTTTAAAAAGCCAGGTAGAAAAGGCAAACTGGGCATCAAATCGGTGGAGGTTGCGAAAGGCTTTAGAAAAGGTTTCCATGGTAAGATCCTCTGCATCGTCGAGGTTTCGAACCATCTTCAGAATCATGGCGTAGAGGGATTTCCGATAGCGTTCCAGTAGAAAAGCAAAAGCCTTTTCATTGCCCTCCTTGGCCAACATTACTTGACGATAAATCTCAGGACTTCGTTCCTGAAAGGAAAGGTATTCTACATCCATGTCTTGCGTTCGGAAAACCGTGCCTGAATGGCGATGGCAAAAACGGCAATACTATGCACAAAATCAAGTATCGGGAGAGCAAGCACCCAGATTTCCTCCCTAAGCGCCAGAGAAACCCGCTTTAAAGGCTTAATCCTGAGCACAAATCGTAACACAAGCAGAAAGCTTGCAGGAAATAAACCACCGGGAAGAAGAAAGAGGATCGGCAACAAAATCCATCCAAGAGACCGGGACGCATTCAGAATTAAAAGCCGGAACTGGTCACTCTGCTTGTACAAGGCCGAAACTGA
>CAMDMI010000125.1 GCA_945902135.1 Spirosoma fluviale
GCAAAGTGTATCACGCCACCGATGTTGGATTCTTTCTGGAAAATTTCGGCGAAAGCAGCAGCATCATTGCAATCGGCTTCATAAAACGCGGGCCGAAATCCAAGGATGGTTTCAAGTCCATCAAGCACGGATGCCTGGGAATTGTCGAAATTATCCATCAGAACCGGCTCAAAACCCGCCTTTACAAGTTCCACAACGGTATGCGAACCAATAAAACCGGTTCCGCCAGTCACTAATATTTTCATCGATTTACTTAATCTATCAACATTTTCTGAACCACGGGCCGGAGACCATCCTCCATCCAATGGAGAAAATAAATGCCTGAAACCAGTTTGGGATTCAGAAGTTCCCCTGCTTTACCTGATTCTTGCTGGAAAACTTCCCGGCCTGCCATGTCGGTCATGCGCAAGTCCGTAAAATTCTTACGACTGCGAAATCCATTGTTTGAAGGATTTGGAAAGAATGGAAACTCCGGCTTGCTGATTTTTTGCTTCACCGAGGTCACATATTCCGGTCCGAATACAGGCCTGATCATGAGCGGATAAGCATCTTTTTCCCAGGCCATCCACTCCGAACCTGCCTTAAAAAAGAACTTCCCGGGATTCGAAGAATTCACATCACACCCAATCCGAACCTCATTTCCATTGTCTATCAATCCTTGTTGCCAACCCACATAAAAAGAACGGCCACCTTTCAGAATTCGCTTTTGCAGGGTTTCATCATCCCGAAGACTAAAGGTAATAAACTTGTTTACCGAATCGGCCGGAGGCAAAATTACTTGCCGGCGCACCAGAGGCGGATCTGAAGCAAAGTTGGTCGCTACATTTATACTGTCGTAAACCAAAATGGCAAAACTTATGCTTTGCTCAAGATTTTCGGGCGTGCGGGCAAAAAACAACTGGATGTCAGTGATGGTATCGTTCACAGGCAGGTAAAATTTCACCGCCCCAATCGAACCATTCTGACCAACGCCGCGAACAAGTTCAGCGCTGCCATCATCGTAGGCCATCACCGTAGAAACATTCAGGCTGCTCAAAAGGCTATCATTCCCCAGATATCCATTTGCAGCCGGGTCAGGATTAAGGCCAATTCCATATTCGAAGCTAGCGTAGCGATTGGTTTGCAAAACAGAGCGGAAGAACTCTGTCCGCACATGCACGGGCCTTTGGAAAATGCCGAAACCAAATGGGTTTTCAAGTCCAGAAATTGGCGAAGGTGAGCCTGTCAAAACTTTCAATCTTTGAACCGAATCGGGCACAATCCGATTTACATAAAATGCACCATCGAGGTTGGCAGCGCCGGTATTGATGTTGCTTGCAATCGAGGTAACGGTATCGTTGAAAATAGGCAAGTTGTTATCGAGCGCAAACTGAAACTGCTCCAAAGGAAGCGCCGAAAAATCCTTGAGCAGGCGACCGGGAGCTTTCGCAATCGCATAGTCTTTTGCCAGAGAATCCACTGCATCATGTTCGGAATCCAGTCGGACATAATCCAAATTCCAGGTATCGTAATTGCCGTTTTGATTGCCAAAATTTACAAAGCGGAACCGGCTGCCGTTAAATTTCAGGCTATCGGCCACTTGCATCGAAACATAACGAAACGGCGAAATGAGCACAGTATCGCCCTTGCCTTTTGTATTCCAAATAGACTGCCAGCCCCCAGCTTTTCCCTGAAACTGGAGTGTAAGTGAATCCTCCGGATCGGGAATAAGCTCAATAAATCCAGTTCCCGGCTGGAAGTAAAAAGAAAGGAAAAGCGGAACTCCGGCATAATCACGCAAATCAAAATGCGTGCTGGTGAGTGTATCGCAGGGGCCGGTTTTGTTTTTGATCAGGGAATAAGGCTCACCACGGGAATTGAGTCCGTCTAAGGTAGCCACCCCGAATGTGATTGGATTGGGCGAATAAGTGTTGTTTATATATACCCCGCTGCCTGGTTCCCAAATACGGCTATAGGGACGAAGAGGGTCATAAACGACCTGGAAAAGACGGCCACCTTCTGTTCCAATCCAGCCCCGAAATTCATTTACAAGGGCAATGGAAAGGAGATTTTCTGTGGTGCCAGAACTGATTTTCGACCAGGAATAACCAGCTGTTTGTGAATAAAAAAGCGAACCATTGGTCCCAACCGCCCAGGCCAGTTTTTTGTTGGCTGGATTGATGTCCACATCCAAAAGGGTTTCAAACGAATTCAGGGGAACGGGAAACCAGGAGCTTCCGCTGTTTAATGTTTTAAAAACCAATCCACTGTCGCCAACCGCAATCCCAAGAAAACCATCTGCAAATTTTAGATTCCGGAAGTGTCGGTTTCTTCCAAAAGGATTGGAGGCAATGGTAAAAGTTTCTCCGCCATCATCAGAAAAAGCGGTTCGTGAGGAATCACCCACAAGCACCACCCGGTTTGTATTCAGAAAATTTAAGCCTCTGGCTCGAAAACTAGTAGAAGGAGAAAGGACAGGAGAAGACCAAGTTAGACCACCGTTTTTGGTGAGGTAAATGCTTCCGGCTGAATCAAGAACAAGGCCTTTCTGACTTGTGAGAAATGAGATCTTATCGAGGCGCATTCCTGCGGGAGCCGGACTGTTCACATCTGTCCAGGTTCGGCCACTATCGCCGGAAATTCCCAGCCAACCACCACTTCCGCAAGCCCATGCAACAGCCGGTTCGGGAAAGATCACAGATTGAAAGTTGCGGGAAGAAGGACTTATGTTGCGGGTCCAGCTGCTGCCCCTGTTGTTTGTTTTTAAGTTAATGCCCTGATCTCCAAATGCCCTGGCTTCGGAATTGTTGATGAAATGGATGTCGCGGATGGCATTGGCAAACCAAAACCGGGACGGTGCCCAGGAAAGATCTGCTTTCGAAAAATCATCAAAAAATGGCAGAGCAATTGTATCGGAAGAAGTTGTTTTCTGCATGAAACCGCGCTTGGCAATTTCAGAAGCCCCGAAATAATGAAAATCCCGCTGAACAGGATTCAGCCTGAGCGCTTCGGTAAAAGGCTGTGCCAGAATTTTGCCGGAATGGCCCAACAAAACAAGAAGCAGGATGCCGAAAATCCGCCCTGCTTTATGGAATGAAAACAATTCTGAATTAGTCATCCGTAGGTTCTTCTGGTTTGGGCACCTCATTTCCAGAGATCCAGATATCGACCACATCGCCCTCTTTTATACGGCTGCCCGCCTCAGGTTTTTGCCGGATTACAGAATTCACCGGAACCGAAGCATCTTCCTGGGCAATGACACTTCCTTTCTGCAAACCTGAACCCTGAAGCAGAACTATTGCTTCGTCCAAAGGCAATCCCGTCAAATTGGGCACATCCAGTTCGCGGTTGCTGAGGCCATCACCAATGACCAGATCGATATAAGTTCCTTTTGAAATTTGAGTGCCGGGTGGAATGTCCTTGCCTCCGACCTGCTGCTTCAAAACTGCATTAAACTGTAAATCAGGAATTAATTTGGTGGCTCCCATTCTCAAGCCACTATTTTCGAGTTCTCTCTGGGCATTGAGAAAGGACCTGTTGAGCAGGTTTGGCATCTTTACAAGTGGCGGGGTTTTGCAATTAATCGACACATAAATTTTGCGTCCCTGCTTCACCTTTGCGCCTGGCAGCGGATACTGCTGGAATACCAAATAAGGTTGTGCGCCTGCATGGTACACGCTGTCATCCAGCTGAAACTCAAGGTCCCGTGCTTCTAAAAACTCCTCCAGTTGATCCCTGTGCATCCCCTGCAGATTTGGTACCGTAATGGTTTGCCCGTGGTTTGTGGTGAAAGGAAGGTAGATGTTGAAGAATCCCACCACCAAAACAGCTCCCGTAAGAACCACAATTAGTAAATGGAGATATACATCCCTTTTCGACTCCGCCCGAAATAAGTTAAATGCCATTCGTATTTGGTTTTCCTTGAGTTCCCGAGCCAAAGCGCGACTTCTGCTCAAGATAAGATTGCAATATTAGTGCAGCGCTGACTTTGTCGGTATTTTCCTTTTGCCTTCTGTCAGATTTTTTCATGCCACCTGCAAGCAAAGCATCCTTTGCCATGCGTGAGGTGAAACGCTCATCAATGGTAGAAATTTCAAGTGCAGGAAATGCCTTTTTGAGACCGGCAAATACCTGTTTTGCTTTTATGGTTCCATCTGTGGCTTCATTTTTCAGGTTCACAGGCATTCCCATCACGATTTCTCCGAGGTTCCTTTCCCGCATAAGATTTCGAATTTCCACCACAAGCTTTGAGGTTTCAACCGTTTGTAAAGGAAAAGCAAAAATGCCTTCCTCGTCCGAAACTGCCATTCCAGTGCGTTTACCGCCAACATCAAGTGCCAGAATTACTGCCATTTTAAATGCCCTTTAGCCTGCTGTAAAATCTATCTATTAAAAATGAAAGAGATTGAAACTGAGTCTGCAATTTGGTAAAAGATGCCGAATTTGCCTTAGAAGTATTTCAATCCGGAAAATAAATGTTCTTCGTTTTTAAAGACTTCCCTTAGGCTTGTCGGTGAAAATCTCGGGCTGAGGCCTGCGCAAGAGGCATAATTACAACCTCAGATAAATTCACATGGGCAGGCGCCTGAACCATCCAAAGAATGGCCTCGGCCACATCCTTTCCACTTAATGGGACCAAACCTTTGTAAACCTGTTCGGCTCTTTCCCGATCACCTTTAAACCGAACCAAAGAAAAATCAGTTTCTACCATTCCAGGGCGAATTTCACTCACCTTGATGCCTTCCGTATTTAAATCTATGCGCAGGCAATCTGAAATCATGGATACGGCCGATTTTGAGGCGCAATACACCGAACCTTTCGGATAAGACTGGTCACCGGCAATGCTGCCAATATTGACGATATGGCCCCGTCCAAGTTTTCTCATAAGCGGAAGAACCGCCTCGGTCACCGCCAGCAAACCTTTCACATTGATGTCGATCATGGCTTCCCAGTCATCCCAGCTTCCATCTTGAAACAAATCAAGACCATGGGCATTGCCCGCATTGTTGATCAAAAGTGAAATTTCATTCCAATCATTGGGCAGATTTTCAATGTGTTGTCGCAGATTTTCTCTGTTGCGCACATCAAAACAAAGCGGCAAAACCTTTTCACCAAACTCAAGCGAAAGTTCATCGAGTTTATCTTGCCTTCTTCCGGTAATGATTACACGCCAACCTGCATTGATGAGCAGGCGGGTGGTTTCGAGGCCTATGCCGGAGGTGGCACCGGTGACAATTGCGGTTTGATTCATGGATATTCTGAGAATGTCTGCAAAAATGGGAAAAAGAAATGTGGCCATTGGCAAAGGGCTGAGATTGAATCGCTATTTTTACGCATCAAATAATAACCAGCGGCAATAGCTTGACAGAAAAAATCATCACCCTTGACAATGTATCCCTTGTGGATTTTCTGGGGGTGGAAAACAAAAACCTGAGGCAATTGTCCTCTGCTTTCCCTGAAAGTAAAATTATCAGCCGTGGGAATGAGATACGAATTCGAGGCACAGGCCCCGAAATTCTGCGTATTTCTGAAATCCTCACGGCCTTGCTCGACCATTACAACCATTTTGGAAAGATTGACGAAGACAAGGTAAAAGCCTTGCTGGATCATGAGCAGGTGGCCGCCGAAATGGAAGGACAGGAAGATGTCATTATTTATTCCGCCAAAGGATTTCCGGTAAAGGCGCGCACGCCCAACCAGAAATTACTTGTGGAGGCAGCCAAGAAACATGACTTGGTTTTCGCGACTGGTCCGGCGGGAACAGGGAAAACCTATACGGCTGTTGCGCTTGCCGTACGGGCTTTAAAAAACAAGGATGTAAAGAAAATCATCATCACACGCCCTGCCGTGGAGGCCGGTGAAAATCTGGGTTTCCTGCCGGGAGACCTCAAAGAAAAGATTGATCCGTACTTGCGCCCGATTTATGATGCGCTTGACGACATGCTTCCGGCGGAAAAAATAAAATTCTATCAGGAAAACCGCATCATTGAAATCGCACCTCTTGCCTACATGCGCGGTAGAACCCTCAACAATGCTTTTATCCTTTTAGATGAGGCCCAGAATACCACGCCGAGTCAGATAAAAATGTTTCTCACCCGTATGGGCCCAAAATCTAGGGTGATTGTTACGGGTGATATGACCCAGGTGGATTTGCCGAGAAATCAGCAATCTGGCCTAACGGATGCTTACCACATTTTGAAGCAAGTTCCGGGCATTGCGTTCATTCATTTGGACTCTTCGGATGTGGTTCGCCACAAACTTGTCGGTGAAATCATCCGGGCATACGAGAAAGAAGATGAAAAAAGGCAGCCGGGCAACAAATAAATCATGTACGATTTTAGAACAAGTTTCAGGGTTCGCTATGCCGACACAGACCAAATGGGCTATGTGTATTACGGCAATTATTCCCGTTATTATGAGATAGGCCGGGTGGAAGCCTTGCGAAATCTTGGGATCTCGTACCGGGAACTGGAGGAAGCGGGTATTATGATGCCAGTTCTTGAAAACTTCTCAAAGTACATAAAGCCAGCGCATTACGATGAAAATCTCAGCATAAGAGTGATGGCGAAGGAAATGCCAAAGACCCGAATACGGTTTGATTATGAAATCTATCGTGAAAACGGGGAGTTGATTCACATCGGTCATACCATTTTGGTCTTTGTTTCGATTGCTGAAAGGAAAGTTGTAGCCCTTCCAGAAGCCATTCGGGAGGTGTTGCAAGTTTTTTTCGAAAAAACTCCTGAATAACATTTGGCAGATACGATTCAGTAACTTATTTTTGCAGCCCTTAAAAGAGAGATGGCAGAGTGGTCGATTGCGGCGGTCTTGAAAACCGTTGACTGTTAAAGGTCCGGGGGTTCGAATCCCTCTCTCTCTGCATAACGAATTACAAATACATAATCAATGGCTAATCATAAGTCCGCCCTCAAGAAAATCCGTGCTGACAAAGTCAAGAGACTTCGTAACAAATACCAGCTTACCACGGCAAGAACCTTTGAAAAAAGGCTTCGTAAGTCTACTGGAGCGGCAGAGGCAACTGAGATTTTGAAAAAGTGTTTTTCGCTTTTTGATAAATTGGCCAAGCGCAATGTGATTCACAAAAACAAAGCTGCGGGACACAAGTCTAAGCTTTCCCGTTTTGTGAATAAGCTAGCTGCCTAGTTTTTCTAAAAAATCAAATTTTAAATCACGCTCTTAACAGGGCGTGATTTTTTTGTTTTACACCGATGGGTTCGGATGTTGCACTTGATTGTAGCATTTACCTCCTTTGCACGCAATTTTATGGACCAGAAACTCAGCAACAAACTCCGGATCATATCCTTTCTTTTGATGATTCTGGTGGCCTTTATTCATGGTTATAATGAGAATCTTCGTTTCGGTGGTTCTGGTAATTTTCAAGCGGCCTGGTGGCTGAGTTTCACAGAGCGGTTCATTTCTGATGGCATTTGCCGGATCGCGGTTCCCTTATTCTTCGCAATTTCTGGTTTTCTGGCAATGCAAAGCATGGGCGAGTTCCGCTTCCATAAGTTTGGAATGATGCTAAGCGCACGGTTTCGGAGTCTGCTCTTGCCTTATTTGTTGGTTAGTTTGCTGGGAATCCTACTGGTGGTTTGCCTGCAAATGATTCCATGGGCAAAACCATTTTTCAACAATTACGACATTCACCGACTTAGATTTCAAGATTGGCTTTATGTCTGGCTATTTTCCCCTGTGCCTTTTCAGCTTTGGTTTCTTCGTTTGCTCATTGGCTATTTCCTTTTCTTCCCAGTCATTTATTTCCTGCTCCGGTACTTTCGACCGTTCATTTTAATTCTGCCGCTTTACATCTGGGTTTCACCTTATTTTCATGGACTTACGGCAATTTGGAGCCAGCCATTTTCTCTCGGAACCTTAATATTTGGCCTGATTAGCGGATTGGATATGGCCACTTTGCTGAATACTTCCAAAATTCAATTTGAAGGTTTGCTCTTTTTTTCAATCGGGGTTTGCTGCTCGATGTACAAATTACCAATGGTTAAAA
>CAMDMI010000126.1 GCA_945902135.1 Spirosoma fluviale
GTCATCCAACCTGACTATGAAAAATACTTTCTTGTTTTTAAGCCTTACGGGCTTTTTGATTTCATTTTCATCCTGTAAAAAATCAGAGGAGAAAATTACTCCGACAAACGAACCTCAAATTATTGATTTTGGAGGATTGTATGCGGGCTGGCCAGAAGGTTTTAACACTGGCAGCAAAACTTCCTACACCTCCGGCAATGTGAGTTTCACCACCGGATCCTGGAACCTCAATGATGCTGTAATCGGCACATCGACCAGCGACAGAAAAAATGGAACACAATCGGTGCGGATTCAGAATGTTGGTACGCTTACTATGAATTTTAATGTGCTGAATGGTGCCTCCACGGTTACCATCCTGCATGGCAAATACGGAACCGATGCCAATTCCACCTGGGGACTTTATTATTCTACCAATAGCGGTAGTACCTGGACCAAAACTGGCTCCACCATCACTACATCTTCCACCACGCTGGCTCAGGCCAGTTTTGCAGTGAACCTCACCGGCACAATCCGTTTTCAGGTAAAAAAGCTGAGCGGAGGAAAACTGAACATCGACGACATCACCATCAACGACAATATTGCCACATCGGCCACTCCAACAAGAGACGACAACATGGCAATGGGAAATCCTTCCGGGGCCCTAGCCAATGTTGGCGCACCCAACAATTACCTAATGGTTAAAACCCAGTTCGCCCTCGCTTACAACAATAGTCGCGGTACGCCATATTGGGTAAGCTGGCATTTGAGTACTGCCTGGAAAGGAGCCGCCACGCGTTGCGATTGCTTTACGGGTGACAATACTTTGCCCAGCACTTTTTTCAAAGCCGTTACCAGCAACTATACGAATTCCGGTTTCGACCGTGGGCATATGTGTCCAAGTGACGACCGCGATGGAAGCAGCACCGACAATGCGGTTACTTTCCTAATGACCAACATCATTCCGCAGGCACCAAAAAACAACCAGATTACCTGGGTTGCACTGGAAAATTACAGCCGCACGCTCGCAACTGCCGGCAATGAACTTTACATCATTTCTGGCGGCTATGGAATGGGCGGAAGCGGAAGTCTGGGAGGCACAACCAACACCATTTCTGGTGGCAGCATCACAGTTCCGTCAAGGGTTTGGAAAGTCCTTGTTGTTTTGCCAGTTGGAGTTGATGACATCAACCGAGTTTCTTCAGCAACCCGCATCATTGCCATTGATACTCCAAACACACAAACCGTTACAAATCAAACCTGGGGTTTTTACCGCACTTCTGTGGATGCCATTGAAGCTGCTACCGGACTTGATTTGCTTTCCAATCTTCCGGATGCACTCGAGGCAAGTCTCGAAGCTTCCGTTGACAACGGACCTACACTTTAATTCAAACAGAAACAAACTTCTCCTAAGGCCGCTTTTGCGGCCTTTTTTTTGCGCAAACAATTTCAGGGAAAGTCAATTGAAAAATCTCTTCAGATTAAACCTAATGAGAAATGTAGACAAACTAAATTATTTGTATTTTTGAGCAACTGACAAGGTCTGACATGGAAGCACGAATTCAAATCACAGCAAGTCTAAGTCTCAGCGAATTGGCCATCCAAATCAAGCGGCATTTTTCAGCCAAAGATAGGGAAAGCCTCGCCAAACTTATTCAGGATGAAGACATTGAGCCCTCTACAAATCAGATTCTGAGCGATTTACAAGAAGATTACAGGGCCTTGCAAAAAGGAACGCTGAAGACCCGGCCCGCGGAGGATTTTCTGAATGACCTGAAAGACGAAGGTTTATTTTGACCAAAATTGTCGTTGGCAGAACCTTTGAAAAGGAAGCGAAGTGACTCATAAAGAAGTACCGGTCACTCTCTGCCGAAATCGCTGAATTATTTGAAAATTTGAGGAACCATCCCACATTGGGAACGCCCATCGGCAAAAACTGTTTTAAAATCCGGCTTGCCATCAAAAGCAAAGGACAAGGAAAAAGTGGCGGCGCAAGGGTAATTACATGTGTTCTGGCAGTAAAAGAAACAGTGGTTTTGCTTTCCATTTACGATAAAGCCGAAAAGTAGGATATAAGCGATTTGGTTCTTCAACAATTATTGACTGCTGAGTCAATTTGAATTTTGAATTTATTTTAGAATTCAAACAACAGTACCATTCAAATCAGCTTTTACACACGATAACATGATCGATCGTCTTGCTTACAATGCCCATGACCGAATGGTAGACACTGGCCGCCACATATTATTTATAGGTATTCGAAGAATCCTATAATTTCAATTCAATTTTCCATCTAATAATAAGCAGGCATTTTTATATTCTTGTAGTCTGCTATTTTCCCTAAATCATGAACCGATTATCTACACTGCTTTTCATAACATTCATATGCTTTTCCCAAAGCATTTTTGCCCAAACGACCACACCTGAAAAGCAAGACCCACTGAAAGACTCCATTGACAAATACGAAAAGGAAAGGCTTTGGGCCAAAATACTGCCATTTGCAGAGCAATGGGAAGCAAAGCTCAAAAAAGAAAAAAAGGAAAGTACCGCAGATTATGGCCGGGCATTGAGTTCCCTTGGAAATGCTTTAAACAGAAACGGCAAAAGTGAAGAAGCAGAACCACTGCTTCTTCTAAGTCTACAGATCCTCAAAAAAGCCCAAGGAGAAAACCACGCGGATGTTGCAATGGTGCTCTACTACTTGGGAAGATTATACTATGAAGTAGCCCAGTACCCAAAAGCAGAGACTTACAACCTTCAATCCTTGGCAATTAGACAATCTTTGGGTCTAAACTACCCTGAGGTGGCAGCCACGCTTAACAACCTGGGAATTTTGTATTATGACATGGGCAATTTTCCAAAAGCAGAAACTTACTTCCTCCAGTCATTGGAAATCAAGAAAAAAGCCTTGGGGGAAAATCACTCGGATGTAGCAATTTCACTTAATAACCTGGGGGCGATTTACTGGGAAATGGGCAACTACCCCAAATCAGAGAGTGTCTTCCTCCTGGCTTTGGAAGTCAGGAAAAAAATCTTGGGGAAAAACCATCCGGATGTGGCGGCTTTGCTCAACAACCTCGGGAATTTGTACTCACAAATTGGCCAATACTCGAAAGCAGAGCCTTATTTGCTTCAGGCCTTGGAAATACGAAAAAACACATTGGGGGAAAACCATCCGAATGTGGCTGCTTCGCTCATCAACTTGGGGGTTTTGTATTATGAAATGGGCCAATACACCAAAGCCGAACCTTATTTCATCCAGCCATTTGAAATTTGGAAAAAAACTTTGGGGGAAAACCACCCAAATGTCGCAGACCACCTCTCCAATTTAGGAAAATTCCATTTTTCCCAGGGACAAATGGCGAAAGCCGAAACCCGATTCCTAGAATGTAATGCTAATAAACAGGCACAGATTCAACGCTACTTTCCTTTTCTATCGGACAACGAAAAGAAGGAGTTTTACGATAATAATATTGAGGATGACCAAGAAATATTTAAATCATTTTGTGTTTACCGATATATAGATAAAAAAGCCATTTCCAGCGACCTTTACAACGACCAACTGGCCACCAAAGGCCTTCTGCTCAACAATTCCGCCAAATGGAAACACAGGATCAAAACCAGCGGCGATAAAAAACTTTTTAATCTTTACAACGATTGGGAGGTTAGCCAGAATAAACTTAACGAACTCTTCCAATCTACTGACTCCACCGAGCTGGCAGGCCAAGATTCCCTTCAGGCCAAAACCGAGAAAATGGAAAAGGAGCTTTCGCTTCGCTCTGAAAACTTTGCAAAACTGGCCGATAAAAAACTCATCAATTGGAAGGATGTGCAAAAAGCCCTGAAGCCGGGAGAGGCCGCCATCGAGATGGTTCGGGTAAAAAAGTTTGGCATCGAAAAAACAGTAACCGACACCAGCGACCCGAAGAAACCAGTTTATAAAATAAAAGGCCTGACCGATACCATTTACTATGCGGCCCTGATTGTCAAACCTGAATCCATTATGCCCGAAATGGTGGTCCTCAAAAACGGCAATGAAATGGAGAACAAGTACCTGAAGTACTACCAGAACTCTATTAAAAATAAGCTTGGAGACGATAAATCATTCCAGCAATTTTGGCAAAAAATCGGAGCAAAACTTGAAGGTTCAAAAAGGGTTTTCTTTTCACCGGACGGCGTCTACCACAACATCAACCTGAACACCCTCTATAACCCCAAAACCAAAAAGTACTTACTGGAGGAAAAAGACATTCGGATTGTAACGGTTACCAAAGACATTGTGAATCCATCGCCGGTGGAGGAATACAACAAACTGGCAGAACTGGTGGGCTTTCCAAGTTATTACACAAACCAAACCGGCCAGATTGCTGCTACATCCGAGCGTAAAAGTCCGGAATTGATTTATGGCCTTAGTCTGAAATCCACGGGAACACTTGCCGAACTTCCTGCAACCAAAACCGAGGTGGATAAAATTGCAGGCATTCTAACTGAAAAAGGTTGGGAAGTAAAAAACTATACTGGCTCTACCGCTTTGGAAGAAACCATCAAGGAAAGCTACAAACCAAGGTTGTTGCATGTGGCCACGCACGGTTTTTTTCAACCCGACACCACCGAAGGCAGCAATCCATTGTTGCGTTCCGGCCTTATGCTGGCAGGGGCTGGCAATACACTGAAAGGAGAAAATAAGCCCGAAGGAGAAGATGGCATTCTCACTGCTTATGAGGCCATGAACCTCAACCTCGACAACACCGATCTGGTAGTGCTTTCCGCTTGCGAAACTGGCTTGGGCGAAATCAAAAATGGCGAAGGCGTTTATGGTTTGCAAAGGGCATTTAAAGTAGCCGGGGCAAAATCCATCATCATGAGTTTGTGGAAAGTAGATGACAAAGCCACGCAAGAATTGATGGTGGCTTTTTACAAACACTGGCTGAACGATGCTGCCGGAACAGAATCCATTAAGCGCAACGCATTCCTCAAAGCCCAGAAAGAATTAAAAGCCAAATACCCAAATCCATATTTCTGGGGTGCTTTTGTAATGGTGGGGGAATAGTGGATAGTTGAGCGGAGTTGAGCGGAGCGAAATGGAGCGAAATGGAGCCGAAGTCTAAGACCATGCTTTAGCAGTGGGCAACACGAAATGGAGCCGAAGTCTAAGACCATGCTTTAGCAGTGGCCAACACGAAATGGAGCCGAACTTCGGATCGGATGCCGTCGGTACGGGACGCCAGACGGCATCCGACATTTTTAGGTTCGCTGATGATGGTAGGATAGTAATTGAACCTGAATTTTTATCCTCTCTTTTTTATCTCCTCCAAAGCGATTACGTCGCTTTTATCTTTTTCCCTTCCAACTTTTTTCTTCTCCTCGATCAGATGGTTGATGTGCAAAAACGGAATTGAAATATTTTTGATGATGGCCATCGATGCCATATTAAAACACTCCTCAAATTTCTCTTGTGAAAAACCCTTCAGGTAGGTCATTATATCCAATTCAATTCCGGAGTTAAGCCGGATGGTTGTCCAACCGGGTATAAATTCCATGGTTTCAATAGCCTGAAAATCGCCTATATTAAGTTCTTTCAGAGCATTTCTGAGCTTGATCCGGTTGGGCAGGGAGTTTTCAATCCAGATGTCCATATCTTCTGTCGTCCGGCTATGTCCATGCAGATTGGTTGCAAATCCTCCTACCATGATGTATTTCAAACCCATCTGGTGAAATTTTGACCATAGGTCAATAACCTCATCATCCATTACATCCATGGTTATTCTTCTTTCTTATGGACAATTACAGCTTCCTTCATCAACTTTTGAGCCCGCATCAACTTCATCATCAGAAAAAACCGTTCTTCATGGGTCAAAGCAAGCCTGCGCTGAAGTTTCTTTTCTTCCGAATCGTTGGTAATGAGCTGGCCGTTTGATGGTTTAAATGGGTTATCCATAAGATCATAAATGGTTTTACAAATCTAAGATAATATTCATAGGGGCACCGACAACGCAGCCACTTTCTTGATGACCAACATCATTCCGCAGGCACCGAAGAACAACCAGATCACCTGGCTTGCACTTGAAAATTACAGCCGCACGCTTGCAACTGCAGGCAATGAACTTTACATCATTTCTGGTGCTTATGGAATGGGCGGAAGCGGAAGCCTGGGAGGCACAACAAACACCATTTCCGGTGGAAGCATCACAGTTCCATCAAGGGTTTGGAAAGTACTTGTTGTTTTGCCTGTTGGATCAGATGACATCAACTGAGTTTTTTCAGCAACACGCATCATAGCCATTGATACTCCAAACACGCAAACCGTGACCAATCAAACCTGGGGTTTTTACCGCACTTCAGTCGATGCCATTGAAGCTGCTACCGGACTTGATTTGCTTTCCAATCTTCCGGATGCACTCGAGGCAAGTCTCGAAGCTTCCGTCGACAACGGACCAACACTGTAATTCAAACAGTATCAAACTTCTTCCAAGGCAGCATTTGCGGCCTTTTTTTTGCCCAAACAATTTCAGAGAAAGTCTCGCCGAACTAATTGTGGAATTTTCTGCTCCTGCTTTCGATGTGAGCACTAAATTCTGAATTGACCAAAGCCGAATGCCCAAATATTGCAAAAGCTTCTGATATGCGTTCGGGTTTTCTGAGTGAATTCTTGCGACACTATTCCTACCATGGACCCTTCTTTTTAACCTGATAGAACCGTTTGCCATCAAATTGGAAAAGTCCATTTCCTGCTCCCCACCACATATTTCCTGATTTGTCCTGGAACATACTTTGAACACAACAATTTATACCATCAGCAGATGTAAATACAGTGAATGCTTTGGGATTTGGCAAAGGAATGGATGAATCAAATCTTGTGGTGCTGCCACGGGCTGTAATCCAAACAATACCCGATTGTTCCACAATTACTCCCCAAAACTCTGTTCCGCCCAAGCCGTCATTAGCAGTGTATTCTGTAAAGTTCTTGCCGTCAAATTTGCAAATACCATTCTTCATTGTAAACCACATATTGCCTAATGGATCTTGGGCAATACCACCTGCATAATTTGCGCCCAGGCCTGCTTTTTGATTAAAATTTACAATTACTTTCCCGTCATAGCGATAGACACCTTTATCTGAAGAAGCAAACCAAATGTTTCCATTTTTATCCTCAAAGATGCCCGCGACATCTATAGAATTGAGTAATGGAAATAGAGAAAAGCCCTGCGCGCCGCTTGCCTCTTTCGAAGGCTCATATTGGTAAACACCTGAATGAGTGCCTACCCAAATAGCACCCGATTTATCAACCAGAATGCCTTTTCGACTTATTACCAATTGGCTTAGTCCGTCTTCCTGCTTATAGTGATGAAAAGTTTTACCATCATATCTATAAATGCCTTGCTCAGTCCCAAACCAAAGATTACCAATTTTATCTTCATTGATCGCAAAGACTGAGGCATTGATGAAACCATCAGGATTGGAAAAATACCTCAGCGTTTTACCATCATACCTCACAACGCCATCTTCGATTGTGCCAAACCATAAATTACCTTTCGAGTCTTGAAAAATACTTCGGATATATTGGCTGACTAAGCTTGTGTCAAAGTTGGGTGCTGTAGTTCTAAAGTCCTTAACAACGGCAGGACTTCGCCTAGCTGGATTTGATTCGATTTTTGAATTGGTTCCAACTTGTCCATTGCAGGAAATAAAAATTGTTGCACTGCTTAAAAGCAAGAATTTGTTTAATGCCATATTAATTTCTGCTTTGTTAAGCCTTATAACAAGTTTATAACTAATCCGAAAACACTTTGGAACTGCTGCGCATTGCAAAGCGTCAACTGGGCAAAGAATAAGGTAAAGAATAAGAGATTTTTGATTTCCATTTGGGAATGGTGCTTATTTTAAATACATCGTCACTTATGCTGACTGCTAACGGTTTGCCACTTCTAGATGGTTTCGTCTCCCCTGCCTGGCTGAAGGCAGGGG
>CAMDMI010000127.1 GCA_945902135.1 Spirosoma fluviale
TGCAAAATATTCGCATTGGGTCCAGATGCTATGATGGGTCCATAAGCAAAACCTTTCGACCCACGGCGCAGAAACTGATAGGAAAACTCAGCCTCAATTTCATATTCCTTTACACCAGGTTTTACCATGCCCAGCACAGCAAGTAAACCTTCGCGGGTGATGTCGATGGCTTTGGAAATTTGGGCAACTTCTTCCTCTTGTTTGATGGCACGGATGTTTTCCATTACAGGCGCCAATCTTTCAAAATGATGAAGAGGAAAGCGGTTCATTAAGTCCCGGATTAATCTGTCGTTTCTGGTCTGTGTTTCTACCACCGCGCGGGGATGCTCGTTGGTGCTCAGGTACACATGCTCGGCAACATTCAAAAGTGGCTGAAGCAAGGATTGAAATTCAGAATTCCACTTCACCACCCGAATGCCCGACATCGCAGTCGCCTGCTCTTTTGTGAGTTTATATCCTTCCCAGACACGAATCAAATCACTCGTTTCTTTCACAAAAAGGATTTCCTTCCATTCGGGCACCGGTGCATCCGGGAAAAGCACCAGAATGGTATCCTCTTGGTCTATGCCACTGAGATAAAACAATTCATTGTTCTGACGAAAGGCCATATGTCCGTCCGCATTGGTGGGAAAAATGTCGTTTGATTCCAGAATTACAATGGAATTGGGCTTGAGCAGGCGGGAAAGATTTTTCCGGTTGCGTGCATATAGGCCGGAGGCAAGGGGTGTATAACGCATGAAATAAAACTTAAGGCAGGCAAGTTTTTCAATTGCTGCGGGCTTTCAAAATAAAATATTGATTTACCCGAATACAGGATAAAAATCAGGGCCTACTAGCAGGCAAACCCTGGTACAAACAATATTTCTTACGAAACAGATCTTAGCGATTCAACTCCACCCAGCCAGAAAGAACAAGGCCTCCTTTGGTGCCCGCCTGGTAAAAATAAACCCCGGAACCCACTTTTTCATCCGGCCACTCTTTTTTATACCCGGCCCCGAAATCGCCCACTTTCCGACCCCAGCGATTGAAGATGTGCAGATATTGAATCTCTTTGCTTCCAAAATCAAGGAAACGATTTTCAGGAGATCCATTCACCAGCACAAGGTTTATGAGTCCATTGGGCAAAGACCGAATGGCCTTGCAAACAATGCCGTCGCGGGGATCGAGCACATGAATTTCTGCTTTCACTTCCGGACTTGTACTTTCAGGAATTAAATTCAGGGAGGTGAAAGTTTTGTCCAGCACCTCAGATTTGGAAACCATCCATTCTGCAACTTGCCATGGATTTCTGTCTGATTTTACTTTTACAAGCAATGCCTGGCCCGGAACCGCTACATCCGGCAATGAATACAAGCTGCATTCAAATGGAACCGTGTAGATGGAATCCCGAATTGTTTGACTCTGACAACCCTGGTTGTTGGTACAGGAAAGACTGAAAACCACCCACTCTTTTTTATTGGTGCTGGGTGTGCTGATGCTGAACAAACTCGAATCCTTTCCACTGAAATTAACCGCTTGCGGCGCAGAAATGGGGGTCCATTTGTATTTCAAATCCGGCCGGGTATCTCCAATTACAATTGCAGGAACGCCCTCGCAAACAGAATCCGGTGATGTATACGGACAAATCAAAGGCTGCACAAGCGCTTTTACCTCAATGCGTTGCCCGTTACACCAGCTGGAATTCGGAAATTCCACCCAAAACGAGGTCGTTTGACTTACGGCAAAACGCAAAGTGTCTTTGTTGATCAAAATCGGATTTCCACCATTTGCATTTTCATACCAGGCAATTCCACCCGGATTGGGCATAGGAATCGGCGGCACCACAAGCGTGGCAAGTCCCGGAGAGCAAAGTGTATCATTTATTACAGGAATTGCAGGCACACTACTTGCATTCACTTTTACAAAATCTACGGTGTTGTAAGTGCGTCCGCGGGTTGGATGCTCAAACCCCAGTGTGTTTTTGTATCGGTATGGGAAAACACGGTAAAAGAAATTTCCAGTTCCTGTTGCTTCTGAATAGGTGGTTGTGGAAGAACTGGTATTATCGATGTTAGCCACAACTGTAACCATCTGAGTGGATGTCCCATAAGAATTTCCGACAAGAAATTCTTTTCCCTGAGGCGGCAAACCAAAATCCCCTGTTGTGTTTCTTACCACCATATAGCCAATGGTCTGATCGCCTGGCTGAAGGTCGGGCGCAGATTCCCAGGTAAGATTGATGGTAAAGTTATCGAGTTTCACCGGACAAATGGTCTGCCCTAAAAAATCCGGGGCACGCAAATCAGTGAGCCATTGATTGTTGGCGGAACCATTTCCAATACCTTCAAAGGGTGTATCGGTTGTATCGATTATGCCATTGGATGTGGTGGATTGTAGGCCGGAACTAAAACCAGCCAAAGTGCCGCATACCATTTTCAGACTCGTAGGCGCCTGCATGCCGAATTTATAATATGTAAACGGGCCATTCGGACAAGGTGGGGTATCGCCGTTTGCTGCGCTGATATCAGTCCAGTTGTTTGAAGTGGAATAACAGGGCGTTCCGATGACAGAACCACCCGGGTTGGAATCATGCCCCATGCCATGAACCATTTTTCCGGAAGGATTAACAAGCTGAACAAAATCACCGCCATCTGCCAAGTAAAGCGTTGTTGTACTTCCTCCTTCAAAATAAGCCGAGTTGCGGCAACAAACCCGAATGAAGCCATCCGATTTGTCATAATCATATTTATTGCCGTCATCGCAATTGCTGTCATCTGTGCCTGTGGCATGATCAATGATGATGACAGTACCGGCACGAAGGTGGTTCCACAGTGAGGCACTTGTGGAAAAACGGATTTTGGGTTGCCAGCTGTTGGTGGCTGCATTGTTGTCGCCCATGTACCAGCCTCGAAGATCAAGATCGTCCTTTACCACCACAAGTTCTGTCCATTCGTCGCTTTGGGCCGAAGTATTGTAATATTCATTCACTACAATTTCTTGGGCCCTGATTTTGGTAGAAAAAAGGCCAAAGCACAGAAACAGAAACAGAAATAATTGCTTTCCGGAATTCCTCATGGGGCAAATGTAGGCTGACATTTTTTATCAGAATTAATTTCTCGACCAGTGAAGAGCATTAACAATTGAATTTTAATCCTCCAGCCAAGAAAAGCGACCGATTGACCAATTTCAAAACATTATGATGGCTGTTTGGTTTTAGCTTTGACGTTTCAAACGACTTACCCGCAGATTTTTTTTATGCTTTTAAAATTCGAACGCTCAGCGCTCTGTCTGTTTTTTGTCTTTAGCTATTTTTTCCTTCCCCAAAACATTTCCGCTCAAAACCAGAAAGCAACGCTCTCGGGTTATATCAAAGACGCTTCCAATGGTGAAGCGCTGATTGGCGCTGGCATTTTTGTAGAGGAACTGAAGCGGGGCGCTACTTCCAATGTGTATGGTTTTTATTCACTAACCTTGCCAGCAGGAAAATACACGGTGAAATTCCTTTTCCTTGGATATGTAACTGAAACACGCAGCGTTTCATTGCTAGAGAATAACACCATCAACATCGACCTCGCGGAAGAAACCAGGCAAACCGGCGAAGTTGTCATCACAGGTGAACAAAAAGAAATTGAGGCCAATGTGCGCTCCACCCAAATGGGCGTAAATAAACTCGACATTAAAACCATCAGTAAGATTCCGCCCTTGCTCGGCGAGGTGGATGTAATTCGCTCCATTCAGTTGCTTCCCGGCGTTTCTACTGCCGGCGAAGGCGCCTCCGGTTTTAATGTGCGGGGTGGCAGCATCGACCAGAATCTCATTTTGCTGGATGAAGCCCCGGTGTACAACAGTTCCCACCTCTTTGGGTTTTTCTCGGTTTTCAATCCGGATGCGGTAAAAGATGTGAAGTTGATAAAAGGTGGAATTCCGGCCCAATATGGCGGACGAATTTCTTCCTTGCTAGACATCCGCATGAAGGAAGGAAACAACAAAAAGTTTGAAGTAAATGGTGGCATTGGATTGCTGTCGAGTCGTTTTGCCATTGAAGGCCCGATCATCAAAGAAAAAATGTCTTTCATTCTGGCCGGCAGACGCACCTATTTCGACTTGTTTTTTCCGCTTTCCACCAATGATGGCTTAAAGGAAACCATCGCGTATTTCTACGACCTTACTGCCAAGGTCAATTACAAAATCAACGATAAGAATACCGTTTTCGCCTCCGGCTATTTCGGCCGCGACCAATTCGGTTTTGGATCTGCTTTTGGCTTTGAATGGGGAAATGGAACCACTACTCTGCGTTGGAACCATGTGTATGGTCCGAAATTATTTTCCAACCTCACCGCCTTTTACAGCAGTTATGATTACGCCCTCAACATTGAATCTGCCGCAACAGGAGATGAATTTAAGTGGAAATCCACCATTCAAAACCTGAGTTTCAAACCTGAATTTACTTGGTATGCAAACGACAAAAATACCGTAACCTTTGGCGGTCAGGTTCTACATTACAACTTCCTTCCAAGCGAAACAACCGTGAGCAGCAACGGGGTAAAAGGCGATCCGGTAAGTCTGCCAAGGAAATATGCACTTGAGAATAGCATTTTCATCAGCAATGACATGGAAATCAGCAAAAGACTTAGCCTAACCTATGGTCTTCGCTATTCCAGATTTTTCAACATCGGCCCGGGTACAATGCTCAATCTTCAGGAAACCACTGCAGGTATAAGTAAGCCCTACACCATTTCCAACATCGAATCCGGAAAAATCATTGCCGACTATGGCAATTTTGAACCTCGGTTTTCTGCCAAGTACGAAATCAATGACCAAAGCTCGCTCAAAGCCAGCTACAACCGGATGGCGCAGTACATCCATCTGCTCAGCAATACCCAGGCATCCGTTCCCCTGGATGTTTGGAACCCAAGCAGCAACAACATAAAACCCCAGATCGGCGATCAGGTGGCGATGGGCTATTTCCACAATTTCAACTGGAAGGAAAGTGATTATGAATTTTCAACTGAGGTGTTTTACAAAATCATGCAAAACCAGATTGATTACATAGACGGGGCAGATTTACTTCGCAACAAGGGCCTGGAAGCAGACCTTTTAAGTGGAGATGGAAGGGCGTATGGCCTCGAATTGTTCCTGAAAAAACGCAAGGGTCGTTTCAACGGATGGATTTCTTATACCCTCAGCAGGTCGGAAAGGAAAGTGGCCGGAATCAACGAACAATCCTGGTATCCGACGCGTTTCGATAAAACCCACAATTTGTATCTAGTTGGAAATTATGAATTGAACAAGCGATGGAGCTTCTCTGCGAATTTTGTTTATAGCTCAGGCGTACCCGGAACATTCCCAACAAATCGGATTGAATACCAGGGTTATGTTATTCCCCACAACAGCAACAACCTGAGGAACAATTACAGGATTCCATCATACCACAGGCTCGATCTATCCGCCACATTCGACCCAAAAAAGAACGAAAACCGCAAATGGAAAGGCACCTGGACTTTTGGCATTTACAATGTCTACGCCCGGAAAAATCCATTTGGCATTTACTTCAGGCAGGAACCGCCGACTGTGTCTGACAACCCCGCCGACAGGGTTACCCAAAGCACGAATACACAAGCGGTTCGCTTTTCTGTACTCGGCACAATTGTTCCATCTGCAACCTACAATTTCAGTTTCTGAGCATGAAAACAATATTGAAACTCCCAATCCTCTTACTCGCTTCGCTTTTCCTTTTTTCTTGCGAAGAGGTAATCGACATCAAACTTGACCAAGGCGAAAGTCAACTGGCGGTTGATGCACTTTTAGCCGTTGAGAATGGTCCGCAAAAAATCCGCCTCACGCTTAGCCGTCCTTATTTTGAAAACAAAGCTGCCGACGCAGTTTCCGGGGCAGAACTAAGTCTTGTGCGAAAGCCGGATGGAAAAGTCTATTCATTCAGTGAAAGCAGTGCTTCTCTCGGAGATTACTTCAGCTCGGAGGCTTTGGAAGGAATGCCATTGAATGAATTTGAATTGTCAATCAAATGGAATGGAAATGAATTTCGCGCCGTTTCAATGCTACCAAGAAAGCAGGTAATTGATTCCCTTCGGCAAGGTTATCGCGAGTCGGAATTTGGAAACGAGCCTGGCACTTATCTGGATTTATATGCCAATGATTTGCAAACAAGTCCTTCCTATAGGTTGCCAGATTTTTTCTGGCTGAGGTATTCTTTGAATGGAGTAAAAAATCTTCGATTAGGCAATATTCTTGTGGGTTCCGATGCTGCATTCAGACCTGGTGTTGCTGATGGACTTCCTTACATCTATCCGGTTCGAAATTCCATCAACACAAACAAACCTTATTTGGTTGGGGATAGCATTGAAGTGGAATTGTACAGCATTGATGCGGAGAATTTCCGCTTTCTCACTGAAATGCAAACCCAGCTTACGAATACCGGCCTTTTTGCCCAGCCTGCAGCCAATGTAAAAGGCAACATTGTGAATGTAAATCTCAATTCAAAAGTTCAGGCAATCGGTAATTTTGGAGTTTGTCAGCTTTCAAAAGCAGGCATCAAGGTCAAATAAAATCCAGGGTTTCGGGATGGCCGGAATGTCCGAGTTCTGTACTGCTTTTAACAAAAAGCGGGATTTCATTTTTTGTACCTTGCAGTCCTGATGGGGAAAAAAATCCTGCTTTTTGTTTGTGCCATTTTCTTATCGGCCAGCGTGCTGCAGGCACAATCATTTTCCTTTTCTCCAATGGAAAATGTTCCCTTGAGCAAAAATGGAAACTTCCTGAAAAACCCTTTTTGCGGATCATGGAATTCCGGTCAGTTCTGGCCCTGCGATATGGACAATGACGGGCAAAATGATTTGCTCGTTTTTGATAAAGCAAGTGGCCGAACACTCGTATTCCTTGCTTCAAATATTTCAGGAAATCTTCAGTGGAAATACGCCCGGGCTTTTGAGGATTTGCTGCCGCCCATTCAATCATGGCTGGCAACCGCAGATTATAACCGGGATGGAAAATTGGACATTTTCACCAGAGCCCCGGCCGGAATCAAAGTGTTTAGAAACGCTTCCGAATTGCAAGGTCAAGCTGCCTTTGTTTTGGAAAATTCAGGACTCACAAGCGAGGGATTCAATGGGCAAGTAAACATTCAAGTAAATGCGTATGGCGCGCCGGCGTTTACCGACATTGATGGAGACGGCGACTTGGACATTCTCAACTTTGATTTTTCAGGCAATACGGTAGAATACCACCGCAACCGGATCAAAGACAATACCGGTGGATTCAATGGCTTCGATTTCAAAAAGGATTCCTGCGTTTTCGGGCGCTTTGCCACAAAACCTACCTGCGGTCAATTCAAACTCAATACAAGTTGCGCCGGATTGAAACCCCCAACCGGAGGCGGGCCCGATGACGATAAGAACATTCAGCACATTGGTTCCCAGCTTTCGGCCCTTGATCTGGACAATGACGGCGACAAAGATTTGCTGGTTGGCGACATCGCTTGTCCGATTTTAAGCAAACTCACCAACGGCGGCTCCCCACAACAAGCCCTGATTACACAAATCGATACGCTATTTCCTTCCCCAGATGATTTTGTACGGATTCGGGATTTCCCTTCTGCTTATCGCTTGGATGCAGACTTTGACGGCGACACAGACCTGATTGTGAGCCCGACTTATTTCAACAATTATTCCGATGGTTTCGTGCACAATACCCGGCAGGCGAGCCACTTATACAACAATTTTGC
>CAMDMI010000128.1 GCA_945902135.1 Spirosoma fluviale
CACAAACAAAAGAGAATGGCTGAATTCCGGCAATCCAAACCGTCACTGGAGCTAAATGCCATGCAGATAATTGCGTTTCTAAAGTCGCCGATTCCGGCGCCTGAGCGCTGATTTTTCAGCCGATACTAAAAAGGTCTTTCACCGCAATCGGCCTGCGACAAACAAAACCTTCACCATATTCTACATTGATGTGGTGGCCAAATTCCCTTGCGCGGCTTTCAAGAAATTTAAGAAAGCGGGGTGTGGAAATAAATGTGTCCGGCTCCAGGCTTTCCGGGTCGAAGAATTGCGTTTTGAAAGATCTGACAGCCTTCTGCTTTGTTTCCCAGAAGTCGGAAATGTCAACCACAAGGTGTGGAACTATGTAATCGCTTTGGATGTAGTGTAAAACCAGATTAGGCCGCCATGCTTCCTGGCTTACTCCGTTGAAGGAGGTTTCAATTTTTGGGAGTCCAGAAAAAAAACAAGCATCTTCTGCAAGTTTGGCTGCCCGACCATGGTCCGGATGCCTGTCCTGAAAAGAATTTGCGAGTACAATTTCCGGCTTAAAATGGCGAATTGCCTGAATGAGCAAATGTTGTTCTTCTCTGGTATTTCCAAAAGTGGTATCCGGCAGGTTCAATTGCCAGCGGTCTGCTATGCCAAGTATCTTGGTAGATGCATTGGCCTCCGCTTTTCTGGTGGCCGCAGTACCTCTGGTTCCCATTTCTCCACGGGTAATGTCGACAATGACCACCTTTTTCCCTTGGGCCACCATGCGCAGAATTGTGCCAGAGCATGCCAATTCTGCATCATCAGGGTGTGCCGCAAAAACGAGGACTTCGGCCTTCATTCAGTTATTGCAGATTACTTTTTTACCATTCGGAGGAGATTCCCAACGTTCTCTTTCATTTCCTTGCGGTCGACGATGGAATCCAAAAAGCCATGTTCAAGCACAAACTCTGCGCTTTGAAATCCTTCTGGCAAGTCTTTACCAATGGTTTCGCGAACAACCCGAGGGCCTGCAAAACCAATCAGCGCAGCTGGTTCGGCAATGTTAAAATCACCAAGCATTGCAAAACTTGCTGTAACTCCACCCGTTGTGGGATCTGTCAGAATGGAAATGTATGGCAATCCGGCTTCAGCAAGTAATGAAAGCTGCGCGGAAGTTTTTGCCATCTGCATCAGGCTAAAACCTGCTTCCATCATGCGTGCACCTCCTGATTTTGAAATCATGATAAATGGGCAGCCATTTTTTCTGGCTTCCGCAATTCCTCTTGCAATTTTCTCACCCACCACAGAGCCCATAGATCCACCGATGAATTTAAAATCCATACAGGCAATTACCAATGGAGCACCCATCAATTCTCCGGATGCCACTTTTACGGCATCCATCATACCAGTCTTGGCCATGCTGGCTTTTAGGCGATCAGGATATTTCTTGGTATCCACAAACTCCAAAGGATCTGCAGACTGCAAGTTTCCAAATAGCTCAACAAATTCACCATCAAACAGAATCTGAAAATATTCTTCAGAACCAATTTGCTGATGAAAATTGCAATCAGGACATGTATAGGCATGGTCCTTATGTGCCTTGGTCAAAATAACCGTCTTACATTCCGGGCACTTATACCAAAGCCCATCGGGTGTTTCCCGCTTAAGCTCGGTAGGCGTTACAATTCCTTTGTTTTGTCTTACGAACCAGGGCATCAGTTTCTGATTGCTTATGCGATAGTAATGTCTTTGCTCAGGTAAACATCCTGAATTGCATTGAGGAGCGCGACACCCTCATTCATTGGTTTCTGGAATGCTTTGCGGCCAGAAATAAGGCCCATTCCGCCAGCGCGTTTGTTGATTACAGCTGTTTTTACTGCATCCGCCATATCGGTAACGCCCTTAGAATCACCACCTGAATTGATTAGTCCTGCGCGACCCATGTAGCAATTTACTACCTGATAGCGGCAAAGATCAATTGGATTGTCGCTGGTGAGTTCAGTGTAAATTTTCTCATCAAGTTTTCCATAAGTACTTCCACCGGTATTGAGGGCTTTATATCCACCATTGTTTTCAGCAAGTTTCTGCTTGATGATATCCGCCTGAATGGTTACACCCAAGTGATTGGCCTGGCCGGTAAGGTCAGCAGATACATGGTAATCAACGCCATTTTGTTTGAAAGCTGAATTTCTGATGTAGCACCAGAGGATGGTGGCCATGCCCAAAGAATGCGCTTCTTCAAATGCCTTGGCTACTTCCACAATCTGACGGGAAGAATTGTCTGATCCAAAGTAAATGGTTGCTCCTACTGCTACTGCACCCAGATTCCAAGCATCACGGACTGAACCGTACATTACCTGATCTGCTCTGTTTGGATAAGTAAGCAGTTCATTGTGGTTGATTTTCACAATGAACGGAATTTTATGTGCGTACTGCCTTGAAACCATAGCCAGATTACCAAAAGTGGTAGCAACTGCATTGCAACCACCGTTGATGGCAAGTTCCATAATATTTGAAGGATCGAAATAAATCGGATTTTTCGCGAAAGATGCACCGGCAGAATGTTCGATGCCCTGATCGATTGGCAGGATGGATGTGTAACCAGTACCAGCCAATCTTCCTGAATTATAAATCTGTCCCAGACTACGAAGGACCTGAGGAGAACGATTGGAATGAAGCCATACGCGCTCCATAAAATCCGGACCCGGTAAGTGAAGCTGACTTTTGTCTACAGTTTTTGAAATGTGACCCAGAAGATTGTTGCTGTCTTGTCCCAGCATTTCTTCAATCCGGCTTAAGGAGAGATTGGACATTATTCTAAATTGAAATGATTTCGGTGCAAAAATGGAGATTTTATCGGGAATAGGAACTTGTCAGACTCATAATTAAGCCAAATTGGTCAGTATCCCTTTGAACATCATATATTTACCGCCGGAAGATGCAGTATAAATTTCCATATTCAGTTTCAATTGGCCTCTTTGAAGGCCTTTTATGGCTGATTTCTCCCTTTTTCCCCAAAGCAGGAAAGATGTTGGCAGGTCGCCGGCAAACCCTTTCGCGGGTGCTTGAATTCAGAAAAAAAAACCCCGGAATAAAAGTTTACTGGTTTCATGCTGCTTCCGTTGGAGAATTCGAGCAAGCACTGCCTGTAATTGGCTTATTGAAAGAAATTCAAGGTGATGCAGCCATTGCTGTTTCATTTTATTCTCCATCCGGAATGGAAATGAGGGGAAATCATCCACTCGCAGACCTTACTTTTTACATTCCAGCCGACCTGAAAGGGCGCATGGAAAATCTCTTGGAAGTCCTCAAGCCAGAAGCCCTGGTTCTGGTGAAATATGAATTTTGGTATAATCTTTTGTCCGCCTGTAAGCAGGCTGAAATTCCTGCAATTTCCATTTGCTGCATTCTCAGGGAATCTTCTTTAAAAAACCCTATTCTGGGATTTCACCTTCGGAAATGTCTTCCCCTTTTTAGCTTTATTTTTGTTCAGAACAGCGAAACCGCCCGTTTGCTGAAAATAATTGGCAATCAGGCATTTCAGATAAATGGAGATACGCGGGTAGACAGGGTAATGGAAATCCGTGACAATGCCGAAAAAGTGGATTGGATTCCTGAATGGAAAGAAGGGCATAAACTGCTGATTGTTGGTTCTGCCTGGGCTGAGGACATCGTATTTCTCCGTGAATTCATCCGTCACTCCGTTATTGAAGCCGATGGACTTTGGCGCGTACTCATCGTTCCACACGAAATCGGTGAGACTCAAATTAAACATTTAACCTCCAGCCTTGGCCTTCCTTTTGAACTCTTCAGCGAATGGGAACTTGAAAAAGAAAACATAGATATACTTGTACTCGACACACTAGGACTACTCTCCAGAACTTACAGGTATGCAGATGCCGCCTGGATTGGTGGAGGTTTTAAAACAGGGCTTCACAATACCCTTGAAGCTGCGGTATATGGGATTCCGGTTGGCTTCGGACCTAATTTCAAAAAATTCAGAGAAGCCCAGGACCTGCAAGATATTGGCGTGGCGAAGAGTTTTCCAGCAGGAGGTTCCGTCTGGTCCTTTTTTCAGTCCAGTACTGAAAATCCCGAAGAATCAGACAAAATCAAAATGTCGGCCGAGCTGTATTTCAATAGCCAGAAGGGCGCAAGCGAAGCAATCGTTCAATTCCTTTGCAATATTTAAATCCTGTTTTTGGGGGGAACCCACAATTAGATTTTTGGTTTGACCGAGCCCTCTTCAACTTTTTTTCCTTTTATTTTTCTTGAAGAGGATCGTCTTCAACTTTAAAATTTTCGAAAAGAGTTGAAGATAAATCTCCTCAACTTTTAAAATTTCAGAAGAAGTTGAAGATGAGATTTATTTAAAATTGGAATGGATGTGGTTTTCGGGATAAGGATTGGATTGTTGGATTTCTGTAACCTGAACTTTTTAAAGGTGACTTCCTTTTTTATGAAGGGTTACCAGCAGGTTGAAGCGGTTCCGCTTCTTACCCGAACAGTAGATTAATTCGTTTCCCCAGGCCGAATTCAAAAATTCGGTAAAGAGTCGAAAGTTGAATGTCACACTTTCCGTTTTCAAGTCTTGATATATAGCTCTTCTTTGTCCCAATTTTATCCGCAAGTTGTTCCTGCGTCATGTTTGCTTCTTTGCGGGCTTCTTTCAGCATTTCACTAATGACAAAATACTGCGCTTTTTCTTCAAAGTTGTCACGCTTTTCAGAACCTGTTTTTCCATATTTTATGTCCAATAACTCATCAAAGTTTTTGGCATTTCTGATTTTGTCTTGTGTCATGACTTTTTTGTTTTTGAATTAAAATATTCCTCTTTTAATCTTAAAGCCAAATCAATTTCGTTTTTGGGTGTCTTTTGAGATTTTTTCTGAAAACCATTGAATAGAACAACTAAATTTCCTTTGTCAAAACAGCAAAATATTCGGTAGATATTGCTTTCAAATTCAACCCGTAATTCATAAAGTCCGTCTGTTCCTGACATATGTTCAATAAATTTTTTAGGAATATTCTGGACTGTTCGTACGATTTTAAAAACATATTCAATCTTTTCCTGCACTTTTTCAGTCTGCTCCAAATAGAAGTCAATGAAATGGTTTTCGTGAAAAATGATTTGCCTTTGCGTAAACACATCTAAAGTTAACTCTGAAGTTACCAAATAACAAAATTTCCGTCAGCTAATTTTTAACTGAGTGTTTGGCAATGCTGACTGCCAACGCCCGGATTATTTGAAAAGAAAGGAATCCAATGTGACTCATTTTCTAAAACCACAGAACGGCCTGTTCATTGACTCAAGCCCAGATCTGGCTTAAAATCCTTTTATCGAATATGCCTGTTTTGTGTGGCTTCAAGTCTGCTTTCCTTTCATCCACTAGATTTTGATGGAAAGCTCAAGATCTCCGCCAAAGCCGAGTTTTACTATTTTTTGCAAGGTCGAAATCCGGGCTTCCTTGATGTTGTTTTCAGTTTTAGAAATGTACGACCTGGTTGTCCCCACTTTTTCGGCAAGTTGTTTCTGTGTCATACCCAACTGCAAACGAGTGTCCTGAATAAGTGCCCCAATTTTAAAGTTTTCATATCCAGCTTCCAGTTCGTAACGGTCCGTTGTTCCACCTTTACCGTAATTCTTTTCTTAGAACTCTTCCAAAGTCATCAGGTTCTTATTTGTTGTTTTCAAGGCCATAAAAGAAGTAATTAAAATAGCCTTGGGATGGTTGCGGTTTTGAGGATAAGGATTGGCTTGTTTCGGGTCAGGGAATTTTGATCAAGGATTTGAAACCTGATGTTTACTTTCTCAAAACGGAAGGCTACAAAGCAGAGCAATTGGCCGTAAAATCATAACCTGATTTCGTTTATATAGAAAAGCCTGGTCTGGAAACGGACTGGGCTTTTCTGTAAATCATGTTTAACAAAAAGGCAAAATTTAATACTTTTGTAAAGTATGATTTACAAAATGAAACAGAAGGATTCTCTATGAAACACGAAATCATCGCCAGACCGATTTATCTGGAACGGATAAAACCATTTATAAACAAGCAGATAATCAAGGTATTGGTGGGTCAACGGCGGATCGGAAAGAGTTATGTTTTGCTTCAAAGCATGGAATATCTCAGGCAAACCATTCCGAATGCCAACCTCATCCGAATCGATATGGAGTTAGAGGAATTCAGACATCTTCGGTTGGGATCAGAATTGTACACCTACATCAAAACCCAATTGAATCCCTCAGCACCAAATTTTCTGTTTATTGATGAAATACAGGAGGTTGATGGTTTTGAAAATGCCATCCGAAGTCTCCACAATGAAAATGAAACCGATATTTATATAACGGGCAGCAACGCGAAAATGCTGTCAGGGGAACTGGCTTCCACCCTGTCAGGAAGGTATATTCAGATCGATATACATGGCCTCAGCTTTGAAGAATTTTTGAGATTTCATGCAATTGAAAACAACCAGAACAGTCTGGCTTCTTATTTGACTATCGGAGGTATGCCCTACCTGCGGCATTTGGGAACTGAACAGGATGTTGTATTCGAGTATTTACGAAATGTGTATTCGACTATTCTTCTGAAAGATGTTGTGGCCAGAGAGGGTATTCGAAATGTATCCTTCCTGGAAAACCTTGTTGCCTTTCTTTCAGATAACGTTGGCAGCCTTGTCTCGGCCCAAAACATTGCCCGGTTTTTGAAGAGCCAGCATATTACGATTCCTGTGCCAACCATCATCAGCTATATTCAGGCCATCGCAAATTCGTACTTCATCCACAAGGTCCAGCGGGCGGATGTAAATGGCCTCAAAATATTTGAAGTGGGTGAAAAGTACTTCTTTGAAGACATTGGACTACGCAATTGTATCCGCTCTTTTGGGTTCGGAAGGGATATCAATAAACTCATGGAAAATGTGATTTTTCTGCATCTGGTCCGCCATCAGTATAAAGTATTTGTCGGAAAACTTGGTGACAAGGAAATTGATTTTGTAGCAGAAAAGAACGGCGAACGGATTTTTGTCCAGTCTGCCTATATGCTTCAGGATGAGGCGACAATAAAAAGGGAGTTTGGCAATCTCCTTTCTATCCCGGATAACTTCCCCAAATACGTAGTTACAATGGATCCCATTCAGGTGAATGCCACATATCAGGGCATTAAGCAGTTGTCTCTCAGCCAGTTTTTATTAATGACGGAGTATTAATCTGATTACATTGTGTAACCACATTCTCCTTCACCGAAATTCCGCTGTACAGCCATGTTAGCGAAGCGCATGTCGGACGATAGATTAGGAGGATTTGTAATTTTCTAATGGCGCCAAGGCGACACCGCGAATACTTATCCGTTGTTCCAAGTTTGCCGTAATTCTTTTCTTTGAACTCTTCCAAAGTCATCAGGTTCTTATTTGTTGTTTTCATATTCGGCCTTTATTGTAACTCGGAAAACGCAACAGAAAATCTATTCCGAGCCTAAACTACTTCAAATCAGAGGCTTCGCCGCCTTATTTTCTCTGACCATAGCGCTGCTATGCTTATCGAAAATAAGGCGCTGATTTTTTGTATTTTAGGCTCTCATAACGAAGTTCTATTGCATTATCCGGGTTTAGTGC
>CAMDMI010000129.1 GCA_945902135.1 Spirosoma fluviale
CGAATTTGGGAAGCGGATAATGAATTTCCCTTGAAAGCATTGAAGGTTGACCAATCAGGCAAGTCGATTCGGACTTGGTCCGACAAGGGCATTGTGGATTTCTGGAATGCCGCAACAGGCGAAAAATACTTGTCTCTGCTTTTCGATACTAGCAGCCAGGACTGGATTATGTGGACACCTTCCGGGTATTATGATTGCTCAGCTTCCGGCGAAAAACTGGCGGCCTGGTTGATTCCATCCAAGCCCGATAAAAATCCAATGCTGTATCCTTTTTCCAGCTTTAGTAAATCATTCAGAAACCCAGCAGTTTTGGACTCTGTTCTCCATAATTGCTCTGAACTTAAGGCGGTTTCTCCAGTTGGACCTGCTGCTAAAAAACTTGTTTTATCCAATCTCCCACCAAAAATCGACTTAGAATTTCCGGAGCCGGAGCAGCAATTTTCAATCAGTAAAATGGTGCTTCAGTTTTCTTTGGAAGTAGGAAGTAAACCAGTCCAGAAAATCCGGATTTTTGTGGATGGAAAACCGGTTTCTGAGTTTGTTCCGAAAGGGAATGATGGGGAAATTTCACTTGAATTGCCAGAGAGAGATTGCCTTCTTGAAATAATTCCTGAATCCGCAGCCGGAACAGGAGAAAAGGTCTTGCGTTCCCTTCGTTGGGTTCCATCAAAAATCGAATCTGGAAAGTAGTTTCTGACCATACTTTGCTTGGATGTTCTGCCACTTTTAAATGGGAATGTCTAAGTTTGCGCTTCTCAATTCCATTTCCATGAAATCCATTTCTTCTCTTTCCCTGGCCGGGAAAAAAGTGCTTGTTCGGGTTGACTTTAATGTGCCGCTTACTGCTGATTTTCAGGTGAGCGATGATACCCGCCTTCGCGCAACCTTGCCAACCATCCACCACATTCTGGATGCAGGTGCTTCACTTGTTTTGATGTCGCATCTAGGTCGCCCTAAAGATGGTCCAACGGATAAATATTCTCTCAGGCACATTATCCCGGCGCTTGAAAAGTTGATTGGAAAGCCAGTACAGTTTGCCAACGATTGCATTGGAGCTGAAGCCAGCGAAAAGGCAGCGGCCCTTCAGTCGGGTGAAATTCTTCTTTTGGAAAATCTGCGTTTCTACAAGGAAGAGGAAAAAGGCGATATCGGTTTTGCCGAAAAACTATCCAAGCTTGGAAATGTATATGTGAATGATGCCTTCGGTACTGCCCACCGTGCCCATGCTTCAACGGCGGTAATGGCGCAGTTTTTTACCGAAAAGGCGGCCGGATTTGTAATGTCAGCCGAAATTGAAAATGCCAAAAAAGTACTGGATTCAGCCCAAAAACCCTATGTGGCCATTATGGGCGGAGCCAAAGTTTCCGACAAAATTCTCATCATGGAAAACCTGCTGGACAGGATTGACCACCTCATCATCGGAGGAGGCATGGCCTATACTTTTTGGAAAGCAAAAGGTGGTGTAATTGGCAATTCCTTGCTTGAAGAAGACCGTCTGGAAACCTGCCTGAGAATTCTTGATCTGGCAAAAGAAAAGGGTGTTGAAGTGCATCTTCCGATGGACTCTACCATTGCAGACGCATTTTCCAATGAAGCACAGAAAACCAATTGCGAAAGCAAGGGAATTCCCGCAGGCTGGATGGGACTCGACATTGGACAAAAGGCCATGCAGGATTTTCGCGAGGTTGTCCTGAAGTGCAAAACCATTCTTTGGAACGGTCCAATGGGCGTATTTGAAATGCCGGCCTTTGCTGAAGGAACCAAAACCATCGCCCATGCCGTGGTAGAAGCAACCGCAAATGGCGCATATTCCCTCATTGGTGGTGGAGATTCTGCCGCTGCGGTAAATCAACTGGGCTTCGGCGATCAGGTTTCTTATGTTTCAACCGGTGGCGGTGCTTTGCTGGAATATATGGAAGGAAAAGTGCTTCCTGGAGTGGCAGCCTTGGGAGAATAAGTCTCGAAAAAACATCCATTCATTTTCTGCACCCTTTTACATTTGCAATAAAATAAAGCGATAAATCAACGATGACCTCACACGAAGTAGATTATAAGATAATTGGCGATGACATTCAGATTGTAGAGATAGAACTCGATCCGGGCGAAACCGTCATTGCCGAGGCTGGAGCCATGTTGTACATGGAAGAAGGCATTCAGTTTGAAACCAAAATGGGTGATGGCTCAAAGCCAAATTCCGGTTTTTTCGATAAGATGCTATCAGCCGGAAGCCGAATTTTTACGGGTGAGTCGCTGTTTATGACACATTTTACCCACCAGGGTCATGGCAAAGGACATGTGGCATTTTCTGCACCTTATCCGGGTACCATTATTCCGATTGATCTGGCAACCATGCGCAGCAATGAATTGATTGTACAAAAAGACGCCTTTCTATGTGCGGCTCTTGGAACCAAACTTTCAATGCATTTCAATAAAAAATTCGGGGCCGGCCTTTTTGGTGGTGAGGGATTTATTCTCCAAAAGCTTTCCGGAGATGGTAAGGCCTTTATTCATGCGGGTGGTACGCTGATTGAACGCACGCTCAACAACGAAACCCTGCGCGTGGATACTGGTTGCGTGGTTGGTTTTGAAAATACAATCGACTTTGATATTCAGCGGGCAGGTGGACTTAAGTCTATGCTTTTTGGAGGAGAAGGACTTTTCTTGGCTACCCTTCGGGGCACCGGCAAGGTTTGGCTTCAGTCTATGCCGATTGGAAAGCTCATTGGTGCACTCAATCCAGGTGGTGCAAATGCGCACAAAGAGAGTGGTGGTATTCTTGGAAATCTGGGTGGACTAGGCGGTCTGCTTGAAGATTAATAAAACAATATGAACAAGTAGAAATCAGGGCTTCTCTTCATTGAGAGGCCTTTTTCTTTTATGACCAAGAATGGCAAGCGTAGCCTCAGATATTTCTACCTGAAATCCATCTGTCCTTAGTCTTGCAAAGCGGACTAAGGACGATTAATGCACCTAGGACTCTGTACCGAAATGCAATAATTAATTAAAGTCTCTCCGCAACTCTTGGTGTTGTCAACAACAAGTCATGATGGCCTTATTTCGTTGCGTAAAAGACGGTGAGAAAAACCTATAAGGTCTAAAAGACCTTATAGGTTTGAAGGGATCGATGCCACCTGTCCAATATTATCGGCCCTTTGCGCGCATTCATCAACTATATGGACAACTAAATAGATTCCTTTTCGAATAATCTGGCTTCAAAAACTCCAGCTACTGCCACAAACATCCAGCAATGCCGCAGCCTTATTCCGGCATTCTTCCCATTCCTCTTCGGGGTCCGAATCAATGGTGATGGCCGATCCAACGGCGAACCCGGATTCTCCGGTTTTGTGGTTGATGAAAAGACTCCTGATCAATACATTGAAATCAAAATTGGTTCCGGGTCCGAAGTAACCCAAAGCACCGGAATAAGCGCCCCTGCGTAACGGTTCCAGTGCCGAAATCCTTTTCATGACTTCCTGTTTTGGTGCCCCGGTCATGCTGCCCATAGGGAAGGTAGAATCCAGTGCATCTGCCGTGTCAAGTCCGTTTTGCAAAACCGATCGCACCGTGGAAATCATTTGGAAAACCTTTGGAAAGGCATAAATGCCAAACATTTCCTCCACAGTGGTACTTCCGGTTTTGGATACTTTTGCCAGATCGTTGCGAACCAGGTCCACAATCATCATATTTTCTGCCCTTTCTTTTTCAGAATTGAGCAACGCCAATTTGTTTTGTTCGTCTTCCTCCTGGGTTTGGCCGCGTCTGGCAGTGCCTTTGATTGGCTGAGAAATGAGTTCTGCACCATCTCTTTTGAGAAAACGCTCCGGGGAAGCAGAGGCAATTTCTTCCGAACCAGAACGAAACCAACCCGAAAAGGGCATTGGGTATTTTCTGTTTAAGGCCTCGAAAAAGGACAGGCCGTCGGGTGACCAATTTGCCTTGAAATACTTGCAAAGGTTGAGCTCATACACTTCCCCTTCCCGGATAAGCTGCTTTACAATTTCTACATTTTTCAAGTATTCTGTTTTGCCAAGCGCTGGGGTAAAATCCGGGTTTTTGGAGAATGGATTTGCTGTGTATTCTGGCAGACTTTGGATTTGCTCAATCAACTTTTCCGGATCATCAGAATGGACAATCAGCTTGCTCCCGCTTGTTTCAAAAACCGCATCGGCTTCGAAGAATTTGAATGCAGGGAATTCAAGAAAAACGGGTCTCGCTTCAATGGCCGAAGTTCCTTTTATATCATAACCAAGGTAGCCGAACCACCAGGAATCCGGGTTTTTCTGCCTGATGGTTTGTTGCCAGTCCGAATGGAGTTCAATTGATTTTTTGCCTGCAGCCATCAGGTTTCGAAATGGCTGGTTTGGATAGGTGTAGGAATTACCGCTGAGAATGGCTGCATGCGGTTGCACGGACAGCCAGTAAAGGATTTGCCTTAAAAGTTTGGGTTCCTGGTTGAGTTGAATAGATTTCAAATCCAATTGGTTTTTCCGATGGCCGGGATAAGCAAGTTTTTGGAATTGGCTGCAGATTGAAGCCGCCTCAGGGGTTCTCCTGCCGGTTCATCCGAAAGGTCGAAAGTAGCATAATGCATTGGAATCATGCGTCCTGCTTTTATTTCAAGGAAGGATTTCCAGCTGTCTTCCGGGCTCATGTGGCTCGGGTGCATAAACCATTCCGGACTGTAAGCGCCAATTCCCATGAGCGCCAGATCGGGAGATTCATGTAATCCGGGAATGTCGGCAAAGTGTGTGTCGTAGCCGCTGTCGCCCATGAAATAGATTCGCTTGCTACCCGAAATATAAAATCCGCCCCAAAGCCTTTGGTTGGTATCTGTGAGACCTCGTCGGCTCCAATGCCTGGATGGCATAAACCAGATTTCCGGAAAACTGCTTTTGGTGAATTTCTGGTACCAGCCTGCTTCCTCAATAGAATCAGCCGGTAAAATTCGGGACAATAGCTTTTTCATTCCAAGTCCGGAGAGCACTTTCATGTTCGGATTTATTCTGGCCAGCTTTTGTAAACTCGGCAAATCACAATGGTCGCGGTGGTCGTGTGAAATGAGAAGGATGTCTATGCCGGTCCAAACTTCTGCTGGGTAAGGACTTGATTGCTTTCTTTTTACAACCGTAGCTTTTCCAAAAACAGGATCTACCAGGATGTTTACGCCTTCCATTCGGATGAAAAAGGAGGCATGTCCCAGCCAAACCAGGCAATCGTCTTTTCGACTTAAAAAATCTCCATCTGCCAGAAAATCAGCTTTCCAGGTGTCCAGTTTTTTTTCGGATTCCTGGGGATTTCCACCTGATTTCCATTTTAAAACCGAAGAGAAAGATGGAATGAAGGGGTGGTTGATGTTTCTAAATCTGTCTTTCTCGGATTGAGGCGTACCCATCCAGCCTTCAGGGGCATGGGTTTTTAGCAAGGGGTTGGATGTGAAAATTGAACCGGATGAATTCGGTGGCATGGCCCAGGCGGGATTTAGTACACTCAGACCGGCTACACTCAGTCCGTATTTTAGAAATTGTCTTTTATCCAAAGGATTCACTTTGCTGGCGTAAAGGTAGGAAATGAACTTTCATTCCCTGCGCCAGTCCAAAGTAGAAACCTCGACTTGTAAATTTTGTTTGGACCTGCCTGGTTCAGATTGCAGTAATGCCAACCCTTTTTCCAATGAACTGGGGTTCTGCCAATTCTTTTACCATGAACTGGGCCAAATCTGCCGTGTCAATGAGGAATTTCCCGTCAGGCGGATAGGTTTCCTGCACTTCATATTTTCCGGTGAAAGGCCCATCCAAAATATTGGGTGGACAAACAAAAGTGAAATCCAGACCTGACCGAAGCAAAGCCTGCCAAGCGGCATAGTGATCCTGACTTACCGGTACATATTCTGCCGGAAAATCTTTTGTTTCAAAGATCATCTGGTTTTCATCTGCCTGAAGAATGCCCATTCCGCCAATACCCACCAAGCGACGAATGTTGTGTTTCTGCATGGCTGCAATGATGTTTTTCATCGCAGTTTGTCGCAGATTGGTTTGGCCCAAATCGGTTCCCACTGCAAAAAGAACAGCCTCCTGCCCGGTAGCCAAGGCTGCATCCACATGCTTTTCTCGCGTGGCATCACCCTGAAAAACCTTTAGTCTCGGGTGGTGAATGGTTATTGAATCTGGAATCCTGGCAAAAGCGGTAACATCAAATCCTTCCTCAATGGCTGATTGAATGAGTTGCCTGCCTGTAAGGCCTGTGCTTCCGAAAATGATGACCTTCATGATTTGTTTTTTCGTGATGAAAGTATGAATCGGAAACTTGCCTGCTCCTGTGCTTGGTCAACAACTGATTTGAGAAAAATCAGGCTTTTTGATTTTTCAGGATGTTCTTGACTACGGGTAAAATGACATCCATCCACAGCTTGTACATTTTAGCGCTAGGATGCAGCCGGTCTTCGGCCGTTAAATCTTCATGGTATGCAGCTTCGGCTGAGACTGCAAATATATCCGCAAAAGGAATCCCATATTCCTTTGCAATTCCTTGTGCTTCTGCATTGTACCAGAGCAGATCCGGGTGTATTTCTGCCGATCTTGACGCACAGACAGGCGTGGCGCCAAAGTCCGGAATGGCCACCACAAACACGCGGGAAGGGTCGCCATTTCCAAGCTCAATTGCCTTTTTCAACAATAGCCTGAATTCCCGGCTGTATTGCTCCCTTTGATAGCCCCGGTATTGGTTGTTTGCGCCAATCAATAAACTTACAAGATCATAATTATTGGAAGGCTTAGCCTCCTCAATTGCTCGTAAGAGTTCGTCTGTTGTCCAGCCTTCAGTCGCAATGATTTCCGGTTTTTGAATAATGATGGATTCTTCAGAATGCAGCCTTTGGCTTAACTGACTCGGAAATGAAAATTCCGGTAAAGCACCCGTTCCGAATGTATAGGAATCACCAATACCGATATAGGAAATTGCTTTCAATGGAATTGCTTGTAAAAAAGAAGACCACGCCAATTAGCGTGGTCTTCGGATGAAATTAATTTCGAATTATTTGGTTACCATCAATGGAGCCTGAGAAACCTTTGTTCCTTCAGTAAGGGTTACCATGTAAACACCAGCATTCAAATCAGAAATGCTGATTTCTCCGCCAAGGCTGTTTCCTGCAAGGGTTCTAACAACTTTTCCAGTTAAATCGGTGATGCTGGCAGAGGCAGAACCATTACCAGTAAGATCCATACGGAAAGAAGAAGATGTTGGATTTGGATAAATAGCCAATTTGTTCACAACGGCACCTTTTACAGAAGCAGCACCACAAGCTGAACAACCATCCCATACAAAACACACTTCTGTGTTGGTTGCAGGGATTACAAGAGTACGGTTGATGTTTCCGGCACCATCATCAACTCCGCATCCTCCTGGTGCAATGGTAGAACCTGTCTGACCTTCGTTGGTACCCCAGTCATTGTTTACAAATTTGTAAGATTGCGTAGCGCCTACTGACGCAGCAGGATAAGTAACAGCAATTGACCAGATGTTGTTGCCCATATCGGTCATAGCAGAATTGGCATCAGAAGGAGACCAGTTAA
>CAMDMI010000130.1 GCA_945902135.1 Spirosoma fluviale
AGAAGCCGATATTTTGTTTGATATGAGCTTTCAACCAGCAGCAGTACACGAGTTTGCTCGGTTAAAAACCTGCCGGAACGCTTGTTGGAATATTTGAAACATTGAACCCGAATTCCAAAGCAATTAAAGCGAAGCCTTCTCGAAAATCATCCTTCTGCCTGCATCTCCGAATGGAATCCGAAGATAGTTCTGCTGGTGCCTTCTGTGCCATTTTGCGGCACTCAGCTTTTTACTTTTGGCTTAAACATCAATTTTCAAGAAGGATACTGAAGGCCGCTTTGAAGTTTTTCGGTTTGCTATTACAAGATAAGAACAGACGGCTTGGTTCAAGCTATCTGCTCAAAGTAAAAGCAATTCAAAAAAAATTATGCTTTCTTAACCCGCACAGCTCCCGGACCTCTTGGCGTACTTTCGGTTTCGAAAATTACTTTATCCCCTTCACGAATAGGTTCAGCCGTTTCCTTGGCGTGAACGAATATGGAATTACCAGTGTCAGAATCCTTGATAAAACCGTAACCTTTTGATTCGTTAAAGAAAGTAACCACTCCTTGACTGGTGCCATCACCTTCCTCTTCTTCAGCCCTGCGGGGAATTCCCAACTGAATGTCATGGGCCAAAACGACTCCTTTTTTCTTTGGATCAGGAGGGGTGGTACTGAGGTTTCCGTTCTCGTCTACATAAACAAACATTTCCTCAAGACTCTGCCCTGGGCTTGCAGTAGACCGCCTTTCGACTTTTTTTTCGTCTTTGTCTTGGCGCTTTTTCTTTTTCTTTTTCTCTTTTTCTTTTTTGCTGAATGTCTCTGAGGATCTTCCCATGTTGCCTTTTTAGTGATAATCTAATCCGGTCCTGCACCATTGGAGATCAAAAAATGCCCTTGAAAGACTTAAAATGAACCCCGGATTATTTCCGCTTTGAACTCCAAAATAAGCCTATTTAAGGGGCAATAAAAAACCGGATTTGAAATAATGAACTGATTGTTTTCATTCCGTACAAAAATCGATGTTGCCCAATGCATGGTTTTTCATTCCGATTGTCCCATATCCTACTTTTTACCACGGAATGAAGTTATGTTTGGGTCTCGCAAGAAGCTATGATTTTCAGCCTTACAAATTTATCCGAGGCCATGGGAAGCATCAGGGCAAATCCCCTGAGGGCAACGCTTACAGCCCTAATTATCGGCATTGGAATTACGGCGTTGGTCGGAATTCTTACGGCAATTGAAGGCATAAAAGCATCTGTAAATCAGGGCATGGAAGACCTTGGCTCAAACTCTTTTGACATTTCGGCTTATTCAAATCAAGGAAGGACAAGGCACGGAATGGAAGGCCGATATTATCCTAAAATCACCATGAAGGAAGCTCTTCGGTACAAGGAGAAAATGGTCGAAAAAGCCAAGGTTGCAGTGTATGTACGCGTGTCCTTTAATACTGAGGTTAAACACAATAGGCTTAAAACCAACCCCAACATCCGGGTATTCGGAAGTGATGAAAATGGTTTCTTTGCCAAAGGACTGGAGATTGTTTCCGGAAGGGCTTTTACGGAAAGAGAAATGGAATTTGGACTTCCTGTGGCAGTGATCGGGGATGAAATCTCACAAGCGCTTTTTTCGAAAGAAAATCCAATTGGCAAGGTGGTTCAGGCACAGGGACAACGCTTCAAAGTGATTGGCCTGCTGAAAAAGACAGGCTCTGTAATGGGTGGTAATGGTGCCGACAGAGCTTTTGTTGTGCCAATAAGGAAAGGCGAATCCATGGCTGCGGGTCAGGAGCTGACTTATGAAATCACCTCGATTGTTCCTTCGCCTGAATTGTTGCCCAGAGCCATGGATGAAGCCAGAGGCATCATGCGTACTGTTCGCCATGACCTTTCAGATCGCGAAGATTCGTTTGAAATCAGAAAATCAGAAACCCTGGCAGAGTCTTTAAACGAAGTAACAGGAACCCTCCAGGTTGCTGGTTTTGTAATTGGCTTAATTACGCTTCTGGGTGCTTCCATTGGTCTGATGAACATCATGCTGGTTTCTGTAACTGAACGAACCCATGAAATCGGGGTTAGAAAAGCGCTTGGAGCAACACCATTGTTGATCCGGGTTCAGTTTCTAACCGAAGCAGTAGCCATCTGCATATTGGGTGGATCTCTCGGAATTATCCTGGGTATTGCGGCCGGCAATGCAGTGTCGGTTTTCATTGGCAATGGCAGCTTTATTATTCCATGGCTTTGGATTGGGGTCGGACTCACATTATGCGTTAGTGTGGGGATTTTTTCAGGGCTTTATCCTGCCATAAAAGCATCCAGACTTGACCCTGTAGAAGCCCTTCGCTTCGAATAATTCAAGCCCGATTTTTTTTATTGTTGCAGCATTTGGGAAATTTGAGCCTTTTTAGGGCTTTCAATTCGTTTATCAGATGTCTTCATCAAATTCTATTTCCAGCAATCGCCTGTTCCTTGGCTCATGCCTGGCGCTAATCGTTACGGCCATGAGTTTTTCCATCCGGGCCGGAATTCTTACCCAATTGGGAAGCGATTTCGCACTGAGCGACACGGATTTAGGATGGATCAATTCTATGGCATTTCTTGGATTTCCGATTGCCATGCTCATTGGAGGTCCTTTGTGTGACATCGTAGGAATGGGCCGACTTTTGGTTCTGGCATTTTTCGCACATTTACTCGGCATAGGACTTACCATCAGCGCAGGTGGATTCTGGACACTTTTTATTTCCACTTTCTTTATCGGCTTTGCCAACGGAATGGTCGAGGCAGCCTGCAATCCTTTGGTTACGGTTCTATTTCCTGGATCAAAAACCAAAGTATTAAACCGCTTCCACATGTGGTTTCCGGGTGGTTTATTGATTGGCGGTCTGATTTCGCACTTTTTTAAACTGATTGATATTTCCTGGAAATTTCAACTCGGCATGATGCTTATCCCAACCTTGGCTTACGGATTCCTTTTTCTTGGCCAGAATTTTCCTTCCAGTCCGCAAATGGAAAAGAAAACGCCGGTCGGGTCAATGTTGCAAGCCTGCCTTTCTCCACTTTATCTAAGTCTGGTATTTTGCATGTTCCTCACAGCCACAACTGAATTGGGAACAAATCAATGGATATCAAAAATCCTTGCCCATGCCACTTCCAACTCCCTACTTCTCATTGTTTTCATAAGTGGGATTATGGCAATCGGCCGATTTTTCGCCGGACCAGTTGAAAAAGCACTTGGACCTTTTCAAATGCTAAGTTTATCTGCTGCTCTATCTGCAATCGGGCTTTATTTTCTTTCCAAAGCAGATGGCGCATCAGCATTTGCTGCTGCTTCAATTTTTGCCGTTGGAGTTACTTATTTCTGGCCAACCATGATTGGGGTAACCGCAGAATTTATCCCTAAAAGTGGATCTTTGGGTCTTGCTTTGATGGGTGGCGCGGGCATGTTTGCCACCTCAATTTTCAATCCTTTGTTGGGAAGTTTTATAGACAAAGGCCGTGCAGCTGCATTGGCATCCGGCATGGAACAGGGTTTGGCTGAATTAAAAGCGGGTCAGGATGCGCTCTTATATATGGCCATTTTTCCAATCGTATTGCTGATTGCATTCACAATCATGGCAATTAAAATGAAAGGTTCAACAAGCCTTAAAGGCCATTAGGACGACTTTCGAAATGCCTTTTCGTACACCGAAATCCAGTCAGAAGGTGTCATTTTAGATGCCAGTTCCCCAAGAAGTTCGAAAGGAATTTCGTTCAATTTCTTAAAACGGATACAACTTTTTCCCATGTCGGGCTTTTTACCCGTTGCGGCTACAAAAGAATCTGCGAACCAATTCAACAAATCCGGAAGCGCATACAATCCCATGTGATAAACTGCCAAATGAGATTTTGTGGCTGCGAAACTAATGAACGGCAAAGGAAGTTTTGGATCGCAGTGATAGCCTGCCGGATAATCCTTGTGAGAAATAAAAAAAGTAGGCATTTTATACTGAATGCCCAATTCGAATCCAGAAGGTAAGTTGTTTTGAAATTGCTCAATTACCTTTTCAAGGGCGAGCTTTCTGTCAGATTCTAAATTTGACAAATAAGCTTCAATCAAATTCGCTTCCATACAGAAGAAAATTCAAATCAATCCAGAATCAGCATTGAATCGCCGTAGCTAAAGAAACGGTATTTTTCTTCAATGGCTTTTTCATAGGCTTTCATCATCAACTCGTACCCGCCAAAAGCGCAGGCAGTCATCAACAAAATTGATTGCGGCATATGCAAGTTGGTGATGAGGGCATTCGCGATTTTAAACTCGTATGGAGGAAAAATAAATTTATCTGTCCAGCCAGAATTTAATTTTAAACGATTGGTAGAAGAAACAGATGACTCCAAAGCACGAAGCGTGGTTGTGCCAACTGCACAAACTCTACCCTTTTTTTCGATGGTTTTGTTCACCGCATCCACTGTGATTTGAGGAATGTTAAAATTCTCCGAATCAGTTTTGTGCTTGGTCAGGTCTTCCACATCTACTGGCCTGAAAGTTCCCAAGCCAATGTGCAAGGTGAGCGGAGAAACCTCCACCCCTTTCAGGGCTAGCCTTTTAACCAATTGTTTTGTAAAATGTAGTCCAGCGGTTGGTGCGGCAACGGCACCTTTGTGTTCTGCAAAAATGGTCTGGTAACGCTCTTTATCAGACTCTTCTACTTCCCTGTGGATGTATTTTGGAAGTGGCGTTTCTCCCAATTGGTCTATCAATTTATAAAAGTCTTCTCCGACAGCATCGGTAAGAAAACGAATGGTCCTTCCTCTTGAAGTAGTATTGTCGATAACTTCTGCAACTAAGTCAGAATCACCAAAATAAAGCTTGTTTCCTACACGAATTTTACGGGCCGGATCTACGAGTACATCCCAAAGTTTGTATTCCCGGTTGAGTTCGCGAAGAAGGAATACTTCGATTTTAGCACCTGTTTTTTCCTTGTTACCGAACATACGGGCTGGAAAAACCTTGGTATCGTTCACTGCAATCGAGTCACCATCCTCAAAATATTCCAGAATGTCTTTGAAAAGCTTGTGTTCAATCTTGCCTGTTTTCTTGTGCACGACCATCAATCTGGCCTCATCCCGGTTTTCTGCAGGATAAAAAGCGATAAGTTCTGATGGTAGATTGAAGTTGAATTCTGATAATTTCATGGAAGTATTACGGTACTTGTTATTGAGTAAAACGGCCGCAAAAGTAATCATAAATCCCGGCCCAACACTGACAAATCTCATCAATTAAGCATACTTGGTCTGGAAGCATTTTCTATGGCTTGAAATTCGACTTTGTAACAATGCATATAAATAAAGAATGAAGCCTGTTTTTTATTGCCGTTCGAAGAATTTTCCCTTACTTTTGCCATCGATTTTTTTTTGAAATACGATCTTTATATGACAGACAATTCCCACAACCCGCAGGAGGATTGGACTTCTTCTGAAGCCGAAAACCAACAACTTGCAGGCGACATTTCTTCAGGCGAAACCCAGGCTGAAGGAACCCACGAGGCAGAAGCAGAAAATGCAGACACCGAAATTACCGAAACGGAATCCATGATTTCTGAATCACAAGAATCTCCTGAAGCTATGGCTGAAGAACAAATTGTGGACGAAATTGAATCAGTTTCAAATGAAATTGTGGCTGAAGCATCTGAACCTGAAGCAATTGTTTCTGAGCCTGAAATGGTTCTTCCAACAGAAGAAATCAAGTCCGAAGCTGTAGCAAGTGTTGAAGAAAACAATGGTACTTCAGAAGAGGAAAAACCAACAGAGACCGCTTCAGAGCCTATCGTAGTTTCCAGCCAGGAAGAAGCCCAGCCAGCCACTTCTGAAATGGAAATTCTCCAAGTTGAAGAGGCTGAAATTGAAGCCATGGAAACTGAGGAAGCGGAAATCGCGCCAGAGGATTACAGTGGATTCGATAAGTTACAACTTGTAAACCTTGCAGAGCAGGTTAATCGTGACCATGATCCGATTTTGGCCAGCAGAATTATCCAAAAAATCAGACCTCTTTTTGATGCTCTTTTTCTACACGAGAAAAATGAAGCATTGGAAAAGTTTGTTGCGGAAGGCGGAGTTGCGGAAACTTTTGAATTTAAGCATCAAGCACTCGAGCAGCGTTTTTACCAGGCTCAAAAAGGCATCTCTGAAAAACGCCGGGTAAGTCATGAATTTCAAACCAAGGAAAGAGCCAAAAATCTGGAATCCAAATTCGGACTTCTGGAGCAACTGAGGATATTGGTTGATGACCACGAGCACACGCCAGACTCCGAAAAATTCAAGCACATTCGTGAAGAATGGAAGAAAATTGGTCCAGTAGGTCAAGAACATGCTCAGAACCTGAATGCTTCCTTCTACTCATTAATAGACAGGTTTTATAGCCTTCGCGAGATATACCACAACTTACGCGACTTCGACCGCAAAAAGAATCTAGATCTCAAACTTGAACTCATTGCCCGCATAGAAAAGTTGGCAGATGAACCGATGATTTCCAAGGCAATGAAGGAACTCATCACCATTCAAGAAGAATATCGTACACTCGGTCCTGTATCAAATGACCGTTTTGAAGAAGTAAAAGCCCGACTAAAAGCGGCAGCTGATGTCATTTATGAGCGCCGCAGGGTTTTCAACGAAGAGCGCAAAGGCTTGATTCAGGAAGAATTAAGTTTGAAAGATGCTTTGGTTGAAAAAATAGCAAGTTTTGAAAATTTCGCAGCCAATACCGTGAAGGAGTGGCAGGAGAAAACCAAGGAATTGATTGTCCTTCAGGATGAATGGAAAGCAATTCCAGGAAGATTCCGCGAGAAAACAGCAGACCAAGGCAAGCAGTTCTGGACTGTCTTCAAAAAATACATGACCAACAAGAATGAGTTCTTCAAAACCCTGGACAAGGGCCGCAAAGAAGTGCTCTCCTCTAAATTGGCATTGGTAGAAGAAGTAAACAGCCTAAAAGATGGTGACGATTGGGATGGCATTACCAACAGGATGAAACAAATCCAGATGGAATGGAGGAACATTGCACCGATATTCAGCAAAGAAGGCCAAAAGGTTTATGATGAATTTAAGACTGGAATTGACCATTTCTTTACCCGACTCAGAGACCGCAGGTCTGGAGAAGATAAAATTTATCTGGAAAATTTAAACATCAAAGAAGCACTCTGCGCTGAAATTGAAGCCATGGCTGAAACCGGCAAAGGCGACAAAAAGGCTGTGGATAATTTCCGCGAGAAATTCCGGAATGGCGGACATGTTCCGATGAAATTGATTCAAAAAATCAATGGAAGATTCTCAAAGGCCATTATGACCCTCATTGAGGCTTCTAATGAAATTCCAGCAAGCGAGAAAGAAAGGATGAAAATCAATGTTCTTTCCAGCCGCTCAACTTATTCTTCCGAAGGAGTTAAGCAGTTGCAAAATCAGGAAGGCTACATTCAGAAGCGCTTACAGCAACTCAGAAAGGATGCCGGAAACTTGGAAGACAATGTGTCCATGTT
>CAMDMI010000131.1 GCA_945902135.1 Spirosoma fluviale
GAGCAGCAAGACAGGCGCTATATGGATTATGCCACGCAAAGGGTGCACCGCACCGTGCCTTTTGTAAATAGCCACGATACTTACAGACCAAATCTCGATGCAAACGGAAATTTTCTAAAACCTTTGGGAGATGCAAGTGGATGGAATACCGGCAGTGAACTTGGAGGAAATGGACAGCACATTGATCCAAGAGAACCTCGTATTTATGCAGCTTATGCAGTTTCATTTGCTGTAGACGGCAATCCTTGTGTTTTCTTCGAAGACCTTTTTGATGTGGGAACCACCGGAAAACGCTGGTCACATTTTCCTACAAGTAATGTGGATTTGCCTGTTCGTGAGGACCTTGCGAACATCATGAGGGCGCATGGAAAACTAAGTTTTAAAGATGGAGATTATGGAGTTCCTACCGCGGTGACCGGCGTGAATGCTCCGGCTTTTGTAAAAGGAAGCAGCGGAGACCATATTGTATTTGAAAGGATTGGAAAGGCATTGATTGGCGTATCTGATAAGTATGCTGCTGTTTCTGATAATTCAGAGGATGAAGAAGTTTGGCTTAGCGTTGGTGATGCCAGCTGGATAGGAAAAGAATTAATTGATTTTTCTGGTGCACATGGAATCAGTACTTCTTTGGTTTATCCAGATGGGCGTGTTCTGATCAAAACTTCTCCTGCGGGACATACAATCCCAGATGCCAATGGTCATGGGTATTCCATTTGGGCTCCTGTTCCAGCGGGTTTAAGCATTACAAGTGTAGGCAGTCTTCAACAATATTTGGCGACTTATTCTCCTGCAAGAAGTACCGGAACCGTTCAGGAATGGGAAATGGCCAATGACCTTGGAGACAGCCATGCAAATTCTTTAAAGCAGGGTGGGAGCCTGCCAACAAATTCTACTGCACAGCGTATAGTGGGAAGAATTTATGCCATGAGCAGCATGCCGGTGAAAATTCTCTTGTATCCGGAAGTTAATTCCCGGAAGCAGACCCTGATGATTTACAATGCAAGCGGGGCCATTCTTTCTCAGATTACCGGCACCTCAACTTCAACTGCACCTCTTACTTTTAATTATACCCCAACAAGCACAGGCTGGTTGAGTATCCGCGTAAAGAATGGTGCAACTAATACTGCGGCAATGAAGGTTTGGGTGAATGTTACTTACACTGCCCCATCTCTTGTAAATACACGCACCAGTCCGGGTAATCTCCGTGAAGGATTTGACCTTGATGCAGAAGAGGCTTTTTCTGTATCTGCTGACAAGGAAATCTTTGCCTCAGTTTATCCAAATCCAAGTGCCGGAGATGTCAATTTTGAATTTAGCGGCATAAATTCTGAAGAGGGTATTCGCTTCAGCCTTTGCGACATTCAGGGTAGGGAGCTTTTCAGCGCTGAAACAGATGTTACGCTACTTCAAAGCGTATTTAATTCTAAATTCCGGGATTTGAAGCAAGGCATTTATCTGCTAAGTCTGAAGGCTGGAAAGCTAAACCAACAGGTTCGGCTTGTGAAATCAGAGTAAAATCTTGAAGAATCTAAAAGCAAAAAAGGCCCTGATTAAGGGCCTTTTTTTATTGGTTGAACTTAAATTGGGACTAAATCTATTTATAAAAATCCTCTTTCCTTTTCTCGCTGTTTGGGAAAAAACCTAAAACAGTGAGAATTTTTTATTTTCGGAATTGAGGATAATTAAATTTTGAAACTCTAATCTTCCGCAAAGCTATGTTATTAGTTGATATGTGCAAGTTTTTGTTAAAAATAATCTATAACATTCTATAAAACAAGCTAAAATATTTTGTTGCCATTCATTTCCACAGGAGTTTCCAAGCCCAGATATCCAAGAATACTCGGTGCCAAATCCCCCAGTTTTCCGTCGGTAAGCTTTTTTCCGCCAGACTTTTCAAAGCCCTCGGCTGCCAAAATGCAAGGGACTTTTGCCGTTGAATGCGCTGTGTTTGGACTGCCATCCGGATTCCTCATGAAATCGGCATTGCCGTGGTCTGCAATCACAAGACACGCATAATGATTCTGCTTGGCTGCTTCATAAACCTCGCCTAAACATTTGTCTACGGTTTCGCAAGCTTTTACAACGGCTTCAAAAACACCCGTATGGCCAACCATATCAGGATTTGCAAAATTCAGACAAATGAAAGAGGCTTCTCCCTTTTGAATTTCCGGAATAATGGTGGCCGTTATTTCCTTCGCAGACATTTCGGGTTGCAAGTCATAGGTTGCCACTTTTGGAGAAGGGCACATGAGTCTTTTTTCACCCTGAAATGGTTCTTCTCTTCCACCATTGAAGAAGAAGGTTACATGCGGGTATTTCTCCGTTTCTGCAATTCGAATCTGTTGCAGTCCGGCAGCAGAAATCACTTCTCCGAGGGTGTTGTTGAGGTTGTCTTTTTCATACAAAACCGCCACATTTTTGAAGGTTTCATCATAGCGCGTCATGGTGATGTAATGCAAATCCAAGGTATGCATGCCAAAATCGGGAAAATCTTGCTGACTGAGGGCTTCTGTAATCTCCCTGCCTCTGTCGGTGCGGAAATTAAAATTGATTACCACATCACCCGGTTTTATGCAGGAATATTCTGCTGAACCTTTTAACCTGATTGGCAACAGAAATTCATCTGTAACTCCGGCATCATAAGACTTTTGCAAACCGGTTTCAATGCTATCAAATTCTTCTGCTTTGCCTGTAACCAGATTATCCCAGGCAATTTTTACCCGTTCCCAGCGCTTGTCTCTGTCCATGGAATAATAGCGGCCGGTAAGGGAAACAACTTTTCCTGCCGTCTTGCCGCAATGGGCTTCGATATCTTTTAAAAAACCGAGTCCGGAGCGGGGATCTGTATCTCTTCCGTCGGTAAATCCGTGGATAAAAAGATTATCCCAATTCTCCTTGGCAGCCCAGCTGCAAAGTGCCTTTAAATGGTTTACATGGGCATGCACACCACCATCCGAAATTAGCCCCATCAGGTGGATGGCGTGGTTTCCTTTTCTGGCGTATTCCAGTGCCTGCTTTAAAATCGGGTGCTTTTCGAACCCACCTTGAGAGGCTTCAAGATTTAATTTTACCAAATCCTGATAAACAACCCGTCCAGCTCCAATGTTCATGTGCCCCACTTCGGAGTTGCCCATTTGTCCATCGGGAAGGCCAACTGCAATCCCCGAGGCTTCCAGTCTGGAATTGGCATAATGCTCTTTGAGAAAATCGAAGACGGGCGTTTTTGCTGAATCAATGGCTGATACCTTTTTATCACCTGCAATTCCCCATCCATCCAGAATTACCAGAATTAACTTATTTGTTTTTTGATTCATTTCCCGGAAACCTTATATTTGAAAACAACTAAAAAATACACACTCATGAGGGCCATCGCTTTTGTTCTGCTTCTAATGGCAATTCCTTTTTTGGGGATTTGTCAGCAGGGATTTCCCGATCGTACAAAACTCGCCCTAAAGTCAGGTGATTCGCAAAAACTGGGCCGCATTTGTGCCACAAAAGTTGAATTTGGTTTAGAAGGTGATGCCAAGGAGATTTTAGGTTCTGAAGTTGCGGGGAAATTGGCAGTTTTTTTTAAAGACAATCCCCCCGTAGAAGCAAGCGTTTTGTTTCAGGGTAAGAGTAAGGATGGCCGAAAGTATCTTATTTGTAGGCTGAACACTAAAAATGGAGGAGTTTTTCGCTTTTCGTTTTATTGGAAAGAGGCCGCAGTTGAGGCTTTGGAGGTTATAGACATTTCCCGGGAATAAAAGGAAAAGCATTTATTCTGATTTTTTTAAAACCTTCCTTGAAATCCGAGGTTTTTAACTATAATTTTACGGCAAAATTTTTTATTCTAATGGTAGATACATTTGTAAACTATAAAGTTAAAGACATGTCACTTGCGGCATGGGGAAGAAGAGAAATTACCCTCGCTGAGGCTGAAATGCCCGGTCTCATGTCTATTAGGAAGGAATTTGGTCCTTCTCAACCATTGAAAGGCGCCCGCGTTGCTGGTTGTCTTCACATGACAATTCAAACAGCAGTTTTGATCGAAACCCTTGTGGCTTTGGGTGCTGAGGTGACTTGGTCTTCATGCAATATTTTTTCAACCCAGGACCACGCAGCTGCCGCCATTGCAGATGCAGGCATTTCAGTTTATGCCTGGAAAGGCCAGAATGCAGAGGAATTTGACTGGTGCATCGAGCAGACACTCCACTTTGGAGAAGACCGCAAGCCTCTCAACATGATTCTTGATGATGGAGGCGATCTTACCAACATGGTACTTGATCAATATCCTGAGCTTGTTGCCGGTATCAAAGGACTTTCTGAGGAAACTACCACAGGTGTTCTTCGCCTTTATGAAAGGATGAAAAAAGGAACCTTGCTGATTCCTGCCATCAATGTAAACGATTCTGTTACAAAATCTAAATTTGACAACCTTTATGGTTGCAAAGAATCATGTGTGGATGCCATCCGCCGTGCAACTGATGTGATGATTGCAGGAAAAGTTGCGGTTGTTGCTGGTTTTGGCGATGTAGGAAAAGGTTCAGCCCGTTCACTTGCCTCGGCTGGTGCCCGAGTTATTATAACCGAAATTGATCCGATTTGTGCGCTTCAGGCTGCAATGGAAGGATTTCAGGTAATGAAGATGGACAATGCGGCCAAAATCGCTGACATTTTTGTTACTGCCACAGGAAACAAAAACATCATTGTGGATCGTCATTTCGAAACAATGAAAGATAAGGCCATCGTTTGCAACATCGGCCATTTTGACACTGAAATTGATATGGCTTGGCTTAACAGTACCCATGGTGGTTCAAAAGTTGAAGTGAAGCCTCAGGTGGATATGTACACCATCGATGGCAAAGACATCATCGTACTTGCGGAAGGTCGTCTTGTAAATCTTGGTTGTGCTATGGGTCACCCATCATTTGTGATGTCGAATTCATTCACCAACCAGATGCTTGCCCAACTTGAACTTTGGACAAACTCTGCTGCTTACGAGAACAAGGTTTATACCCTTCCAAAACACCTTGACGAAAAAGTAGCATTCCTTCACCTTGCCAAAGTAGGTGCAGATCTGGAAGTTCTTTCCAACGATCAGGCTGATTACATTGGTGTTAATGTGAATGGACCATTCAAAGCCGAACAATACAGATATTAATCTGATTGCCTGGATAAAAAAGAAACCCGCTCAAAAGGCGGGTTTCTTTTTTGTGATGGTATTCGAAATAGGATCAGGATTTGCTTGGGAGCTTCCTGAAAAATGCTCAGACCAAACTCTCTTCCAATCCTGCTGGCAGGTTCCTGAAAAAGGCAAAATTGCGGTCATTGCAAGGCCGGGCAAAAACCTTGATTGAAAAAATTTAAAGAACTTTTTGCCCCTTTCTAAAGAATTAGCGGATAATTTGACGCCATAAAGAGGCAAAACCAATATTTTTTATAACCATTCAGGGAAGAATTAGTTTATTCTTTTGATTGCCTTTCAATTTAGTTCAAAATGGATTGATGGTCTTTCAAGAATAGCCATACGCCTTTATTAACCGATACATTTGAAGCAGGTCTGCGTTGCTTTAAGACTTCCGGAATTCGGAGTATTTCCCAATTGTAAAGTCGGGGATCTTCAGTGTATTTTACAATTTAATGCCATTGCTTCATGAACCGCTTAATGCGTGATGGCACCGGTGATCCGGAACTTTGGCAAAGCATTCGGGAAGGCGACCGCGTTGCTTTAGAAACACTTTACAAAAGGCATTACGCAGCCTTGTTTCGATATGGGATAAAACTCAATCCCAATAAAGAGCAGGTTCAAGATTGTTTGCAGGATTTGTTCTTTAATATTTGGCTGAAAAAAGACAGCCTCAAGGAAGTTACCTCCGTGCGTTTCTATTTGATGAAATGGCTGAAGCGGGAAATTATCCGGATGCTCACAGGCAAAAACTCCAGCCAGAAAATTGTATCGATTGATTCCGATGGTGAGGAGCTTGGGATTGAAGTAGAACTCGGAGATTTTCTTGAAAAACAGGATTTTGATACCCAGCGGGCAATTTTAATCAAAAGGGCCTTGGCAGACCTAACCAAAAAAGAACGCGAAGTGGTGTACCTGCGTTTTTTTATGGGATTGGGCTATGAAGAAATCAGCCTTATTATGAATGTGAATTATCAGGTGGTGATGAATTATATGCACCGCGCCATGAAAGCACTTCGGGAAAATGAAATCATCAACAACCTGGCAGGTGTATTTTTGGTTTGTCTTTCTTTCCTCTTTTAAATCGCGTCTTAGATTTCTTGATTTTGACTGGAGAATTTTTTTTGAATTTTGATTAGAAAAGCATTGCCCAATTGCTCTTGCCTACTAATAAAGATTCAAGTTTAACCAGTATGAAAAAACTCCTATTTTTCCTCTTTGCATTAAGTTCACTTTCAGCTTTCTCGCAAACCTTTGATGTTACCTTCAAATTAAATCTGAAGGGTCAAACTTTTCCTTTCACCACGCCAGAAGTGAATGGAACCTTTAACAACTGGTGCGGAAATTGCAACCAAATGACCGATGCAAATGGTGACAGCATTTGGGAGGCTGTGATTCCTTTACCTGCAGGCAATATTGAGTATAAATTTTCTGCCGACGCCTGGGCACAGCAGGAGGCACTTCCAACAGGAACTCCATGTACCATTTTTACACCGCCATCCTTCAACAACCGTAAACTGACTATAGCTGCTTCGGTTGTTTTGAAAGCTGTTTGCTGGAACTCATGTGATACATGCACTGGCGGCCCAGTCGGACCAAGCCTTCAGCAAATTTCTCTTCCAATTACTTGGCAGGATACTGCAAATGTAAATTATACTACTACCGACTTTGGCGGCACATTTTCCTCCATTGCAGCGGACCCATTGAATCCTTCTAAGCTTGCGCTGAAAATTGTGAAGGGAAATACTGCGGAAGTCTGGGCTGGAACTACCCTTGGCACTCCTTCCGGATTTCAAGCAGCGATGCCTTTCAGTCTTTCGGCCAATCAAATGCAGGCAAGAGTTTATTCTCCTGCCGCTGGTACTGTTTTTCGTTTAAAGGTAGAGCTCAGAACCGATCCAACCATTTCGGTAGAAACAGACGCTACTACCACGCAGGCAAATGCTTGGGAAGTTCTCAGCTTTGATTTTTCCAATCATGCTGCTGGTACAACCGCCATCAATTATACAAAAACGTATAATAAGCTTTCTATCTTCCCTAACTATGGCGTAGCCGGTGCAACTGCCGGAGAGAAAACATATTATGTTGGCGATGTTGTTTTTGGCACTATAACGGGTATCGAGGATTTGAAATCACCGGGAATATCTATTTATCCCAATCCAGTATCAGATCAAATGCAAATCGGATGGAATGGAGTTTTTTCTAAAATTTCAATCTTTAATCTTCAAGGTCAAGAAATCATGACCGAAAATCCAACTGAAAAGACTGCTTTTATTAATACAAGCAAATTGGTTAAAGGCTTATACCTTATAAAGT
>CAMDMI010000132.1 GCA_945902135.1 Spirosoma fluviale
CAAAAAATGGAAATCAGTATTACCCTTCCGGACGGCTCTATTCGGCAATATTCAAAAGGCGTCAGCAGTATGGATGTTGCCATATCTATTTCTGAGGGCTTGGCCAGAAATGTCCTTGCCGCAAAAATAAATGGCGAAGTAGTTGAGGCCAGCAGGCCCATTTTGGAAGATGCAAACCTTCAACTTCTCACCTGGAACGATACGGATGGCAAGAAAACATTCTGGCATTCTTCAGCGCACTTGCTTGCTGAGGCACTGGAAGCCCTTTATCCTGGAACAAAATTCGGGATTGGTCCACCAATCGAAAATGGTTTTTATTATGACATCGACCTGAATGGCCAGCCATTCGGCGCAGATGATTTTGAAAAAGTCGAGCAAAAAATGCTGGAATTGGCTCGGCAGAAAAATTCGTTCAACCGCATTCCAAAATCCAAGGAAGAAGCCCTCGCTTATTTTCAGAAAAAAGGAGATGAATACAAACTTGAACTTCTGGAAGATTTGCAGGATGGAAGCATCACTTTTTATCAACAGGGAAATTTCACTGATCTCTGTCGAGGGCCGCACATTCCAGATACCGGCTTCATTAAAGCTGCTAAAATTCTGAATGTAGCCGGCGCTTATTGGAGAGGTGACGAAAAAAGGAAGCAGATGACCCGCGTTTATGCCATCACCTTTCCAAAAGACAAGGAACTTAAGGATTACCTTTTCCTTATGGAAGAAGCCAAAAAACGCGACCACCGAAAGCTGGGCAAGGAACTTGAGCTTTTCGCATTTTCAGAAAGAGTCGGCCAAGGCCTTCCACTTTGGTTGCCAAAAGGTGCCATGCTGCGCGACAGGCTTGAGCAATTCCTTAAAAAGGCACAGGTGAAAGCTGGTTATTCTCCGGTGATTACCCCGCATATTGGCAGCAAGCAATTGTATGTTACTTCTGGCCATTATGAAAAATATGGCAAGGATTCTTTTCAGCCAATTCGTACACCGGATGAGGATGAAGAATTCCTTTTGAAACCGATGAATTGTCCGCACCACTGCGAGATTTACAGAACAAAACCAAGAAGTTACCGCGATTTGCCACTTCGTTTGGCGGAGTTTGGAACTGTGTACCGCTACGAACAAAGTGGTGAATTGCACGGACTTACCAGGGTTCGGGGTTTTACCCAGGACGATGCACACATTTTCTGCCGTCCAGATCAGGTAAAAGAAGAATTTATCAAAGTAATCGACCTGGTGCTTTATGTATTCCGCTCTCTTGGTTTCCATGATTACACTGCACAGATTTCACTTCGTGATCCGGAAAACAAAACCAAATACATTGGTTCCGATGACATTTGGGAAAAATCCGAATCTGCCATCATAGAATCCGCCCGTGAGAAAGGACTTTCAACCGTAACCGAATTGGGAGAAGCTGCATTCTACGGACCTAAACTTGACTTTATGGTGAAGGATGCGCTTGGTAGAAAATGGCAGTTGGGAACCATTCAGGTTGATTACAATTTACCTGAGCGGTTTGATCTGGAATTTACCGGAGCCGACAATCAAAAACATCGTCCGGTGATGATTCACCGAGCGCCATTTGGAAGCATGGAAAGATTCATTGCTGTTTTGATTGAAAACTGCGCTGGTGATTTCCCGCTTTGGCTTTCACCAGAGCAACTGGTGATTTTACCCATCTCTGAAAAGTTTGCCGCTTACGCAGATGAAGTAAAAACGCATCTTGAAACATTGGACATTAGAGCCACAGTAGACCACAGAGATGAAAAAATCGGACGGAAAATCCGGGATGCTGAGGTTGGAAAATTCCCTTACATGCTTATTGTGGGTGAAAAGGAATCTGAAACCAATACCGTTTCGGTAAGAAAACATGGTCACGGAGATCTCGGAAGTCTTGACTTACAAGAATTTACGAATATGTTTTCCTCGGCCGTGGCAGAAAGCATGGGTTCTTAACCCAGAGATTCTGTTTTACTTCTTCACCTTCAAAACCCCGCGCATGATCATGTAATGCCCGGGCATGGTGCAGACGAAATCGTAATTGCCCTCAAAAGGCGGCACTTCAAACCAAATGGTTTCACTATTGCCCGGCTCTACGATACCCGTATTGTAAAGCACCAAGCCCATATCCGGCACATAATCCATCTTGTTTCCTTGGATGCCAAGTTTGGCTGCGGCCTCCCCTATTTTGTCGGCTGACTTTGGTTTTCCTAGCACAAAATTGTGCTGCATGTCATCGTAATTGTTGAACACAAACCGGATCTTTTGTCCCGGTTTGGCTTCAATTTCAGCTTTATCGAACCGCATTCCCGGAGTGGTTCCCAGCTGAATGGTTTTATCAGGTCCGGTAATCCAGGAAGCTGGCATTTGATTCAACTGCTTCATGGTTTTTTTTACGGTAAAACCTTGGATTCCACTTGTCAAAGTACCCGGCTTTGGGGAAGTCGATAAATCCATGTTTTTCTTTTGAGGCTTGACAACAAGCTTTTGCTTGGGCTTTTTCCATTCTGCAGAATTGATGTCGGCTTTTTGACCGAGCGGAATTTCATTCAGCGTGTAATAAGCCGATGAATGCAAAAGTTCGTAACCATCAGCCGATAGAAGTCCGGGTGCTTTTATTTCATGAATAAAAAACTGCCTCATGCTATCCAGAACAAGACGAACGCTCATTTTGTCAGCTGAAAGTCGGATGGCTTTCAAAGGGCATTTCCCTTCGCGCACAACCGGACTTCCATACTTCTGGTGATAATTGTAAGTGAAGGAGGAAACATTCCAGATTTCAGAATCAAATACAGATGCAGAATCCACAGGAAGGGTAAACTGGATTTCAAAACCATCGGTTCTTGCCTGAACGGTTTTCATTTCAAAGGGAGTTTTACCTGCCCAAATCAACCTTTGAAGCGCAAATGGCGCGGGTCCTGTACTTGCCCAGCCCCGATTGGTTTGCGCCACAAACATCGATCCGTCACTTCCCCAGCACTGACGCAAAACACCGGAGGCAAAGCCTTCACGAAAACCAAAGGCGCAACCTTGATAAACCCCATTCACTTTTTCGAGGTAAACCCGTGAAATTTTACTTTGGCCCTGGTCGCCAATGAGGAATTGGCCTTCAAATGGACCGAACCTCCCTCCCATTGAATCCAGAACAAAGTCAGATGTGGAAACACCCAAAACGCCATGAGGCAGCCAAACCGATGGAAGCCGAAGGGATGGAATTTCCTTTTTTACTTCGAACATTGGCTTTCGAAAATCCTGAATCATTTCCTTTCTGGCCAAAACCGTAGAACCAGGAGAATCCGCCCAATTCAGGCTGGCAGGATTCGCCATAAAATCACCTTTCTCTAAAACCGTAAAATACCCGGAACCGACCCAATCTCCCTGATTTTCAGTGTAAAAAACCTTTCCTTCAGGACCAACTCCAATGCCGCAAGGAGACCGAACTCCCGCAGCCCATGGAATAATTTCACCGTCTGGCTTCACCTTAATTACCCATCCTCTCCAAGGTGCATAGCTTTTGGCATTGTACCAATCCACAGAACCAAAGGCCACATTGAGCGAAACCACCATGTTTCCTTCTGAATCGAAAACAGGGCCATAACTGTATTCATGGTAATGGCCCACAGTTGGAAGACTACTTACACAATCATAGCGGTCGGCTTCTCCATCGCCATCAGTATCAGTCAACTTGGTGAGTTCCCCGCGCTGGGCAACATAAAAACTGCCATCATGGTAGCGAAGTCCCAGAATTTCATGCAAGCCGCGGGCAAAGCGTCTGAAGGATGGACGGTTGTCATAATCCAGACTATATGGATTTTCGACAATCCAGATTTCTCCTCTGCGGGTTGAAACTGCAATTCTGCCATTAGGAATGGCGCAAATTCCACCACCTTCCAGAATCAAATCACTCGGAAGCCCAATGTTGACGAGTTTATAAAAGTCTTTTTCTTTGGGCTGGTTGCTCCGTTTTGTCACAGCCAAATTCTTTTGTGGGCTGAGATTGGTTGCGTGGTGATGCTGGTGGTGCTGGGCATGGAGCATTCCTGCCAAAAAGAGCAGCGAAAATGGCTTTAAGGCCTTCAAAATAAATTCCTTTGACATGTTATTTCGCGATTACCAGAATACAGAATATGAAATTTTAGCATCGTTTTCTTTCCTAGAAATCCTGAAAAGCAGAACTGAATTTCCATTTGGTTTCTTCTCAGTCCGAATAATCATTCCACTTCCTTCCGGAAAAATATACCAGGCACCATTGATGCGATAAGCTCCATCGGCGGTTGCCTCAATCGATTGACCTTCTGCCGCGGCATGCCAGATATCCTCTTCCAATTTACTGACCTGGATTTCAACCTGAATTCCATTTTTACCCGGCAACAAAACCATGCTGGCCTCGGCGTTTTTCCATGGAAGCTTGTAATGAAACACCGGTTCCTTTCCTTTTGAAAGCTCATATCCGGAAAATTTAAATCCCTCCAAGGGCCCAAGGCTGTCGGGATAAGCCAAGCCAGATTCGTTGGCAAGGCCTGCAAAAGCGGTTTCCGTAAACTCCGAAGCCGAACCAGCCGGAATAAAATCCTGCGTTCCCCCACGGTCCACCCACATCCCGCTCACTTCGCCAAAACGATCTGATCGCCAAGCCCTTAAAAGTCTGCCGCTTCGAAGGTTGAGTGAATAATGGATTCCTGTTGGACTACAAACATTAATGCCATAGGGAATTCTCTTGCCTGAATGATTGAAGAAACTCCGCTGTACATATGGCTCATTTTCAAGCGGCAAAGTAAACTCACCTCCAGGCAAATACGCATTCAGAGAAGCCTCGGCATGGAAACGGTTGAGTTTAATTCCGGGGCCGCTGTACCAAAGACCAAGTGAAGACCGGGACTTAGGATTTGTTTTGAAGTATATCACCTCAATAGGATGAGGACCAACAGATAAACGCATTTCAGCCCTTTCCTTTTGATACCAAAATCCTCCATTGCTGGAGTCAATGAGCAAGCTATCATCCAATCTCAAAATCGCTTTACCTGTAAACTCAAGAATGAACTTATAAATGCCGGGGGATTTCACATTTAGGATTCCTTTATATCGAATCAAAAACTCATCTTCGGTTTCTGCGTGGGCCCGGTCAATTTGCGTGGCCATTCCCGAAAGCTTCAGAGGACTTTTAAGAAAAGCATCTGTTCGAAGAAAGGGCCCATGATAAACTTCGAAATGTAAATTTTTCAATTCCGGAAAAGGGGCTCCAAATTCTGCCAAAGCAATATTTTTGAATGCTACTGGCCCATGATCACCTTGAAGGACAAAAGGTCCTTTGTCGCTTTCATTCTGAAAAATTGCCCCTTTTGTAGGTCCGGAAAGTTCAATATTGCTGTGGATCTGAACGCCATTGAGCCAAATCGACGCAAAGCGGGCATTGGCAATTTTCTTTCCAGAATTGTCAAATTGAGGTGCCTCAAATGATATCTTCATGGTTTGCCAAAGGCCTGGTGCGCGGCAGGCATTTCTCAAAGGCGCCACACCTTCATATCCTTCCTTTCCTTTCCCATTTTCAAGCCGCCATCTTTGGTTAATTCCGCCACAATCTGCAAAATTTGGTTTCTGTTTTCCCCAGGAATCATACAACTGAATCTCATACCTTCCCATCAAAAAAATGCCTGAATTTGAGCCCTTTGGCATCATGAAATCAAACTGAATGTCCAAAGAACCAAAGTCCTGATTTGAAACCAGGTTGTCTTTTTTTTCTGCATCCGGTTTGTTTGAAATGACACCTGAACCAGGCTTTGTTTCCATGCTGAAATTCACCGACATCAGTCCAGTTGCTGACGAGGAAAGCGACCAATTGCCAGCCGGGCTTCGAAACCCAGACAAATTATCCAGAGGAAAAGGGTTTAAATCTTTTTCATTCCACTGGGCAGATGCATTGATAACCAAGAAAAAAAGCAGGAATACCTGAGATAAAAGGAAGAGAAAATGCCTTTTGGCCATGGCGTATATCTGTTAATTTTAAGGCAATGATATTCAAACGAAAATCAATATCTATAATGGATTCTGTTCTCTGGTGGTAATATCAGAACAATGTCCGTTCTTTGCGGCCCGAATTACAGAAAATCATCCAAATATGAAGATTGTTGTTCCAATGGCCGGACTGGGAAAAAGAATGCGGCCTCATACGCTTACAGTCCCTAAACCCCTTATTCCGATTGCAGGAAAGCCTATTGTCCAAAGACTGGTAGAAGACATTGCCAAAGTCTGCGGGGAGGAAGTGGAAGAAGTTAATTTCATCATCCATAGTTCATTTGGAAAAGAAGTAGAGCAGAAGCTGATTTTAATTGCCGAATCTATTGGTGCAAAAGGACTTATCAGTTATCAGGATACTGCCTTAGGAACGGCCCACGCCATCCTTTGTGCGAAAGAATCACTATCTGGAAATCTTGTGGTGGCTTTTGCCGATACACTTTTCAGGGCTGATTTTAGTTTGTCTAAAGGCCATCCAAACACAATTTGGGTTCAAAAGGTGGAAGACCCGAAACCTTTCGGGGTTGTAAAATTGGATGGAGCCGGCCATATAACCGACTTCATAGAAAAACCGGAACATTTTGTATCCGACCTGGCCATCATCGGAATTTATTATTTCCAGGACGGTGAAACTCTACACAAAGAGCTTCAATACCTTATCGACAATGATGTGAAAGACAAAGGTGAATATCAACTCACCAATGCTCTGGAGAACATGAAAAACAAGGGAATGGTCTTTGTTCCCGGACAGGTGGATGAATGGTTGGATTGTGGCAATAAAAATGCGACAGTCCACACAAACAGCAGATACCTCAGTTATTTACCTTCAGCTGAATTGCAGGCTGCCTCGGCGAAAATTGAGAATTCAGTCCTGATTCAACCTGTATTTATCGGTGAAGGAGCCGTGATTCGGAATTCTGTAGTTGGTCCAAATGTGTCCATCGGACGGAATTCAGTTGTTGAAAACTCCCGAATTGAATCCAGTATTGTACAAGACAACGCGAGTTTAAAAGATGCTTTGGTTGCCAATTCCATGATAGGAAACCATGCGAGTTTACATGGTAAGGCAGCAGATTTGAGTTTGGGCGATTACAATGTAATCCATATTTAATCTGCTTTCCACAGGGATGAAAAAGCCAATTTCCAGCTCCGACAAAATTGTAATCTTTGGAGCCGGACTTGTAGGCACACTTTTGGGAATTCTCTTGGCCAAACGGGGCTTCAAGGTTGAAATCCATGAAAAACGCCCCGACCTACGCCATAAGATTTACTCAAGTTTAAGGTCCATTAATCTGGCATTAAGTCACCGGGGATGGAGATCTCTTGCCTTGGCAGGCCTCGAAGAAAAGGTAAAGGAAATGGCCATTCCTATGCCGGGTCGGGTTATCCACGATACACAGGGAATCGAAAAGTATTTTGCGTATGGCAAGGATGGTCAGGCCATCTATTCGGTTTCCCGATCTAGCC
>CAMDMI010000133.1 GCA_945902135.1 Spirosoma fluviale
TTCCTCACATTCAATTCTGCAATGCAGGCATTGCTGATTTTTTCCGCCATTCCGCTTTCGGCCATTGGTGGAATTTTTGCGCTTTGGCTTCGAAATATGCCATTTAGTATTTCTGCAGGTGTTGGTTTCATTGCGCTTTTTGGCGTGGCTGTGCTCAACGGAATTGTGCTGATGGCTGAATTTAATGCTGAGGCCAAGAATACCCATTCGGATGCAGGAACCTTGATTTTTCGGTCCGTGAGGGGTCGTTTCAGGCCGGTGTTAATGACAGCATTGGTTGCCTCTCTTGGTTTTTTGCCAATGGCAATTTCAAGCGGAGCCGGAGCTGAAGTGCAAAAACCCCTGGCTACTGTTGTAATGGGAGGTTTGTTTTCTGCTACCATTCTCACCTTGTTGGTTCTTCCGGTTTTGTATAGTTTCACCTGGAGACATCGGTCCGGTCTTGGTAAAACAATTGCTGGTCTTTTTATTTTTCTGATTCCGGTTTTTTCCGGACAGGTTCAGGCACAATCAATTTCATTCTCAAGCCTCTTTGAAAAAGCCATCAGGAACAATCCAATGGCGGCGGCATATCGCCTTGAAACAAATGCCGCGATGGCTATGGAACCTTCGGCGAATAAATTCTCGAAGGCATCATTTCAGGTTCAGGCTGGGCAATACAACAGCAACCTGTTTGATCAGTCGTTCAATGTAAACCAGGGCATTCCCAATCCGGCCCTTGTAAAAAGTTTGCGGAACCTTTACCGAAGTCAAACTGGGGAATCTTTTATCAAAGAAGAGGCTTTTAAAGCTTCATTTGGTCTGGATCTTCGCACAGCTTTTGAAAACCTTTATTTTTCCCGGGAGAAAAAAAAGCTGCTTTCCAGTTTTGATTCACTTTCTGTTAAGGAACTTGAAATGGCCCGGTTGAGGTTTGAGGCGGGGGAGACGGGTCAATTGGAAATCGCTTTGGCCAACCGACAGGCGGCAGAACTAAAATCCAGAATTCTTCAAACCGAGCGAGAAGAGAACGCACTCATTCGGCAAATTCGATTGATGTCGCTCGACAGTTCGCAGCAAAAGTATCTCGTTGCTCCGTGGGTGATTTTAAATCTGGAAAACGATGCTGCTTCTCTTGCGGATTCCAGTATTCAAGTTCGGGTACTGAAAGCTGCCAATTATGTTGAAAAGGCACAGGAAGAGTTTGAAAAGAAAAGCAAGCTTCCGGAATTTTCGATTGGCTATTTCAATCAATCCCTTCGGGGAATTCCTTTTGATTCTAGGCTTGCTACTTATTCTGACCGCTTTCAAGGAATAAATTTTGGAGTCCTTTTTCCGATTTTGCCCAGTAGCTCAAAAGCGAAGATTGCTTCCGCTGGTCTGCGGGTGAAAGCAGGGGAGCAGCGTGAACGGGCAGCCCGAATTCAATTTCAGAATGCAATCAGTGAATTGCAGGTTTCAATAGGCAACGAAAGCAGCCACCTTGAATTTTTAGAGAAAACAGCAGCACCTGCAGCGAGGCAGGTTTACGAAGCAAGTTTGCTGGAATTCAGGTCTGGAAAAACCAGCATCCACGAGCAAATGATGGCGCTTAAGGCATTCTTGCTCGTGCAGGAAGAAATTTTGCAGAGTCGCCACAACCAAGCCCTTTTGGGTATTCAATTACACTATCTCACTATCGGAAAATGGAATTAATTAAAATGAAATTCTTTGTTTTTGCATTAGCGGCTTCACTTTTGATTTCCTGCAAAGATTCAGGCAAGCCGGTTGATTCCGATTTGCCAAAAACGGCGGTGAATAAATCTTCGGATTTAATTTTGCTTAGCAAGGAGCAATTAAAAAATGCCGGAATCGTACTGGCATCTCCTGAATTGAAAATGGTAACAGCGGATATTCGGGTGAGCGGAATTCTGGATGTGCCACCTCAAAATCTGTTTACTATTTGTGCTAGGGTAAACGCATCGGTAAAAAAGACGAACATGCTGCAAGGCTCTCATGTCCACAAAGGAGAAGTTCTTTGTGTTCTAGAAAGTCCTGATTTTATTGGCTGGCAGCAGGATTATGCTGGAAACCGGGCAAGACTTGAGTTTCTTGAATCTGACTTGAAAAGGCAATCGGGACTAGCGGAGAAAAATATTGCTTCGGTAAAGGTATTTGAACAAGCGAAAGCTGATTTTAGAATTCTGGAGGCTTCCCAAAAGGGATTAAAAAAAAGGCTGGAATTGTTGGGCTTCTCAATCTCTGAAATTGAAAAAGGAAATTTTTCGGCTGAGTTGCCTGTAATTGCCCCAATTGATGGTTTTGTAACAAGTGTGTTTGTGAATTCTGGACAAGTTCTTACGCCTGAAAATCCAGTTTGTGAAATTGTAAACATGGATCATATCCATGCTGAATTAATGGTTTTTGAAAAGGATGTAACGAAGGTAAAGGAGGGTCAAGCGGTTGAATTTGAATTGGTTTCGGAACCGGGTAAATTTTATGGCGCCAAAGTGTTTTTGGTTAACCATAAAATTAGCCGCGATCGGACAGTTCAGGTGCATGCGCACATTGAGAAGATTTTGCCAGAGTTTATTCCAAACATGCAGGTTTCTGCAAGGATCCGGACCGATGCTCAAGAGCAATGGGCACTTCCTTCTGAGGCAATTTTGTCTGATGGAAGTAGCTCATCTATTTATGTTTCGGACGCTGGAACTGGGAAATTTCAAAATCTTAAAGTAGAAGTTATTCGTAACCAGGGCGATATCTGCGCAATTAGGTTTCCGGAAGGAATTGAGGCTGCCAGTCTAAAAGTGGTTGTGAAAGGAGCTTACGACATCAGGGCTGTTGCGGAAAAAAACGCTGAGTCTGAGGAGTAAATTTTGTCTCCACAAATTAAAGACTTTAGGCTATTTATTGCCCAAAAGAGCTTGAAATGATTTTTCAAAGACTAATCCTTTAATTAAATGCCAAAATGGAAATTGTGGTTTTGAAAGTGTGATTTATTTTGTCTTCAATTCCCACTTGTACCAAGGATCATGTTTTCCAGCATGGCCCATATTTTTATCATTTAGATAAAACAATTATGCCAATCCAGAAGTATTTGGGTTGTCTGCGATAATAAAATCAATTTGGATATTAAACTCTAAGCCATGCCTAGGAGTTCTATTTTCTACTCGCATTAAAAGGGATTTTAGAGATAAATTTTTTCGGGCGAAGTCGAAAAAAAGTTGATTATCAAGCCATATTTTATATTCTTCTGTTGCGGTAAAAAATTATTATCTTTTATGATTAGGTCCAAGTTATTGACGATTAATTGTCAATAAATAATGCTACATATTAATTTTATATTTGTTTGAATTCTTGAGAGTGGTTATTTCTGTTTTTTTTTCTAACAAATGTGGATTGTGCAAATTGTATGAATATTTAGCTGAGGTAGTAATGTGAATCAATCTTTTTTTTCTTTTTTTCGAATATTATAATTCTTTTTTTTGGGCTTTACCGCCAATCACATATATTTGCTACTCTGAAAAACAAACAAAATAATTATGTTAAAAATCAACGTAAGAAAGGTAATGGAGGCGAGAGGAATTTTCACTCCATATAAATTCATGGTAAAGAGTGGCTTTACCCCGACTACGGCGACTAAAATTTCCAACGGGGATGTTGAATACCTGCGTTTAGAATATATTGAACGCCTTTGTACGCTTCTTAATTGCCTTCCTAATGATCTTTTCGATTGGACTCCAAATGAAAAGAAAGAAGATAACGCAGACCATCCTTTATTCGTTATCCGCAAAAGCGACAAGAACCTTAATCTTCCTGAAATCCTGAAAGGCCTTCCAATGGATAAGCTTCGTCAGGTTGAGGAGATGCTTAAGGGCATGAAGTAGTTTTTCAAAAAATTCTTTCTAATGTACCCGCCAAACAGCGGGTATTTTTTTGTCTAATAATTAAAGCGAATCCTTATTGAAGAATTCAAATCTTGATTTTTGCAATTCAGCAAGGGAGCTTGCCTACATTTGATTCCTGAAATTTGTAGAATGAATTGGACCAATTGTTTTTCAGCCGACAGGTTTGGCATCGACCATCAGGCAAGTTTTCAAAGAACGGAATATGAGCGGGACTGGGATCGGCTGATTTTTTCCTCTGCATTTCGACGGCTCCAAAATAAAACCCAGGTTTTTCCACTTCCCGAAGAGGCGTTTGTGCACAACAGGCTTACCCATTCCCTTGAGGTTGCAAGTGTGGGTCGGTCACTTGGTGCCATGGTCGGTATTCAAATTTCCACTTTACCAGAAGTGGAAGCTGATTCGATGGCTGCTGAATTTTACCGCGAACACCTTAAAACTGTGGTCGCCACTGCTTGCCTTGCACATGATTTGGGAAATCCTGCTTTTGGTCACTCAGGTGAATCAGCAATTTCCAAATTCTTTACTTCTCAGGATAACAATTCGAAATTCCGTTCCAGGTTTACAGAAAAGGAGTGGGCGGATTTAATCTCTTTTGAAGGGAATGCAAATGCGCTTAGAATCCTTACCAAAACATTTCGGGGCCGCCTTTCCGGAGGATTTCGCCTCACATTCAGTACACTCGCTTCCATGATAAAATATCCTTGCGGGGCCTGGGAATCCTTAGGAAGAAAGGGACCCAGACACCGTAAAAAGTATGGGTATTTTCAAACAGAAAAAGAGACGTTTTTCAAAATTGCTTCAAAGCTTGGAATGGTTCCTGAGCAAGGCACGGAATTGGTTTTTAAGCGACACCCTTTTGTGTATCTGGTGGAAGCCGCAGACGATATTTGCTACAACATAATAGACCTGGAAGATGCCCATCGACTCAGAATTTTTAGTACTGCGGAGGTGCGTGAATTATTGCTCGGACTCATTTCCTTGAATCCAGCTGAGAACTTTCAGAAAATAAATGAGACGCTTGAGATTCTGGAAGTGGATGCCAATGAGGCGATTTCATATCTGCGTGCAAAGTGTATCAATTTCCTCACCCACCGATGTGCACAGGTTTTTTGGGAAAGCCGCGAAACCATTTTAGCCGGAAATTTTCAGGGAGATTTGATGGGCTCCATTCCTGAAGCGGCTGATGTTCTGAAAAGGATTCAGGAAAACTCTGTAAGGCGAATCTACAACCATGGAAGTGTAGTCCGAATCGAGTTGGCTGGCTACCGCATCATGTCGGGGTTGGTGGAAGATATGGTTTTGGCTTCCCTCACGCCGGAAGATGAAAGGTCTGGCATGCAAAAGAAAACCATCCTTTTAATTCGTGAACAATACAGGTTTAAGGAAGATGACTCTGACTATGAAAAAGTAATGGCCATCTTCGATTTTGTTTCCGGGATGACGGATTTATATGCACTTCAGCTTTACCGGCACATTCGGGGAATGGAGGTCCCTTCGATTTGAAATCAGCCTTTGATGCTGTTCCAGGTTTGAAAAAGACTTTCCTGTAAAGGTCTGTCAGCTGGAATTTCATGAAGCGGTTCCACGGCCTTGAGGCTTTCGTGGCAGGCGGCAGGCAAAGTCTGATATAACCTTGTTCCCTTGGTTTTCCAGGCAGCCATCTCATCGCTTACCTCTTTAATAATCTTTGCTGGGTTGCCAGCTAAAAGACTTCTGCGGGGAATTTTCTCGCCGGCTTTTACAAAACTTAAAGCCCCAATAATGCACTCTTCCCCAATTTCCACCTCGTCCATTATGACTGAATTCATGCCGATGAGCGAATTTTTTCCGATGCGCGCCCCATGTATTACAGCCCCGTGTCCGATGTGGGCACCTTCTTCTAAAACTACAGTAATCCCTGGAAACATGTGAATGGTGCAATTTTCCTGAACATTGCAACCATCCTCAATTACAATTCCACCCCAGTCGCCACGAATTGCTGCACCGGGTCCGATGTACACATCTTTCCCAATCACCACATTTCCTGTAACTGCAGCCTGCGGGTGTATGAAAGACGAAGGATGAACAACCGGGATAAACCCCTTAAACGCGTAAACCATTTTTATTTCGCTTCGAAATCCTTGTATAAAAGACTTGGCTGGATGCCGCTGTTGTTTTGATATTTTCCGCTTTGATACAGGTCGTACTCGCCCTCAATGGCGTGGTAGTAAATCTGACAAATTTCAACGCCCGGGTAAATTCTGATTGGCTGAACGCAGAAAATTTCAAGCGTCCAAAACCCGGCAAAACCCACATCTCCGAATCCGGCTGTTACATGGATAAAAAGGCCAAGTCTGCCAATTGAAGACCTTCCTTCCAGCATCGGAACCAGATTGTCAGTTTTTGTATACTCGACTGTGCGACCCAGATACAGTTTGTTGGTTTCCAACAAAAGTCCCTCTTCAGGAATGGTCAATTGCGTAACAGCGTTTGGCGTTTTCATGTCGAGTTCGTTGTTTTCGTACACAAGCAGTTCATGGTGCAGCCTTAAATTGTAGGAATTGGGATTGACGAGTTTCGGATCAAATGGCTCAATCTGAATGTCTTTTCCAAGCCTGTTCTGGATTTCTTTTCCTGATAATATCATGGGTGTTCTTATTCCGGGGTGGATTTTTGCAATTTATCTATTAGCCGAATGCGGGCTTGATTTTTCCTTCGATTCTGCCTTTTCGGAATACATTTCTTTCCGCAGGCTTTTGTGAACGCATGATTTTCTGAGCTTCTTCCGGCAATGCAGCCGTTTCCATACAAGCTGGGGAACAACAGCCTTCAAATTTTGTGGCGCATTCACTGCATTGGATAAAAAGCAGGTGACAGGCTTCGTTTCTGCAATTTGTGTGGCTGTCGGATGTGGAATTACATTGGTGACAATGGCTGATGATGTCATCCGAAATGCGCTCACCCAATCTTTCATCAAACACAAAATTCTTGCCGATGAAGCGGTTTTCCAGACCGCTTTCTTTTACATCTCTTGCATATTTAATGATGCCGCCTTCAAGTTGGTAAACATTGGGAAAACCCTTGTGGCGAAACCAGGCAGAGGCTTTTTCGCAGCGAATGCCTCCGGTGCAATACATCAGAATATGCTTATCGCGGTGTTCCTCCAGCATATTTTCCACAATGGGAAGTGAATCCCGGAAAGTATCTACATCCGGACAAACAGCGCCGGTAAAATGCCCAACCTCACTTTCGTAATGGTTTCGCATGTCGATTACAATGCTGTTTTCCAGACTTGCGAGTTCATTAAATTCTTTTGCCTTCAGGTGTTTTCCGGAATCTGATGGATTGAAGGTGTTGTCGTCCAAGCCATCGGCAACAATCTTTTTGCGCAATTTTACCTTGAGTACCGCAAAAGAGGCTGGGTTGTCTTCCACTGCCAGATTTAGTCTGTTGCCTTCCAGAAATGTTATTTCATTCAGTGCCTCCACAAAAGAATCCCAGTTTTCTTCCGGCACAGAAACCTGCGCGTTAATGCCTTCTGAAGCCACATAAATTCTTCCGAGAACTCCAATTGGCTCCAATAGCAA
>CAMDMI010000134.1 GCA_945902135.1 Spirosoma fluviale
TTGGTAGGAAAAAACGCCTTTAATGCGTTGCCGGCTATGGCCATAACTGCATTTTTCGGCAAAGGTCCAGTTATGGTTTATGCAGGTCAGGAACTGGGAGAGAAAGCCAAAGGTGCCGAAGGCTATTCCGGCGATGATGGGAAGACGAGTATTTTCGATTATGGCATTGTGTCCAGCCTTCAGAAATGGTACAACAACGGGAGCTGGAATGATGGCAAATTAACGGAGGACCAGAAAAAACTTCAGGCTTCTTATTCCGGCATTTTATTCCTGGCCGCTAGTTCAAAAGCCATCACCGATGGTGGATTCTTCGATCTTCAGTATGCCAATCCTGAATCTGAATTTTATCCAAAATCGAAATGCTACGCGTTTCTGAGACATTCAGGTGAAGAAAGAATTCTGGTGTTGGCATCCTTTATGGACACGAAACACCTGCTACGCTTGATCATCCCGAAAGAAGCCTGGACCGCCATGAACTGCCACTTGAATGGCATTGCCAGACTTGTGCCCTTTCTGGAGAATTCGGACGCAATTGAGTTCTATACCGAATCCACTTACGAGGCAGACGGCGGCACACCGGGCATTGCCATCCGAATGGACGCGTGGTCGTTTCGGGTTTTTCAGATTGTCCAGAAAAACACGAATTGAGTTTTAAATTCGCCCTTTCAGGTTTGAAGTGAAAATGAAAATCCTTGCCCAAAATCGATTATCCCTGAGCATTTGCTTGATCATCATCGGCATTTTCGGGTTCATCATTTTCATGAAAGGCAATGAGGATTTATTCCTTTTTATCAACCAAAAATTGAATCCAGCTCTGGGGCAGGCAGCAAGGCTCTTTAGTTTATTGGGAGAATCCTGGGTAATGGCTGGGCTGTTGGTATTGAGTTTTAAAATGCCATTTAGGCAAACCCTTTTGGTGGGATTTACCTGGCTGAGTGCTGCCATTCATTCCTGGATTTTTAAACTCTGGCTTTGCAAAGGCTGGCCCAGGCCATTTGAATTTTATAGTCAAAAAGGAATTGTGTTGAACCTCGTTGATGGCGTAAAACTGCACCACTGGAACACCTTTCCTTCTGGCCACACGCTGACTGCTTTTTCTATTGTATTTCTAATCAGGGCCTTGTATCCAAAACTTCCATCTCAATTCACATACCTTGCCATTCTGCTGGCGAGCTTTTGTGGCTTTAGTCGAATAATACTGGTTCAACACTGGCCAATGGATGTTTTGGGTGGGATGGTTTTGGGTTGTTCCGCTGCCTTAAGTGCCCAATGGCTACACAATCGATTTTTGCAGGAAACCGCCTTTTCAAAATCGCTAATTTCGATGCTGAAAAGGGAATCATAAAATATTCGCAATCGTGCCAAATCACAGCGGGGATTTTAATGTAAAGACGCAACAATCGTGGCAGGGTCCCTCTATAGCAGAGACGCAACCACGCTGAATCGTGGCAGGAATCTTGCGTCCCTGCAAACCCGTAGGGGCTGAAAATTTTCAGTCTCTTTGCTCAAAAACTGTAATCAATAATCCTGCTTCTGATGCCAGAATCCAGTAATGAAAATATGATTCAGGCTTTCATCAAAAACATACAATACAACATAAGGAAATCGCCGGCCTATACACTTTCTCAATGGTGGCCTGAAAAATGGAAATAGTTTTGGTCTTGACTGAATCCTAATCAGGGATTGTTCAAAATCAGAGAGAAATTCCGTTCCCAATCCTGTTACCTGATTTTCATACCAAAATGTAGATTCCTCCAAAGCATTTGATACTTCGGTGGAAATATCAATTTTTACCATTCTGGATTTTTTCTTTCAAATCTTGGAGTGCCTGAAAAGCATCCTTGGAATACAATTCCGGTTCTTCTTTCATTTTTTCCAAGCGGTCCAGATTGGCTAAATATTCACTTTCCGGGATTGAAAAATCATTCAAACCAATAAGTTGATTTATGATTTGCTCAATAAAAAGCCGGTCATCATTGCTAAGCCTTTGCCATTTTTCTTCTACCGACATGCTGATTTTATTTTTAACAAATTTAGCAAAATCCGTTTTCGAGTTGGTTCTTTTCTTATGCTTCCCTCCAAGATTTATCCGAAAAAAATTCAACAAGCCTCGATCCGAGGTAGTTGATTCTGTCAAGAACAACAGATTGAAGACATTGTTTTGGGGTTCCTGAGGACGCGAACATGGACGGGGTAATTAAAACCCGGCAGGGCTGAAAATTTTCAGCCCCTACATTTATCCGCCGCCTAATCCAATCCGCCGTTGTTGGTATTGTCAACAAAAACTTAATTATTAAAATGCGATCAGGTAGATTTATCCGGCATTGGAGAGTCTAAAAAAAACTTTAAACTTTTTTAGAACAAGTCAGTGTCCCACAATGCCTGAAAACAATTATTCCTTTTTCAGGTAATATTGAAATCAAATTTTTGACCATGAAATCAATTTTATTCTTCTCCCGAATCTTCCTTTTCCTGATTTCACTTCCGGCTTTCCCGCAGGCCAGCAATATCTCCTGCTCCAGCCCGCTGGCAGAAAGGGTGATGCTTGGAACTTATTCGCCCAACGAATTTCCGGCTCCGCTTGTTGCTCTCCGGGCTGATTCTATACCAGCAAGGCTGCTGAATCAGATTTCTGCGGATTCGATGAAGGCTTACACGATTCGGCTGGCAGGATTTCATAACCGCAATTCGGGTTCGGATACGCTTTCTTCCCTCAAAGGCATCGGCGCTGCGAGAAGATGGATTTATCAGCGCTTCGCCGCCTGGTCGGCAGCCTCGGGGAACCGCCTTATTCCAGCCTATTTGAATTTTAATCAGGCCATTTGTGGCTTCAACAAGCATAAAAATGTACTGGCCGTTTTGCCCGGTACCGATACAAGCGACCATTCCATCGTACTCATCGAAGGGCATATGGATTCCCGCTGCGAAGGATTGTGCGATACCGCCTGCTTGGCGCAGGGGGTGGAAGACAATGCCAGCGGAACGGCCCTAACCATGGAACTGGTACGCGTGATGGCCGGCCTGAATTTGAAAAGAACCGTGGTTTTCATGATTACGACCGCCGAAGAGCAGGGACTTTACGGCGCCGAAGCCTTTGCCGATTATGCGCAAGCGAAGGGCATCCAGATCAATGCGGTACAGAACAACGATGTCATCGGTGGAATCATCTGCGGCGCCACGGCTTCTGCGCCTGGTTGCTCAGGACTCAACAGCATCGACAGTCTGCAGGTGCGGCTCTTTTCTTCGGGAGGCGCCAATTCAAAACACAAGCAGTTTGCTCGGTTCGTCAAACTAGAATACAAAGAAAACATACGTCCAATTGCGCCGGTGAAAATGCTGGTGAGCATCATGTCGCCGGAAGACCGCACCGGACGCGGCGGTGATCATATTCCTTTCCGCCAACACGGCTATGCTGCCATTCGTTTTACCTCGGCCAACGAGCACGGAAATGCCAATGTGAGTCTCAGTTCCTACTCCGACCGGCAGCACAGTACCAGAGATTCGCTCGGCGTAGACAAGGACGGCAATGCGGTGATTGACAGCTTTTTTGTGGACTTCAACTACCTAGCCCGCAATGCAGTAATCAACGGAAACGCGGCCTGCATGGCGGCAAGCGGACCGGTAGCTCCTACCCTTTCCGCCGTTCTCGCGGATACAGGAAAAATTGCCGTTTCCATCACCGGACAAGCGCCTTTCCGGGTTGGCATCCGCACAGTGAACAACGACTGGGATTCTGTGTACACAGTCACCCAAAACAGCGACACCATTCTGCTGCCTTTTGCCAACCGCTATTATGTAAGCGCCGCTTCGGTGAATTCGCTGGGCATCGAAAGTCTCTTTTCTTCCGAAATTACATTGGTCACCACAGCTGCAGAAAAAACCCTGCAAAACCAGATGCCGGAGCTTCTTCCCAACCGCCCCAATCCCTTTGACGAAGCAACCTTGATTTCAGTTTTCGCAGGCAACAGAATAACCTGGAAAAAAGCTGCCCTGCGCATCAGCGATATAAAGGGAAACATCCTGAAAGTTCTTTCGATAGAACTGAAAGAAGGCCTTAATGAAATTCTCTACGAGCACGGCTACAACATGCAGGGCATTCTCAATTGCACCCTGCTGCTTGACGGGAAGCCTTTTCAGTCAAGGCAGATGATTTTTGCGAATTGAAGGGAAATGAAAATTGATAGCCAAATTCTCTGAAAGACATTTCAGTTAACGAACTATCCGAACAGCCGAGGATTTAGCGCGATGAAATTATCATCGTTTGGCAATCATGTTTTAATCCTTCAAATTGCATTTAATTTTTCTCCGATGAAATTCCTTGAGCCTTATAAAATCCAGATTGATGCTCTTTGCCTGAAACACGGGGTAAAAGTTCTATATGCATTCGGGTCGGTCCTCAGCGATCGTTTCGGTCCTGAAAGCGATGTGGATTTCCTTGTCGATTTGGGTAATCAGAGTGAATTTGAATATGCCGAAAATTATTTTCAGCTGGCCGATGAACTTGAGACACTTTTACAGCGACCGGTGGATTTACTCACCGTACAATCATTGAGAAATCCTTTTTTTATCCGGCAGGTGGAGGATTCTAAACAAATGCTGTATGCCGCCTGAGGCTTTAAAATACCTGAGCGACATTCTGCAGGCAATCTGCGAAATCGAATCCTTTTTCCCAGATGGTTACCGTTTTCAGGATTATCAGAAAAACCTGGTACCTCACAAACCAGTAAGGGCTGAAAATTTTCAGCCCCTACATTAATCCGCCTGCTATTTGCTCTTCCGAATTTGCAATGGATGAGCTTCCCGAGTCGGGAGAACCTAACATATTTGTCGTCCGTAGTGACCATGCTGCGCCGGAACACTACGGACAGATGGATGTATTATTTAGTTTTCAATGCCTAAAAATCTCACTAAACACTACCCCAAAAGTGCTTTGCACTAATCTAAGCTTTTTCCTTTCAGATAAGCCTCCAGGCTCAGAATATCCATCTGGTCGCTCAGACCTTTAATACCCTCTCTCTGTAAAAGGCGCTTTTCTTTTAGTAGATCCCGGGCATCCAGAACCGAAATCCTTAACCCGGGTTCTGCTTCAAGACTTCCGGCATTTGCAGAAACTTCATCGTAGGAGCTTCCTTTGAGACGATTGATGATGTCTACTCCATCCGGCTCAAATCCGAATCCAAGAATTAGATTTCCTTCAAAATCTTCTGGCATCAGATCTCCAATGTCAAGGCCAAGCGACACAAAAGCCCGGATAATCTTTTCCCCATTTTCCCGGTGAGGCTTTACCAAAAGATCCATGTCGCCAGTAGTTCGTTCTGATCCGTAAACCAGGGCTGCGTGCCCGCCAACCAGAATAAATTCAGCTTTCTCAGCTAAAAGCGCTCTTACAAGTTGGATGTGAAAGGGTGTGAGCAAGTTCTTATCCTCTGATTATCCTGATTTTCCGGGCCTCATCCGTGAGCGGGGCATTGTAGCGGCTACCATAAATCCGTCTCAGCATTTGGTCATGCCAAGCAAGGCGCTCCATTGGGCTCATCGCCAGCCAAGCAGCTCTTTTTTCTTTTTCTGCCTCCTCATGACTGGTTTTCCGGATGTTGATTTTCATGGAAACCAAAGTTAGAAAAAAATCGCAGCGGATGGTTTTTCATGGTTCAGATTTTTCTTCTACCGTTTAAATAGTTCTCACCAACAACTTTATGACACAGATTTCAGGTTCGCGTCCTGATTTGCAATCAGGAAGCTAAACGCGTTTTAGGTGCTACGAGTTCGGGATTTCAAATCCCGAACAGCGGGAATCAAACAGGCCAAAAAAATCTACCGAAACAGAATCCATCTTTCCGGAGAATTAAGGCGCAGCCGCTCTCCGGATTTTCAAATATCTGTAGGAACTCCAGTCCCGATGGTGGTGTGCAATGTATGAGCTTCCCGGGTCGGGAGACCCTAACATATTTATCTTCCGTAATCCCAGCTACGCAAGCATACGGACAGATGGGACCAAATCTCATTCAACAACGAAAAGCCAATTTCCCCTTCATTTTGTCAAAACAGGGAGATTTGATAAGAAACATGAGAGACTGCTTGATTGGCTTTTTTGTAATAAAAAAAAGGTTATTTTGGAATATCTTTGACTACCATGCTGAAAGAGTTCTTCCTCTTTTTAAGCCAGTGATAGATTTAATAGCAACGATTGAGATGGAACTTGAAACACAATTTAAACCCGATTGAACCACATGGACCAATCTTCTTCCAAACCCGCCCGCCGGGTACGCTATAAAGGCACACACCCAAAAGCATTTCAGGAAAAGTACAAAGAACTTCAGCCCGATAAATACGCCGCCGATGTGGAAAAAGTGATGCAAAAAGGAGCCACTCCAGCCGGCATGCACCGGTCCATTTGTGTGGATGAAATTCTGGAATTCCTGCAAATCAAACCAGGACAAAAAGGACTAGACGCCACACTGGGTTACGGCGGCCACAGTCTTGAAATGCTCAGAAAACTATCGCCCGACGGAATCCTGTACGCCATCGATGCCGACCCGATCGAACTGCCGAAAACACGGGAGAGACTGGCAGCACAGGGCTTTATGGAAGAACAGATCGTGATTCAAAAAATGAACTTCTGCGACATTCAACTCATTGTACAACAGGCGGGTCCACTCGATTTTGTGCTGGCCGATTTGGGCGTTTCGTCCATGCAAATCGACAATCCGGAACGGGGGTTTACGTTTAAAGCGGACGGTCCGCTTGATCTTCGCCTCAATCCAAGAAGCGGCAAACCAGCTTCAGCCCTTCTAAATAAGCTATCGAAAAACGAACTTCAAACCATTCTGATTGAGAATGCCGATGAGCCGTATGCCGAGATTCTGTCCGTTGCCATCACCGCCCGCCTCGCGAAAGGACTGCCCGTAGAAACGACAGGGCAATTGCGGGACATCATCCGGGAAACGCTGGTGGTTGTGCCAAAAGAAGAGCGTCCAGAAATGATTAAAAAATCGAGTCAACGCTGTTTTCAGGCTCTTCGCATTGCGGTGAACCAGGAATTTGAGGTGCTGGAGAAATTTCTGGAGAAACTGCCCGATGCTTTGGTTTCGGGTGGACGCGTGGCGGTTCTGTCATTTCATTCAGGAGAAGACCGAAGAGTGAAAAAGTTCTTCCAGCATTATTTCCGTGAAGGGATTTTCAGTGAGATTTCGTTGGAACCAATCCGGCCATCGGCAAAGGAAATTTTCGATAACCCCAGAGCAAGGTCCACCAAGATGCGGTGGGCGGTGAAAGCGTAGGAACGTTATTACAGAAATCCATTTTAAGTAACTTTTAAGGGCGTGACCCTTCATGTCCAGCGAAAACGCTGTCCATTCAGGGTCGGGCTGTCCGCTCCAATTCCTCACCATTT
>CAMDMI010000135.1 GCA_945902135.1 Spirosoma fluviale
TTGGGTAGCAAGCCAGGAATTCGGGATGCCTGAAAAAACCTGCTTTTTAAAAACAAGTTTCTCAATTTCTCCGGGAGCAAGGGCCTTGCAAAAGGCGATGACCTGCTCGTTTAATGATTCAGGCAGCAAAACAGTTTCTAATGATTTATATAAAATCCTTGAGGCTTATGAAGCCGGGAACCAATCAAAAACCAGCGGCCGACAATTCAAATCCAGCTCCAGCCCGGACTCCTTTTTCCCCCAACTCAAGCCGACAACATTCGTTTACGGCATCATGCTCAAAATAAAGGACCCAGTTTTCCGCCAATGCCCGTTCAAAAAACCGCTTTTTGTCTTCCATGGTTTCAAGTGGCCTCATGTCATAACCCATGATAAAAGGCATTGGAATGTGGTGCACCGATGGAAACAAGTCTGCGCAAAAAATCAATTTGGAAGACCCATTTGAAATGATCGGCAAAACCATGGCTTCTGTGTGACCAAAAACCCTAAAAAGTTCCAGCCAAGACCAAGGAGAATCGGAACCTTCCGGAAGAAAATTCAGTAATCCAAGATCTTGAATGGGCAGAATATTCTCTTTCAAAAAACTTGCCTTTTCTCTTGCATTCGGCTTAATCGCCCAATTCCATTGTTTTTCATCAACCCAGTATTTCGCATTCGGAAATACCGGCGCAAAGCCTTCTCCATCTTTCCGAATTGCACCGCCGCAGTGGTCAAAATGCAAATGGGTAAAAAGCACATCAGTAATAGATTCCGGGGTGCATCCCGCTTTTTGAAGAGAGTCTTCCAGACTTTGGTCGCCATGGAGGTGGTAATGGGAAAAGAACTTTTCGTCTTGCTTATTGCCGATTCCGGCATCGATCAGTAATTTGGTATCACCTACTTCCACCAGCAGGCAACGAAGTGCCCAAGTGCACAGATTATTCTCATCGGCAGGAATCAACCTGCTCCACATAACTTTGGGAACAACACCAAACATGGCGCCGCCATCAAGCTTAAAATTACCGGTGTGAATTACACTGAGTTTCATCCTTTTGCCAGATTAAACCGCTGCCTTACAATTTCGAACATCGCAACACCCGCAGCAACACTCACATTTAAGGAACTGATTCTACCCGATTGAGGGAGCGAGGCGAGATGATGAGCCTTTCTGAGAATAAACTCAGAAATTCCATCTTCCTCCGAACCCATTACCAAGGCAACAGGACCTTCAAGGGAAAGACCAAAAATAGATTCATCCCCTTTTTCTGTACAGGCGATTACTGTAAGTCCACTGTCGACAAGAAAATCAATTGTGCGACCCAGGTCTTTTTCCCTGCAAATGGGAATATAATTCAGTGCGCCAGCAGAAGTCTTCATGGCATCTTCACCAATCTGGGCTGCACCTTTTTCAGGCACGATGATGGCATCAACACCGGCACATTCTGCTGTACGGGCAATGGCACCAAAATTTCGAACATCGGTAATCCGGTCGAGCACCAGAATGAAAGGCGTTTTCCCTTCTTCAAAGAGAATCGGCACAATGTTTTCTATTTTTTGATAAGTAACAGGACTGATAAAAGCCACCACACCCTGATGCATTTTGGGCGTAATGCGGACCAGCTTCTCAGCCGGAACCACCTGACAAGGAATCTCCCTAAGCTTACAAACCGCCATAAGATCCTGGCCCTCCTGCCTTTGCAAGAGCTCCCTGCTCATAATCAGCCGATCAATTTCCTTGTCGGACTTTAACAATTCTGACACAGGCCTTAGTCCAATTACAAGATTGACTAAGGGTTTCCGGGGAGAGTCATCTCTCCTTACCGGTCTATTGAACCTTTTCTCCATAAATCAACAACTCCGTACCAGACGCGATCATAATCGCCCAGACGCTTAAGCTCCCAAATATCGGAGTAATTGTCCCCCTTTTTCCTGAAAAAATAAAATACCGTGCTTTCCTGGTTTGTACCCTTTTCGTAAATCCATGTTTCTGAGTCCTCATTGCGAAAAACAAGATACGGTGGCCCATAAATGGCCATCACCATGCCACGATCTGTTTTCCATCCTTGCTTCTCTGATGTGAAATAACGATTTGCATCTTCAATGTTGAGGAAGTACTTCTTTATCAACTCCCTTGCGCGGTCTTTCTGAGGCGAAATTTTCAACCAAAACTGGTCGAGGGCCTGCTTTGAATTGTCGGCAAGCAGCAAGGCTTTTCGCTCATCGCGGGTGCTAATGTAAACCATCGGATCGATGAGTTCGGAAGCTGTGGTAACAAATGGATAATCCCCAGTAGTAATTGCAAATCCAAAACCGGCATTTCCGGAAGAATCCGAAATGAAATAATAGCCCGGCTGCTTAAAAACCCTTGGTTCATTTAAATCAATGGAAACCGGATAAACTTGCGGGGACTCTGTTTCCAGAAGGGGCACCGTTGCCATTGGAGGCATGGCTACTGCCGGACTAAAAGGAATAAAATTGGCTTGAATGCTGGTTTTTCTGTAGTCAAAAGACCTGAGCATCAAGGTATCTCCGACCCTTGCATATTTTTCTGTGACAGGCATTTTTCCTCCCGCAGAAAAAAGGCAGAATGGATTTGGCTCGGCTTTTTCATCGCCTGGAATTTTACAATCGAAAAGATATTCATCCCGTGCATATCGTTGGCGTATTCGTATTAACAGAACGCGGTCTGATCCAGATTCGGGGAGAGCAATTTGAAAGACCGGACTGGAACCAGATCCACGAATCAGCATTTCAGGCCTTATAGAATCTGTAAAAAGGCAGGTGGACGACTCGTAACCGGAACGCACCTGAAAGTCCAGCCTATATTTTTCCCAAAAAGCAGCTTGTTCGGCAGAAACCTCCGGATTAAAAAAAGAAATCCTGCAAAAGACCAGCATGCTGGAAGGCGAGGCTGCCATGGCAAACCGAATGGAGGCCGGTGAATTGCGCGCATACACATGCGCCATGTTGATTTCCGAAATTGGCTTTACCAGCTTACAAGAGGCAAGCTGGAGGCCAAAGCATAAAAAAAACAGCCTCTGAAATGATTTTACAGAATGAACGCGCACTTTCGAAGGCTGATTAAAAGGATGCAAAATTCAATATAAAAGGCAGCCGGAAGTTTGCTGCTCCATTGCAAGTTTAGGTGTAGATTGATAAATCAATCGTGTTTATTTTTTAGAAGGTGTTTTAAATAGGTCAATCTCCTCCTACTCCATCAGGTACATTTTTTCTTTTTTCTTCCAGCCGGCCTGGGCGGGATAATCCACAAAAAATATCTTCAAATCGGCCTGCCCTTCATAAGAAACAAAAAACACTTTCTTTTCTGCTTGAGCTGGGTATTTGGCAAAGTACCAGCGGCCTTCATTTTCCTTTGCTTGGGCCTCATAAGCGACTTTATAAACCTTAAGATCGGCCTGACTTTCGTATTTCACTACAAAAACTTTTACATCGGCCTGACCTTCATATTTCACCGGAAATACCTTTTGGGCAATCGCTTCGACCTGGTTGAAAAGGAAAAGAAAGAATATTAACTTTTTCATGAAGTGCATTTCGGGTTTTTAGGGTCACAAGATATTTCTGGGGAGAGAAGAGAATTGACTTAGCTTTCCGGCACCAGCGGTGCCTAATGTCACTAGAGAATAAAAACAGGATATAAAGCTCCTGAGGAGCGTCATGTTTTTTACTGCAAAAGCCAAATGAATATAGATTTGGGAGTAGGCCCATCTGAATTAGGAAGTATCGCTCCCCTAGAGCTTTTGAACTCGGGTTGGTATCAGCTATTAACATTGCACCCCGCTGGGGTAAAATGATTTGAAACGATGGTCGTTTACAAAACCAAGAACTACATTGTCAGGATAATTCAAGTTAGCTGGTTTAATTCCTGATCAGATACCTATAGAATCCAATCCCCAGGTTTTTCCACTGAGCCGATTTTTATACAAAAAACAGATCCTCCCAATTATGAAAAAACTGGAGGCAAAGCCTCCAATCTAGTTTCCGCTTTGGAAGAAATAATTTACCGACGAAACGCCTATTTCAACTTGAGCACCAATCCAAGTGCAAGCACATGCTTGAATTGAATTTTTGGTCCGCCAAGGGTTCCGTTGTCCTTTGGAATGCGGATATCGTCGTCGTAAATCAAGTTGGTGTTGAAACTGGCCTGTAAAAATTTATTCACGGTCAGCAAAACTGCATTGTCCCAAAAGATGTCAATCCGGTCGAAGGTTTTGTAGTCGTCGAACAAGTAAAGATTACTTTGCCAGGCCACATTTTCCATCAACTTTAATTTGGCCGATGCATTCACGAACATACCCAGCTGATAGCGGATATTTTCTCCTTCCTTAACCCCGTAGGCACCTACAGCTGAAAGTTCTTTGTCCATTACGATGGTGGTTTTTGCCGTCATCGGAGAGAACATAACATAAAAGCGGTCATCTTTTTTAAAGTCAATTCCAAGGGAAGCGAGGGAATAGGCAGGCGATAAAAAGTCAGAGATTCTATCATTGGTTAATGAATCTTTGCCAGCCGGCGTTTTCACTTTAATATCGTATTTAAAACCCTTGTCAAACTGAGAACGAAAATCAAGCAAGGCGGCAAAACCCATTGATTGGTTAAATTTCCTCGAATATCTGGAGGTTAATACCAAACGGTCTTCAGATTTACGAAGTTGTGCTTCTCCATCCTGACCAAGCCTGGTGATTCCATAACCGAGTTCAAGGAGATTGCCCCAGCTGGAATTGCCTTTTGCATAATTGGCAAAACCGGAAAAAATACCAGTGACAGTCAGCGCTGCCTGGCCCCCTCCCTGCCAGTTTACAAGGCCAGTATTGGTTAGATTTCCGTTGATGCTGGCGCCTGATTTCCAGTTATGGAGCGAATCTGGCTTTTCAACCACCAACTTGGCATTCATTGCTTTTTCTTCTACTTCTTTTCTGGAAAGATCTGAAGCAGATTGGGCTGAGGCAAGACCTGATAAAAGGATGAAATTAAGTGCGAGAATGGATAATCTTTTGTGCATCATTTGTTCTTCAAAAGATCCCGGATTTCAGTTAGAAGTATTTCCTGAGGTGGCGTTGGCGGAATGCTTACCGGCTCTGCTTTCTTAGAACTATTGATTGCCTTTACCACTATAAAAAGGACCAAGGCCACAATTAAAAAATTGATCGAAGCAGCGAGAAATACCCCATACTTAACCGAACCAAACATTATCAATTCCTCGAGATTTTTTAAATGTGCCGCTTCCATTGCAGGCTGAAGAAGAAGTGGTGTTATCACATCCCCGATTAAGGAACTGATAATTTTCTCAAAAGCGGCCCCGATGATAACCCCTATTGCTAGGTCCATTACATTGCCGCGCATGGCAAACTGCTTGAATTCAGAAACAAAACCCATTTAATTTTTTTTTAGGTAAAACGATGGTCAAATCAGCATAATTCAATCCTGATTTACAAGAATTTACAAACAAAAAAGCCAGCCGATTTTCTCAAGCTGGCTTTTTTTCTCTGAAATTCTGCTCTACCGGATAAGGGTTACATCACCCACAAAGGTTTCAGCACGCCCATCGGAAAATCTTGCCCAAATTTTATAGACATAGACATCCGATTTGCATTGTCTTCCCTGATACCATCCATTCCAGCCCTTTCCAAGTTGTTGGGTCTGGAAAATAAGTTCTCCCCAACGGTTGAAAATTTCCATCTGAATCTCAATGGTTCCCTTGCTGAATGGATAGAAAATATCTGTCCGCCGGTTCTGCTCTTCCACCACATATTCATTCTCCGGAATGTTGGAAGGAATAAAGGCATTCGGAACCTGCATTACGCCACCAAGCTTGGTCCTGACTCCATTTTCTATGGTTTTAGAATTTACACAGCCATTGTCTGAAGTAACGGTCAGGGTAATGGTGTATGCCCCAAGTTCGTTGTAGATATGGGAGGCATTTTGGCCTGAGCCAGTACCGCCATCACCAAAATTCCATTGGTAATCCCAGTTTTCTCCTGGAGGTGCGCCTACCGCTTTCACTACATAAGCCTCATTCGGGATCGTTACCTCAACCTGATAATCCGGTGTAAATTCTGCAATTGGATTGGCAAAAACCTCGATGATGCTTTCTCGGGTTAGCGAAGTTGTTCCTCCGAGACCGGTTACTTTCAAGGTAACTGTGTATTTTCCGGATGTCTGATACACATGCACTGGGTTTTGCTCTGTGCTGGTACTTCCATCTCCAAAATTCCATTCATAAGAATTGCCAAATTTGGAATAATTGCGGAATGCCACAGGCAATGGACTACAACCTTGCGTATCAGGTTCGAAATTAACCACCGGAGGAACAGGTAAAATGATCAGAATGTGGGACACGCTGTCCACACAACCCTGAGGACTTATCGCCTTCATCCAAACGGTAACAGCTAGATTACTAAGCTCGGAAACGAGACCGGAATAATCATGGCTTACCGTGAAATTCGGACTGTTTCCTGTGCTGTTGTCACCGAATTTCCACTCGTATGTCCAGTTCGGACGAAATGGCGTAAGGTTGCTGAAATTCACCTCCGTTTGCGGCAGCTGAAGGATCGCAGGATTAATGCTAAATTCTGGCCTTGGCTTTGCAGAAACCTGCACCGGAAGGGTGAATGTCTTGTTGCAACTCGGGGAATTGAAAGGATTGCTCACGGCTGTGAGAACCACATTAAAGGTGGTATCGCTTCCGCCTGAGTAGTTGAAAATATGGGCAGGATTCGGATCCTGAGAAGGTGCTGAACCATCCCCGAAATCCCACAAATAGGAGCCACCCGGATTGATGCTTTGGTTGGTGAATTGTACAATCGCGGGCGTACATCCCGCCGGACCTGCGGTAAACAAGGCTTTTACATCCGGGTTGATCCGGACCGTATCGGCAAATGTACTTTTACACCCGTTTACAGACCAGGCTTCCTGCTCTATACGAACCACAAGTTGTTGAGAACCTTGCGTGTGGCTGAAAGTACTGTCCCAGTTAAGCGGACTTCCGCTAAATGAAACCGCGCCGTAAATACTTGAAACATTCCAGACAACTGAATCGGCAAGTTGTGCGTTTCCTGTAAACAATACAGGTAGCGGACCACAGCCAATGTCTGGACTAGCAGAGAATAAAGCAACCGGAGCAGGATGCACCAGAACTTTTCTATAAGCAGTATCCGGACAGTCAAAACCGCTCCTTGTGGCAATTAAGCGAACGGTATATTCCACATCGGTTTGACTGTTATTCACAAAAGTATGCTCTGGATTGGTTTGGAAACCTGCGGCTGAACCATCCCCGAAATTCCAGACAAACTGATTGGCATTCTGACTGGCAGCACCCACCATTTGCAAAGTAAG
>CAMDMI010000136.1 GCA_945902135.1 Spirosoma fluviale
ACTGTCAGTAGAATTGAACCCAGTCCGGAACAAGTTACATTCTTATTGGTGGCAAGCACCTCCACTGAATCTGGCGCTCCAATTTGGATGCCACTTAAGGTTCGAACGCAACCGCTACTGATGTCTGTTACCAGCACTTCATAAGTTCCAGAAGCCAGACCTGTAATGGAAGAACTTGTTTCTGGTCTTCCTGTCCACACAAAACCAAAAGGCCCAGAAGAACCCGCAGGAGTAATGCTTATGCTTCCATTGTCGATGTCGCAACTTGAATCGTTAATCAAATTGCTGCCCAGAACCAAAGCAGGCGGTGCTGGTACTACCAGATTTTCAAGGTTGGAAATACACCCGCTGGTCAGGTCTTTTACAAGCACCGAATACGTGCTTGGGGAAAGATTGCTTTGCGTTGCCTGGTTGGGAAGGCCGTTTGACCAATTGTAAGAATAATTCCCAGAACCGGCCTGAACCACCAAACTTATCTGGCCATTGTTTGCTGGAATTCCAGCCTGGCAACCAGCCGCAACAATGTTGGTGTCAACTGTAAAATTGGCTGGCGTTTGAACCACCGTAAACGGAAGTGATGTATCGGAACAAGTTCCAAGGTTTACAACCACAGCGTAATTTCCAAATTCGCTGATGTTCAATGCCTGAAGATTGGCACCCGATACCTCAACACCATCCAACAACCACTTGTAATTGCTGTTTGCACTTGCAGAAAGGGTTGCCTCGGCACCCAGACAAAAGGAATTCAGACCCGTAATTGTGGAAGGAGTAGGAGCCGGATCAGCTGTAACGGAGAAATCCGCAGAACTTGCAGAACAAGCATTGGCTTCGCTTACAAGCACAGAATATGCGCCTGACTGATTCACGACAAGACTTTGTCCAATTGCTCCGGATATTTCAATGCCGTTGCGAAACCACCTGCTGGAAAGTGAGGAAGAAGAATTTAAAGTAGCGGTGCCTGAAGCACAGAAATTGGCAGGACCGGTGATAAGGGGTTGTGGAACAGCAGGAAATTGCGAAACAGCAAAAACATCTGAAACCACCTTACAAATTGAATTGCTCAAACGGATGGAATAATTGCCCGCCTGACTGATTACCAAAAATGTATCGGTTGCTCCTAGAATGTCAACGCCGTCCAATTGCCACTGATTTCCATCCAAGGCATTTGAATGGAGCCGCACAGAACCACTAGCACAAACCCCCAAAGGACCACTGATGATTGGTGTTGCCGGTAATGGCCTGCGGTCAACCCGAACTGCTGCAGAGGTACTTCCGCAACCTTCCAGATTTGTAACACGAACTTCATAATTGCCGGAATCGAGCACAGTCAAAGTCTGAGAGATTCCTACCGGGGCAAGAATGTTTTGTGAATTTCTAATCCACTGATTTCCGGAAACCGCTGAACTGGAAAGCACCATGCTGTCTCCCGGACAAATGGGTGAGGAACCTGAAAGAATGGCAACCAGTGGAACGGCTGGAAAATTATTGACCGCAATTCTTTTGCTTCGTGGGATTCCGGCACATGGCCCGCTGATTGGGGTTACGGTATAATCCACAAATCCATTTCCGGCAGCTGCATCCGCCAGGCTAAGTTTTTGCCTGATTTGATTTCCACTTCCTGCACTGGCGCCATTTACATTGGAAGAAGTGGCAGTCCAGTTGTATGTAAGCCCGGGAACCTGCGCCGACAAAACGATAATGACCGAATCACCATCGCAAAGACTGCTGTCGACAGGGTTCAAATTGAAAGGGATATCCGGATTTGAAACCACAATTTTGCTGAGAACAGAATCAATGCAACCGGACCTTTCTGCGAAAATGTGGTAGGTAACTGAACCCAGATTTCCTGAGATCAAACTCAGGTTCTGGTTAATTGTGGCACCGGTTCCGGCTGAGGCCCCAATTACATTTCCAGATTCCACTGACCAGGAAAACGCAACATTGTCGGATGGCAGGGCACTTAAGTCCACCTGAACAGATTGCCCGGAGCAAATGCTGTCTTCGGCAACGATGGCTGATATTTTTGGCAATGGCTTCACCAGCACAGGAAGAAACAGCGTATCGGTTGGACATTCTGAAATGGAACCAAAAATGCTGTAAACAAGGGTTATGTCAGAATTACCTGAATTAATCAGGGTTTGGTTGAAGGATGTTCCACTTCCAGCTGTGGCGCCAGCGGTAGAACCGGATTTTATGCGCCAGCTCCAGTTTGTATTTGGACTTAAATCCACCTGAAGAGGAGTTCCGGAACAAACAACCGGAGCTGGATCTGAAGGAACCGGCGGTGCTGAACGCACAACAATGGCCTTGGATACGATTTCAGGTCCGGCGCATGAGCGGTAAGAACCAACAATGGTGTATGTGGTTGAATCAGTTCCTGAAACCGGATTTACAAGCAATTGCTGAATCAGGTTTCCGGTACCGGCAGAAGCACCGGTGATACTCCCCGGCTGAACCGTCCAGTTAAAAATTGTTCCAGGCAGATTCGAACTGAATGCAAAAGATGTGGCATTGCCAGAACAAAGTGTGTCCCGAACTGGAAGCGAAGAGATTGTAGGCCTCGGCTTTACATATATCTTTTTGGTAATCTGCACCCCCGGACAATCGGGCGTAGTTCCATTGATGGTGTAGGTAACATCCCCGCTTACAAGACCAGTTGCGATTAATTCATCCTTGATATTATCTCCATTTCCATTGCTGTTACCTGTAAGTCCGTTGGCAGTAGAAGTCCAGGAAAAACTGGTATTAGCCAGGTTGGAAACAAGTTGAATTTGAATTGAATCACCTGTACAAATGCTGTCACTTGAAGTCAGCGCACCAATCACCGGACTTGGGAAAACCTTAACTCTATGCTCTTTTGCCAGAGAAGAACAAGCATTTGCAACCGCAAAGGCAGAAAAATCTGCATTCAAAATTGTATTGCCCGGATTGGAATAGGTTTGAGAATTGATGCTGCCAACTCCCCCAATTGCCCCTGCCCCATTCGGTTTAACTGTCCAGAAGAAACTGGAACCGGGCGTGTTGCTTGAGTAATTAAAAGGTATCGACTGACCCGTACAGATGCCCAAGGTGTCATTTTGATCTACTGCAACCACAGGAATAGGCTTCACCGTAGCCACCACCCGGATGGAATCACTTTTACAACCATTTGAAGTACCAGAAACCTTGTAAATAACTTTTCCATTGGTAATGCCTGTGGCTGTAAGGGTCTGACTGATTACAGACCCGCTGTCATTGCTGAATCCTGAAACCTGTGAACCTGTCGCAAGCCAGTGAAAAGTTGTGGGCGTAAGGCTGCTGCCCAAGACGAAAGCAGTTGGAATTCCGGAGCAAACCCCAGCAGAATCCGGGGTAGAAGTGATGGCTGGTTTGGGAAGAATTGTGGCGGTGGATGTAAAAACAGGACCCACACAACCCACCGTTGAAACAGGCCGGATGTTATAGGTGACCGTACCAGTTGCGGTGCCGGTGGCACGCACATTTTGATTGATGGCAAGCCCCGAACCCGGAACAGCCCCCGCAACGCCTGAGCGAACGGTTGTCCAGGTATAAGTGGTACCGATTTGATTGCTGCTTAAAGCAACACTCAACGGACCGGAACAAATGGTTTGCGTAATCGGATTTGCCGACCCAGTTGGTGGAATGTTTACCGTTACATTGATGATATTATTGGCTGAACATCCAGACGGATCTGTAACCAATATGCTGACTGGCCCCGAACTTGTAAGTGCATTTGTGGATGGACTCGCTGGAATCGAAACATTCTGGCCGAGTAAAATTTTCGGACCACTTGTTGAAACATAATTCCATTGAAAAACACTGCCGGGAATTGCATTGGAGGTGGCGCTCAAATTCACCGGCTGGCCTAGGCAATTGTTGATGTCATTGCCAGCATTTACCACCACCGTGCGCTGGTTTTTGAGGGAAATAAAAATCGTGGTATCGAAACCAGAGTTATTGTCCTGAATAAACACAAAATAATCCCCGGCCCTCAGGCTGGTTTGTGAGACCAGGCCATCCCCGGAAATCGGATTTCCATTGGTGGGAAGATTTCCCCCCGACCAAGAAAAAAAGAAATCACCGGCAATACCGGTGAAATTGAAATTGACAGATCCATTGTCGATTCCCAAACATGTAGGGTTGACAGTATCTGGAGGGAAAAATATACTTGACTGGCCTTTAGAAAAGCTGGAAACCAGTAAGAGAAAAAAGGTTGAAAAAAGTAGGCGAAAACGCTGATTCATATAAAAACGATTGATGGGGCATTCAATTTAAAAGGACTACTAATTCATATAAAAAGCAGTGGGCCTGTTATGGCCCTCATTGCTTTCATTTGTTTACAAGCTGGCTCAGCCCGAAACTCATACAAGTCTGCCAATAAATTTCTCATCCATCTTAATGTGGCGGATGGCCGAGAAATGATTGATTTCAACAAAACGGAGTTTGTCGACCAGTGACTTTATTTTTCCTGGCTTTGTTTTTTTATTGTCACCAAGCGCAGTTTTCATGATTTTGATGAAAATCTGAACATGGTCCATAGATTCTTTTTCGGAAATCCTGATTGACCTTTGAATGCTGTTTACGCACTGGTTGAAAAGATCATAATCATTGAGAATGCAATACTGGAGCGAAAGAAACAATTTGATTTCAATTTGCGCCTGCGGGTATTTCTTCAGACTCAATTCGTTGAGGAGATTGTTCAGGAACCGTGCCGCCTCGTCATACTTTTCAGCATAAAAACAAGACATTGCCCGGTACATCACATAAATAATCTGCTTTGGCACATCATTCAAATCCGATTCATAATCAGCGAAAAGTGCCTTGTTTTCCTCATACAACTGGCCTTCAACCTCCAAACGAACCGCTCTGTCGATTTTAGACAAGAGAAACTGAGGCGGGAAAGTGTATAAATTGTAGTTGGACAGAAGCAGTGCCGTATTGAAATTTACTTCATCAAAATAGCGCTCTGCCTTTCTGAACACTTTGTAGTAATTGTAATACTCAAGCTTGAGGAATTCGAATACAATATTGAGGTTGAAGTAAATCGAGTCACGGTTGAAGTCCTCGAAAATCTTCTCCACATTCTCGATGATGTCTTCAATTGGCTCCTCATCGATGTTCTCATTTTCACGGGTATCTACAAACAGGCGATGAAAAATATTCACCATGCTGAAATAGACATAAAGTCGATGCGATTTGTACAGGTTTCGAACATTGGAAATCTCCTTATAGAGAACTTCCAATCCGAATTTATCCACTTCAGAGCCGCTCATATAAAACTGCCCGAATTTTTTAAAATACTCAGCAACAATATCTTCCGCCTTATCCATGGCCAGCATGTAGGCCACATGGCGGTTATACTGCTGACTGTAAGTGAAATTATCGGGCGTATTGATATGAAGCTTTTTGAGGGTTTTGTACACCACCGTGAGCTCATTGGCAAGGTCATAATCCAAAAGCTCTTTTTCCAGTTTCTTAAGCGTGGCAGAAGCAATTGCCCGCTTTTTTGTAAAAACCACATCATTGATGTTGGCTACTTTCTTCAGGAGGTCGGTTCTAGGACTTTCCATCTGGGCCAGCAGATACTCCTCGATTTTCTGGTTGAGCCTGGAGCGAAGTGTGTAGTAGGCATTCGTATTAACATCGAGTTCCTCCATCACCTTTGCATCACTCATCTGACGCTCGCGGATAAACTTGAGCAGGTGGGCAGATTTTTCTGCGTTGCTTTGCATCAATGAGTCGTGAATCGACTGGTAATCAGTAGCAGAAAGTTGCTTAATGATGTTCTTTAATTTTGCCATCTTGCTTCTTCAGTGAAAAGTTTTTCTTTGGTAGAATCCGGAAAATAATTCCGGCAATATAGGAGAATTCTAAATTTATAATCCTTTACAAAAAAAGAAGATTTAAAAATTACTATCTACTGACAATCAATATATTTAAATTTATTAAGGTGAAAAAAAACATGTATGGAGGGAGATAAGATTGAAAAAAAAGCAGGTTTTTTCTCTAAAATTGCATGAAATCAGTCTCAAAATTGAAAACCAAAATCCTCTTCGTTTGCCTGGGTAACATTTGCCGTTCGCCCCTTGCCGAAGCCATCTTTCTTCACCAACTCAAAATTGCTGGAATGGAAGATAAATTCAGCGCCGACTCCTGCGGAACTTCCGGTCACCATGCCGGTGACAATCCCGACTCGAGGACCATCCGCAATGCGCGCAAAAACGGCATAGAAATACTGCACATTGGCCGGCAATTCATGGTACAGGATTTCAATTCTGCGGATATGATTGTCGCCATGGACAAGAAGAATTTCAGCAATATTCAGTCCCTGGCTTTTCAAAATGGTTTTCACAAAGCCGACATTCGGATGATGCGCAGTTTCGACCCAGAGGCACAATTGGATGCCGATGTGCCGGACCCATGGTATGGAGGAGATGAAGGATTTGAAGAGGTTTTTCAGATTCTTTGGCGAAGTTGCGGGCGCCTAGCATCGGACCTGACGAAATCCATTCCGAAGCAAACAATCGAAAAACCATAATGCCCAAATCAGAATCCGGAAATATCCTATTGATCTGGAACCGCATCGGCGATTACCATGCCGCCAGGTTTAATGCTTTGGAAAAAGAACATGGCGAAGGCCGGATTTTTATCGCGGATCTTGGGGGAAATGATTCTTTATACAAATGGAAAAATCCACTTCAGAACCATCCCTCCTATTTTTCACTTTCAGACAAACCTGTAGAAACAGAAGATTCTGCTGAAAGGCTCCGCAGGTTCAAAAAGATTGTCAGAGAGAATAAAATCACCTGCCTTGGTCTTGCAGGTTACGGCCAAGCGGAGTACAGAAAAATGCTTCTCTGGTGCTGGATGAATGGCATCAGCGTGGTCCTTTTTGCCGAGTCATGGTACCCGGGAAACCGAATCGTAGATTTCCTTAAAGGCAGTTTCCTGCGTCTGGCTTGCCAGGGATTTCTGGTTTCAGGGGAAAGAGCAAAGGCGCACTTTCACCACAGACTTGGCATTCCCACAAACAGCATTCAAATTCCATATTCGGTGGTAGACAACCAGCATTTTCTGGGCGTCAATCCCGATTACACTGCCAGGAAACTGCTTTGCGTGGCAAGATTCAGTCCGGAGAAAAACCTTCAAAACCTGATTACCGCATTTAAAAACAGCGGTATAGACAAACAAGGCTGGACCCTGGAACTGGTGGGTGGAGGTCCGCTAAAAAAGGAACTCGCGGCAAACTTTCAGCACGACAAAAGCCTGATTTTTAAGGAATGGGTTTC
>CAMDMI010000137.1 GCA_945902135.1 Spirosoma fluviale
CAACTTTAGACATGGTTCCTGCAGATGACAGTACCGCAAGACATAGCCTGATTTCTGCAGAAATTTTCTACACAGAACGCAAACAATTCATCGGAAGCGCAAGCTGGGACATCACAAATAAAAACCGCGATTTCATCATATTTGGAGAAAACAGCTGGATGAAGTTCAGCGAATTCTTTTGGGGAATCGGCGGAAAAACAGCCAAGGAAAATGAGCTGCTTTACGGCACTTATCGCCTCGAACTCGAAAATGGATATTATAAAAGAATTGGAGAAAATACCTTTGTTGGCATCGATCAGCAATTGCAGAGTGTTTATTCCCTTCAATTGCCAGAAGCCAATGAAAACAACATTGGCACACTCAAGCAAATTACTTCTGGAATAACCTCAGGATTTGGCTTGGGTTACATTTTCGACACCCGAAGCGCTCTCCTGAATCCGAGACCAGGAGAATCCATGTTCATGATCCACGGATTGTATTTTGGAAAAGTTTTTGGCTCTGATTTTGAGTTTCCTCATGTGCATGTCGATGCCCGGATTTACCTGCCTTTCAAGTGGAAAAGCATCCTTGCCCTGCAAGCCACAACTGAACTTTTCGGAAAAAACGCGCCCTATCTGATGAATGCCCAACTCGGCGGCTCCATGATGATGCGTGGATTTTACCAGGGAAGATTCCGGGACAACAACCAGGTGACTGCGCAGGCAGAACTTCGGCTTCCGATCTGGAGATGGATTGGCGCAACCACCTTCGCATCCATGGGGGATGTTTTTTCCTTTCAAAACACGGAGCGAAATGGTAAACTAAAATCCGCAGCAGGCTTGGGCCTTCGTATTTGCGTTGATAAAAAAGAAAAAACGAATCTTCGCTTCGACTATGCCATCACCAGCGATGGAAGTACAGGATTTTACATCTCCTTCGGAGAAGCATTTTGATTTCAGCCTACTGCCAAAATTCTACGCACTTAAATCCAGATTTCAGGCGAAAGTCGGGTGAATAAAATAAAAAGGTCTGATTCAGTTTACACCAAATCAGACCATCAATACTCTTGTTTTTATTAGCGCGGGTTGGTCGCAAAAACTGTTGCCTCGGTAAGGAAGCCAACATCCCGCATTTGCAGCATGGCAAGAATTACATGAGCAATTTCTGTGGAATCCAGCTTAGTCGGATTGAAATTGCGTGCACCTTGTCCGGAATTGATGTAAAAATCAGTTTGAACCTCGGAAGGATTTACGAGCATAACCCGAATGTTGTGTTTGCGCAATTCAGCGCGCCAGCATTCTGTCATGCCTTTCAGGGCAAACTTGCTTGCCACATATCCAGTCCCCATCGCAAAGCCGCTTAGTCCGGCAGTGCTGGAAATGTTGACGATATTTCCGGATTCCTGAGGAATAAAAACCTTGCAAGCCTCTCTGGCCATGAGCATAGCACCCCGAACATTGGTGGCCCACATGGCATCAAATTTCTGGAGATCAATAGACTCAAGGCTCGAAAAATGTCCATATCCGGCATTGTTCACAAGTACATTGAGTCCACCCATGGCGGCAGTTGCTTCCTGAACCGAACGGATGGCATCAGCTTCTACTGAGACATCAGCCAAAATCCGTGTTACCCCCAATTCGGTGGCTGCCTTAAAAAGTTTTTCAGGATTGCGTCCTGTAATACATACTTGCGCACCAGCGAGTTTAAGCCTGTGCGCTGTTTCATAACCAATTCCGGTAGAACCACCGGTTACTAGCACTTTTGCATCTTGCAGATTCATGGCGCAAAGGTCGCTCCATTGAATTTCTGCTACAATGCCGGAACGGTTTTTTACAAGCTTATTTTCCGGGCAACCATTTTACCTCCTCAATCTCAAGCTCCTGACAAATTTTTCGCCCAAGAACAAAAAAGAAATCTGATAAACGATTGAGATAGGTAATCACCAATTCGGGTACTTCGTCGGTTTCTGTCAATCGAATTACGCAACGCTCAGCCCGACGACAAACAGTTCGGGCCACATGGGCGTAGCTCACAGCTACATGCCCTCCCGGTAAAACAAAATGACGCAATTCAGGCAAACTTTCGTCCATTTCGTCCATTGCCTTTTCGAGAAGAATTACATCTTCATCCTTGATAGGAGGAATTCTATTTGCCCTTTTTTCCGGGTCTGAAGCCAGATTTGCTCCAATAACAAAGAGATTATCCTGAATAGACTTTAAAAGAGAATACCTGTGTTTGTTCACCTCTTGATCGGCCAGCAAGCCTATAAAACTGTTTAGTTCATCAACAGTGCCATAGGCTTCAATCCTGTCGTGGCCCTTGGAAATCCGGGTTCCTTCTACCAAGGATGTTTTGCCGGTATCTCCGGTTTTGGTGTATATCTTCATAGTGGTTAAGACTAAAACTGAATGACAAATGTTTGCTTAAAATCAAGGCCGAAGCAAATACTGGAATATTTTCCTAAGAGGCTTCAGCCAAATTGTGAAAAAATAAGGTTCCAATCCATTCACAATCCAGGCCTGGGCATCTTGTTTATTGCCACGCATGCGGTTCTCAAGACTTCGGTTGCTGAGTCCACCAGTGCGCATCATAACCTTAATTCCCGGGGAATAAACAGCAGGCAAATGGTGTTTAAAAAGCATCCGCAACATAAATTCATAATCTGCAGCAGAATTAAATTCATCAGCCCGAAAACCCTGAAAAAGGGTAAAGGCAGACTTCCGAATATAAAAAGAAGGATGAGGTGGCATCCAACCATAAAGAAAAGACTCCCGATCATAATTTCCGGCCTTCCAGTAACGCACAATCTTCTCTGTTTTCACAGGGTTTACATAGGCAAGATCTCCATAAACAGCCCAGGTATCCGGGTTCTTTTTGACGGTTGCGACCAGTTCTGCAACTACCCTTTCATGTTGAAAAAAATCGTCGGCGTTCAGAAATCCGACATATTCCTTGCTGGCCTTTTCCCAGCCTTTATTCATTGCGTAATAAAGCCCTTTATCTGGCTCAGAAATCCAATTTACTCTATCACCAAACTCTTTTAAAATATCGATGGTTCCATCATTCGAGCCACCATCTATTACCCAGTATTCTATTTTTTTCCAGGTCTGGGAAAGGACTGATTCGATGGTTTGCCTGATTGTTTCGGCATTGTTGTAGCAAACTGTTACAACAGTAAAGGAATATTCCCTTTCCGGCAATGTTTCAGTAATTCCCATTTATTTCTCGTTTCCGAACTGGTACTGCAGGATTTCCACGATAAATCATCCAGGCATCAAGATTGGAAGAGGCCACACTTCCGGCGGACAAGACAGCATGTGAGCCAGCCCGAACACCGCCACAAACCACTGCCTTGGTTCCAATCCAAACACCTTCTTCAAGGGCAATATCGCCCACCAGCAAATCGAATTTTTCGGAGCGATAATTATGGTTGCCAGAAATCAAAAGACAACCTTGGGATAAACATGCGTGTGCGCCAATTTCAACCTGTCCCAAATTGTCGATCCAAACGCCCTCTCCTATCCAGGCATAATCTCCAATGCTCAAACGCCATGGATATTTGATATTGACAGAAGGCTTCAATACAACCCCTTTTCCAATTTTTCCTCCGAAAAGTCGAAGAATAGAAATCTTTAATCCATTGATTGGGAGTAGGCCATGATTGAAAATCAGGTGGTTTATAAAGTACCACAGCAGGCGTTTTAATCGCCCACCGCCCGGATCATACCAGGAATTGTTGTAAAGGTCAAGCCGCGTTTTCATTGATTTTTCCAGACAAATATGGCTTCAGTATCCACAACAGCAAAAATGGTAATAAACAGATTACACTAATCTTTAACTGAAAAAGAAAATATCCACGACTAATCCACTGAAATAGCAGACCCGTACCTACAATCTGAAATGCATCCGAAAGTTTGTTTCCACCAATCAATCCAAGAAATCCGGTCCAGATTCCAATCAATAGCATCGCCAGAGACATTCCAAAGAGGCCAAACAACAGGTAAAATTCTTCTGGCTGGCTAAGGGCAGGATTGGGATTCCAGGGCCAACCAGCAGGAATCCAGGCCTTGGAAATTTCAAGAATCCACGGCTTTGTGGATTTATCAGTTTTTATCCAACCTTTAATTCCGGGCGCCAAATCTGCTCCAGGCACAGACAGAGTCGCGCGAAAAGTCCGGCTATTGGAAAATTCATTGTTAAAAAGTGCTGGATCAAATTGGGTAAGGTCGAAGGTAATAAGATCGAACTGGCGCTTTGCAATGGCCATTCTGTTCAGGGTAAGCCATGCCAAAACCAGACTGAGAATGATGGCAGACGAAAGCAAAACCTTCCAGCGGTAAGCAGTGGACAGCTGCCAGAAAACAAGAAACAATACAAATAAAATCACCCGGAATCTCCAGCCCCCTAAAATACTGATTACCAACCAAAAAATCAGAAAAACCCACCAAAGTACACCCAGCTTTCTTCCCGATTGAATAAGCAAAAACAAACAAACCGGTATTGATAAAGTGCAAAGATCCAGTAATGGATAGCGAAATGCTGCGGAGAAAAGTATGGCTTGTTCACTGCGGTTAAATGGATCAAAAAGACCCGAAATCGAAATTCCAGATGCACTGAGGTTGAAGAAAAAAAATCCCCAGACCAAAACCTGCCAGCCGTAAAGCAAAGTCCTGAATCTGTCCGATTTTTCTAATCCATTTAGTCCATTGATGACGACGGAATTTCTTTTTGACCATAAGCCTGGCAACAAACTTCCTATAGAAAAAGATACCATTACAAGGGAATAAATCAAGGCTATCCGGGAATCGATTTCCTTTCCAAAAGGCAAGTCAAATCCAAAAAATGAGTCAATTCCCAGCAAGCGGTCTGTAATGGGCACATAAACAAGATAAATACCCAAAAGCAAAAGGTAGAAAACAGCTGGTTTTGAAACTCCACCATTTTTGCGGCCCTGAATCAGATGCAGATAAAACCCAAAGAACAGCGGCAAGAGGGGCAAAAAAGAATACCACAAGGAGTTATCCATTTTCGGCCGGACTTGCAGGTACGATGTCCGGCAAAACCCGGATACTCAAAAAAATCATCAACAAATACATTTGGGTTCCGAATTCCCTATCCAGAAAAATTTCTGTTATGGAACAAAGAAACACGAAGCACCACATTGAAATTAAAACCGGGAATTTTCGAATTGCTTTCAGAACAGAAGACCAAAAATAGAACCAGCAAACCATCCCCAGAACCCCGTACATCAACAGCATATACAAGAACTGATTGTGTGGATTCAGATGCCGCGTCTGTAAATATCCATTGTATTTCCCAACAGCAAAATCCAGTTCTGTAACAAGTTGTTCTGATGAAATTCCAGTAATGAGATTTTCGGACCTGGAAACCAAATCAAAGGACGCCCGCCATAGCACAACCCTACTATTGATGCTGTTTACATAGGCTTTGGGATATTTCTCGAACGAAAGTCCATCCCTGCTTAGCGCTTCCGATACAAGTCCGGAACTCATCAATTTCCAGAACACCAAAAAAATACCAACTGACAGGAGGGTGATTTGAGAAGCAAACAACCATGGCTTTGATTTACTGGCAATCACCCAACAAAGGAAAACTGCTGAAATAAAGGCCAGAAGGGCAATTTTCGAAAGTATCCAAAAGAGAAGCAGAACTGTAAGACCAAAAGAAATTGCAGAAAGAACCGGCTTTTGAAGAAAGATGAATTGCTGCCTGCACAAGAAAAAAAGAACCCCTGCCAAAAAGCCCATTTGAGGGCGGGCAAGGAGAAAAATATCCGGCAACTCGGTCTCACTTCTCACCGAAAACCATACGGTATTGGGACCTTGCATCAATAGAAATCCAGTTAAAAGAACAAATGAAAATGCCAGTGTAAAAACAATGGCTTTGGAATGCCATTTCGGCCAGTCACGGGAAAGGTAAAACAGAATATATGGAACCAAGAACAGCGGGGCATTCAGCAAAAGCTCCCTTGTGTTGTTGCCAGTTGGCACAAAATGAAGCAAGGGCAAAAGAGCAATAAGTCCAAGTGGTAAAATCAGACGAATAATCCGGAATGGAACCCGCCATGGATCAAACCCTTCTGTCAGCACTTTTATCAAAAATCCGCCCAGAATACTGAAAAGAAAAATAGAGGTGAATCTTGTTTGCTGGGCCATAGAAAATGGCAGGCAAAAAACCCAGAGCATACAGGCAAGCAGTGCAATTCTGCTTCCAATCTGCAAGGCAATCATGCGCGATATCAGCGTTTTGACTCCTTCCATTTGCGGGACACAATGCTGGAAATTTCCTCCCTGAAACGCCGTCGCGAAAACCGTTTGGCAGATTCTGAAATCTGAAAGGCATTCCAATCAAGTCCTTCGGATTCAAATCGACTCACCGCCTGGATGATGGAATCTGGCGTTTGTTCGGAAAACAAGAAACCCGATTTTCCTTCCTCCACTATTTCAGCAGCCCCGCCTTTTCCAAAAGCGATTACAGGCGTACCGCAAGAAATGGCTTCAGCCATGGTGATTCCGAAATCTTCCTCTGCTGCAAAAACCAGGGCTTTGGCGGAAGCCATTAATTCAACAAATTCCAGATCGCTGCTTTCCTTTCTGAATTGAACATTGGAAGCTGCCCTTGCCTGAATGTTTCCTGTATCCGGCCCAGAGCCACAAACGATTAACTTCTTATCCGGCATCCTTTTGAATGCTTCAACAATGATGTCCATTTTCTTATAGGGAACAAGGCGGCTTGCTGCGAAGAAATAATCCTTTTTATCCTCCAGACATTTGAACCGCTCAGTATCCACAGGCGGAAAAACCACTTCAGATTCACGGCGGTAAACATGGCTTATTCGCTTACCGATAAAAGCCGAATTGGCGATAAAATGCCCCACACGATTCAGGCTGATAATGTCCCAGGTCCTGAGCCTGTGAAGAAAATATTGGGCAATAAATCCCCCGATTCCATTTCTGAGTCCAGCTTCTTCGAGGTATTGGTGGTACAAATCCCAGGCAAAGCGACAAGGACTATGGCAATAACTGATGTGAAGCTGATCCTGCCGGCAAAGCAGCCCTTTGGAGACCATGTGTGAGCTGGAAATAATGAGGTCAAATCCACGAAGATCATGAGATTCAACAGCCAGAGGAAACAAAGGAAAATATTTCCTGAAATGCCCGCGGCTAAATGGCAAATTCTGAATGAAACTGGTTTTTAC
>CAMDMI010000138.1 GCA_945902135.1 Spirosoma fluviale
GGGCCATTTGCCACCATCGGCATCAGCGCCAATTACAATTCCATTCGCCTGCCATCTCCCTTCGAAAAAACCAATTTCCTTTTGCTGGGACCGAAAGCAGAATTTTCATTTTCGAGGGCGCATTTTTTCACACTATTCACGCAGTACAACCAGCAGGCCAACAACATCAACCTCAATGCCCGTTATCAGTGGCGTTTTGCCCCAATGTCTGATGCCTTCGTGGTGTATTCCGAAAATTACCTACCCTCGCCATGGAAAACCAAGGTGCGCTCTCTGGTGCTCAAATTGGTTTACTGGTTGAATGTGTAGAGCTTAGAATACATTATTTTTTTGGGCGCCCTTTCCGGCTATACACTGCAAGTCCTCGCTCGCTTTGCTCTCTGCGGGCTTTTCGTTTCTATCCGGGGCGCAGGAACTGACACCACTGGGGCTGGGAACCAAACACCCGCTGTTCGGGATTTGAAATCCCGAACTCGTAGCACCGAAAACAGCGTTTAGCTTCCTGATTGCAAATCCGGAATAGCATGTAGGCGGCGGATTAATGTAAGGGCTGAAAATTTTCAGCCCTTACGGGTTCGTAGAGACGCAAGATTTTGCGTCTCTACTGATAAACTAGTTTTTCTAGGGAATCCAGTCCCGGTGGCGGTTTGGATTGTTTGGAGGCCTCGGGTTGGAGACATTAGAAAATTTGTCGTCCCGAGTCTCAGCTGTCTAAAGACCAGGTCAGAAGAAACACCTGATGTCTGCTAAATTTCAGGGCCTCGAACTTGGGTTTCGGTGCTGATGAAAACAGGAAAGGACCCTTACCGTATTTTGCGCTTCCTCCACCATAAAGTAGAGTGAATATGGATATTGCCTCAGGCTGATTGACCGAACATTTCGGTACCGTATCTGATAATAAGGATTTACTTTCAATACCCCATATGCCGATTCCAGTGAATCAAGAAAACGATTGCCTGCATTCGGGCTACTTTTCCTATACCAGTCATAGGCACTTTCAATTTCCGCCTGGGCCTTTATGTTGATTCGGACCTTAAATGCCATATTTTTTTCTCAGCAGCTCAATTGATTTTTCTGCACTTAGGTAGTGCTGATCCGGTTCCTGCATCCGGCTGTCAAGTATGGCCTTTTGTTCTGCATCCGGGAGTTCTTCAATGCTGTCTTCCACCACAATGGTTATGGGCCTTGTCTGAAAAATGAGCTTGATGGAATCCAGAATTTCCTGGCTTACATCACTGGCAGAATTTAGGTGAAAAACAGTGTTCATTTTGTGTGAAATTGAATCCAAATTTAGTTTTTATTCTGAAAAATTCCACTTTCTGCATTCGCATTTTAGCCCTGACCGGCCATTCCATAAGGCGAGGCTAGATGCTTTTGGCAGTCGAGCTAAAACCAACTTGAGAACAAAAGGGACCTTGTCTACCAGGTTTCCTGATTGCAAATCCGGAATAGCATGTAGGCGGCGGATTAATGTAAGGGCTGAAAATTTTCAGCCCTTACGGGTTCGTAGAGACGCAAGATTTTGCGTCTCTACTGCCACGATTCAGCGTGGTTGCGTCTCTAAATTTGAAAACCCCTGCCCGCACATTAAGTGCTTCCTACACCTCACCTCAACCCTAAAAGCCTCCGGACTGGATGGATAAATTGCTGGAACCAATGTATTCAAAACAAATATTACCCTTTCAAAAAATGGTTGGGCACAATGGCGAAGGTATTTCTCCGTTGTTGGCTAAATTTGCGACCAGATGAGCCAAGGCCAGTTTTTGTTTCAAAGAATTCAACCACACAGGTTGTTCATTTTCTTGTGCCTGGTTCTGGTTTTATCTGGCGCTTGCGGCAGTTTCAAGCTTTGTCCTATTCCCGGTTGTCAGGTTCGGATGTTGCATGCGCACCAAGGCACAAAGTTTCGTGGGCAACCCTGGTGGCGTTTTAAAAGACAAAATCCCAAGGTTGGTCAGGAATATGTTTTTACCAAGGATAAGAACCTGATTCAGTCAGATTCTTGGTTTTCAAGGCTTTTTGGAAAAAAACCGGAGAAAAAACCATCTGAGTTTGAAGGGATAAAAGCCCGGGACCCAAACAGCAGAAACAAGGATAAAAACCTTGATGCTGAGGAGCCTGAGGAAGAAAAAGAATAAAAAGAGAGGGAATAAACTTCGTTTCTTGATAAGAAAGTACAAAAGAGACTAAATTGCGGCCTTTCAAGATTTTTTATCCACCTGAATGGCCGAGAACGAGAACATCATTCCAATCAACATTGAAGAAGAAATGCGCATTGCCTACATCGATTATTCGATGTCGGTTATCGTCAGTCGTGCACTTCCGGATGTCCGCGATGGACTAAAACCGGTGCACCGCCGCGTGCTTTTTGCAATGGAAGACCTTGGGGTAAACTGGAATAAGTCACACAAGAAATCCGCCCGTATTGTCGGAGAATGCTTGGGCAAGTATCACCCGCACGGCGACTCCTCCGTGTACGACACAATGGTTCGCATGGCCCAGCCTTGGTCTTTGCGTTATCCTTTGGTTGATGGTCAAGGTAACTTCGGTTCGATTGATGGAGATGAGCCTGCGGCAATGCGTTATACAGAGGCTCGCCTCAAGCGTTTGGCTGAAGAGCTTCTCGCCGATATCAAAAAGAACACGGTTAATTTTCAACCCAATTTCGATGATTCCCTCGTGGAGCCTACGGTTCTGCCTGGGAAGTTCCCCAATCTCATCGTAAATGGCAGCTCAGGGATTGCCGTGGGTATGGCCACCAATATGGCGCCCCACAATCTTCGTGAGGTAATTGACGGTATTAAAGCCTACATCGATGACAATGATATTTCCATCCAGGATATCTGCAAACTGATTAAAGGACCTGATTTCCCAACAGCAGGAACCATTTATGGTTACAGCGGAATCCGGTCTGCACTCGAAACTGGTCGTGGCCGCATTGTAATTCGTGCCAACTACCGCTTTGAAACCAGCCGCACCGGAAGGGAGCAAATCGTATTTTACGACATCCCATATCAGGTGAACAAGGCTGCCATGATTGAGCGTATCGGGGATATGATCAACGATAAGATTCTGGAAGGCATCGCCGATGTCCGCGACGAATCTGACCGCGATGGAATCCGGATGGTCTTCGACCTGAAAAAGGATGCCAATTCCCAAGTAGTTGTAAATACACTTTATAAACTTACTTCCCTTCAAAGTTCTTTCAGCGTAAACAATGTGGCCCTTGTAAAAGGAAAGCCAATGATGCTGAACATGAAGGACATGATCCAGTATTTTGTGGAACACCGCCACGAAGTAGTCATTCGCCGTACAAACTTTGATCTCAGTGAAGCTGAAAAGCGGGCCCATGTATTGGAAGGTTTGCTCATTGCCCTAGATCACCTTGACGAAGTAATTTCTCTGATTCGTAAATCCCTCGATCCTGAAGAGGCGAGGGGCGGATTGATAGAGAAATTCGGTATGTCTGAAATTCAGGCAAGGGCCGTTCTCGATATGAGGTTGCAGCGCCTAACCGGACTTGAGCGCGATAAAATCATTGAGGAATTTCAGGAGATTCAAAAGCTGATTGACCGCCTGAAGGAAATTCTCGGAGATGAGGGTATCCGGATGGGCATCATCAAGACGGAATTGGATGATATTCGTGACCGCTACGGCGATGACCGCCGCACTGAAATTGTGCATGCATCCGATGATTTGTCTATAGAAGATATGATTTCGGATGATGAAATGGTGATTACCATTTCGCACCAGGGTTATATCAAAAGGACTCCACTCACGGATTATCGCTTGCAAAACCGCGGCGGAATTGGCTCAAAAGCCACTGCCGTGAAGGATGATGATTTCACAGAACACCTTTTTGTGGCCACCATGCACAATTACTTGTTGGTGTTTACCAACAATGGTCGGATGTTCTGGAAAAAGGTTTACGAACTTCCAGAAGGCAGTAAAACGGCCAAAGGCAGACCGATTCAAAACATCATCAACATTGAAAAGGACGAAAAAATCCGTGCTGTTATCAATGTGAAGAGTCTCAAGGATGACGATTACATCAACAACAATTACCTGGTGATGTGTACTGTAAAAGGTACCATCAAAAAAACCACGCTTGAGGCCTTCAGTCGTCCAAGGCAGGCAGGCATTATCGCCATCAGCATCAATGAAGGCGATCAATTGCTGGATGTGAAGATGACAAGTGGCAGTGATCAGGTTATTATAGCCACACACAATGGCCGTGCAGTTCGTTTCCCTGAGGAAACGGTAAGACCGATGGGCCGTGGTGCTGCCGGTGTTCGCGGTGTGAAACTGGTTGGAGAAGGAGATAAAGTTGTGGGACTGGTTTGTATAAGTGATTCAGGTCGCAATCTTTTGGTTGTGTCTGAAAGAGGATATGGCAAACGCTCCGAAATTGAGGATTACCGCGTAACCAATCGTGGCACTCAAGGCGTTAGAACGCTGAACATTACCGAAAAGACCGGCAATGTTGTCGGAATTCTGGATGTGGAAGATTCTAATGAATTGATGATCATCAATAAATCGGGCATCATGATCCGAACATCAGTGGCTGACCTTCGTGTGATGGGTCGGAATACACAAGGCGTTCGTTTGATTCGTTTGAATGAAGATGACGCCATTTCTTCCATCGCTCGGATTGACATCCAGGAAGAGGTAATAGTAGAAACAGCCGAAGATGATTTGATAAATCCATCAGAAGGGGGTGAAACGCCAGAAACTGGAGCCGAAACAACTGAAAATCAGAGTCCGGAATAATAAACCAAGTCGTTTAAATTGTGATTACCATGAGAAAAACCCTGTTATCCGCATGCTTTCTGGTGGCTGGCTTTGTGCAGGCCCAGAATGATGCCGTTACCAATGCCTTCTTTTTTAACAAAGATGGTGAGCTTGATAAGGCCAAAGAAGAAATCGACCGGGCTGCAAGCCATGAAAAAACCAAGGACAAACCTAAGACCTGGTATTTCAGAGGATTGATTTATGAGAACATACTCAATTCAAAAAATCCAAAGTTTAGCACCATTGCGGCGGATGCCGGCAAGCAGACTTTTGAGTCATTTTCAAAGGCGATGGCGCTTTCCAAGCCTGGTGATGAATATTATGACAATTCAAGTCAGAAGATGGCAGGTTTGTGGGGTAGTTTTCTGAATGAGGGCGTAAAGAAGTACGAAGCCAAAGATTTTGCGGGTTCTATTTCTTCGTATGAGTTGGCGCAAAGTATCAAGCCAGCTGATACCACAGCTTTTGTTTATTCTTTGTATGCCGCAGAGGGAATGAATGACTATAAGAAGTGCGATTTGTATACCCGCAAGCTGTTTAGCATGGGAAGGAAAAATGCAGGGATGTATCTTTCACTTTCTAGGCAGGCCGGAAAGGCGGAAAAAAAATATGAAGCACTTTCTATTATTGAAGAAGGCCGCAAGGAATATCCTGCTGATAAAAATCTGGCTTTGGAAGAGCTTGATTTATATTTTGTAATGGGCCGTGGCAATGAGGCGAAGACCAAGCTTGAGGATGCCATCCGTATGGACTCAACCAACGCTTCTATTTATGCAATTCTTGGCAACATATATGAACAAGAAGCTGCTGATGCCAAGCGACTTCCAAAAGACAGGGATGCCAGCAAAGCCAAAGCAATAAGTTCTTACAAGAAAGCCATCCAGATTGAACCATTAAATTTAGAGTCCAATTTCAATATGGGTGTTTACCATTTCAATAAGGCAGCTGATATTTTGAAGAAGTTAAACGATTTGGATATCAACTCTTATCAGAAAAAAGGAAAAGCGATGGAGGCAGATGCCAAAAAGGAATTTTCGAATGCCTTGCCTTTTTTTGAGGCTTGCTACAAGAAAGAACCAAATGATCCAGGAGTGCGAAAGTCTTTAAAAAACACCTACATGCGTCTTGAGCGTCCGGCGGATGCAGAGAAAATTCCGGACTAGTCTTCAAAGTATTTGATTTGAAAAGCCACCTGAAAAGGTGGCTTTTTTATTGTGCATGCCAGTCCTGGGTCATAAAAATGTCTGGTTAAATGGGATTTCCAGTTGAATAATTCTTCAAGTCAGAACGGTAAAATGCGGTTTTGAAACGCTTAATGCCCTTCATTTTGTACTGTTTAAAAATCAGAGCATTTGTCCATTTCAAATTCATACTATTCCTGGGAGAGCGCTCAAGATCTCTTCTACTCGGAGAAGCCAATCTTTTCTTCGAAAGAAATAATTCCCCGCAAATCCCGCCAAAATCTGTCAACAACTTTTCAGGAAACGGATTTTTGTTTACACAAACTCAGTTGACAAAATCTGTAAACAAACTTTTACGAAACGATTTCTTGTTAACAACATTTCTGTTTACAAAATCTGTAAACAAACTTTCAGTAAACGCATTTTTGTTTACAAGATTCATGTTGACAAATTTTTGTGCATCGAATTACCTAGCACCAAATGGAAGGTTTCGCTAGAAGCCTAAAAAAACAATAAGTTCTTATCTGTGAATGACTTGTAAAATTTCTTTCCAAATCTTTTAAATAATTCTTTTTAGAATTTGGTTTCAAGTCTCAAAGGTTAGATTTTTCCACGGTATTGATGGATTCTGTTCAATGCTAGCCATCTGGTATAGATTCTGTCTTTTCTTGAAGCACAACAAATGAACAACACAAATCCTCCGGCTTCGATTGTTGGACCGGGCTCTGCAGTTCGGGGAAAACAAACGCGTTTTGAAAAATTACTTTGGTGGTGTTCCGGCGCAGACCCCCGTATTCTGGCCCATTGTCCTGATTACGACAGAGTAAAGTACTTTGGCCTTGGCGGCATTGTGTTTGCCACTTTTGTGCTGGCTTTCGTTTCCTCCTCCTATGCATTTTACATTGTTTTTGAGCCGAAGCAATTGGCAACAGCCGAAGGCGTTGATTTATTAACGGCAGGAATTTCGCTTTTAATTGGCCTCATTTGGGGCGCAATCATCTTTAACCTTGAGCGGTTTATTGTATCGAGCACGGGTAAAGGCGACAATACCGACAACATCACCGGACCAGAATTTCTGCAGGCTTTGCCAAGGCTTTTTATGGGCTTGGTGATATCGCTTGCCATTTCAGCCCCGCTGGAAATTCGCATCATGAAATCTGAAATCGATGCAGAATTGCAAAG
>CAMDMI010000139.1 GCA_945902135.1 Spirosoma fluviale
ACTGGCTGGAGGATGAACATTACTCCTTGTAAAGGCCAAAAAAAATTGTGGCCTTTAAATGTTTAAGGCTCAAGAAAAATGGCGAAACTTAATATCCTAGATTTTTTCCTAAATTTCTACCAAATGGAATTTACTTCAGTTTTTTCAACAATGGCAAACCCGTAAGCCGGGAAAGTTCTTCCGAACCTGCCAATCCCTCCGGACTAAATGCCCAGACAAAAAGAAATTGAATGGGATGATCCTTTCTTAAACTTTCAATTGCCTCAAGAGCAAGCTTTTTGGCAATGCCCTTGCGCCTGTATTCCTCCAGAACCATGGCAGAACACAGGTAAATGGCATCATGCTTTTGTTCTGGTTTAACACTTTCAAACAATGCTTTTTCCGTGGTTTTTCCTTCCATGAAAAGATACATCTGCTCCATATTGCAGGGAATCATCAACACCCAGGCCACCGGGCCATTGTCATCGGCAAACTCAGAAACTGTAGCCGGATGAATTTCCTCCAGTCGCGCAAGCACCTCCTGGTTTACATCCAGCTGGCCGGCATCGTTTTTGGTATCAAAGACTTGCTCTGCAAGGGCAATCATGCGTTCAAAGTTGGATTCAGGCATTTTTCAATTTTAATTGAAGGGCAAATAAAACAGGCACTTATTCAGCATGCAGGATTATTTTTAAGTCTATTTTTTTGAATCTATCCTGTCTTACCAAAAGAAAATCGGCGGACTTTACAGAAGAAACAACAGCCTCGGACGTTCAAAGAGAGAAAATTAGTTTCAGTTCCCACTTTAGATTACGAAGCTTTTGGGCCAGCACTTAATTTCCCGTTCAAAACACCCTTCCTTTCCTATTTTTGCTGCTCATGTTTGAGAGTCGGCAGCGTACCATCATCTTCGTTTTTGCTCTGGTGGCATTTGTAATGCTGCTCAGGCTTTTTTACATGCAGGTAATAGACGACAGCTACAAGGAAGCAGCAGCCAATATTTCCCTTCAGCGCATCATCGAATATCCTTACCGCGGAATTGTGTACGACCGAAAAGGAAAAATTTGCGTGTACAATGTGCCGGTGTATGATGTGATGGTTCTGCCCAAAGAGGTAAAAAAAGGAATGGACACCACTCGGTTTTGTTCACTTTTCGGCATCACCAAAGAAGAATTTTCTGAAACCATCACTGCCGCCCGAACCTATTCAAAAGTAAAACCATCGCCTTTTATCAAGCAACTGAGTCACACCGAATTTGCCAAAGTTCAGGACCAGCTCATCGACTTTCCGGGCTTCTTTATTTCCCCTCGAACCGTGAGGGGTTACGACCACAGTTCCATGGGAATTGTGTTGGGTTACATCGGTGAAATTTCCGCCGGAAGACTTGAAAAATATAAGAAAGAAGGCAACAACTATTATCGTTCAGGCGATTACCTCGGAATTTCAGGTCTGGAAAATTATTATGAAGAACAACTGCGTGGAAAGCGGGGTGTGAAGTTCATGATGGTGGATGTAAATGGCATTCAAAAAGGACATTACAAGGACGGAATTTTTGACACGGCCGCCGTGCGGGGTGATAACCTTTACTCAACCATAGATCTGGAATTGCAGAAGTTTGGGGAAGAGTTGATGAAAAACAAAAAGGGTTCAATCATCTGTATGGAACCCAAAACAGGTGAAATTCTCGCCATGATTTCATCTCCAACCTATGACCCCAACCTGCTTCGTGGAAGGGATTTCTCCAAAAACTACCTCGCATTGCAAAAAGACCCGCTGAAACCCCTTTTCAACCGGGCACTGATGGCACCCTATCCTCCCGGTTCAATTTTTAAAACCTTGCAGGCACTTACCGCCATGCAGGAAGGCGTAATAGACAGCAACATGGTTTGGCCATGCGTGCAAGATGTTGTCCACTGCCACCCACACCCTGGCCCTTGCAACCTTAGACAAAGCATCCAATGGAGTTGCAATCCTTATTACCTTCAGGTTTTTCGCAGGATCATCAACCAGCACAAGAGCGGCAATACTTTTCTGGATACCCGCATCGGGTATGACCGCTGGAGAGAATACATGAGTTCCTTTGGAATCGGACAAAAACTCGGCATCGACATGCCAAGTGAGAAGAAAGGCATCCTTAGAACCATTGCTTATTACGACCGGATTTATGGCGAAAAACACTGGAAATACTCCAATGTCTATTCCCTTTCAATCGGACAGGGAGAGCTGGGCCTGAGTCCTTTACACATGGCCAATATGGCATGCGTACTTGCCAACAGGGGCCATTATTATACACCGCATTTTATTAAGAAAATCGGAGAAAAGGGAACAACACCGGCACAGTTTAAGGTCCGCCATCAAACCAAAGTTGCCGCAAAACATTTTGAGTCCATTATTACAGGCATGCAATGGGCTGTTCAGGGCGGAACCGTGTGGTCGCAAGCGAGAATGAAAACGGTGACCATTTGCGGAAAGACCGGAACGGCCCAAAACCCGCATGGAAAAGACCACTCCATTTTTATTTGCTTTGCCCCGAAAGACAATCCAACAATTGCTGTCGCCACTGTAGTGGAGAACTCTGGATTTGGAGGCTTTGTGGCTGCGCCCATTGCCACACTCATGGTAGAAAAATATTTGAACGACACCATTCAGCGAAAAAATCTCTACGAGCACATGCTCAGCAGAGATTACATCCACAAAGACACAACATCCAATGGCAAGAGAGGAGAAGCTGGTAAAAACCATTGACATTCCACTTTTGGGAATGTATCTAGCCTTGCTGCTGCTGGGCTGGCTTACCATCTATGCCTCCGAGCTGGATGTGAATGCCGACATCGATGCCTGGGATATGAGCATTTCCTCTGGCCGTCAGCTTTTGTTCATTGGCACATCTTCCGTGCTGATTATTCTGATAATGGCTACGGATTACAAGTTTTATGATGTCTTCAGCTATTTCATTTATGCGGGAATTCTCCTCGTTCTGGTTGCCGTTCTTGGTGTAGGAAAAACAGTTGCCGGATCAAAATCTTGGCTTGGCGTAGGCACATTCGGGGTTCAGCCTTCTGAGTTTGCCAAGTTTGCCACCTCCCTGGCTTTGGCAAAATACCTCAGCAATCCATTAATCCGACTAGATCGCTGGCCCGACCTAAACCGTGCGGCCATCATCATCGCCATTCCTGCCATTCTCATTTTGCTTCAAAATGACACTGGAAGTACACTGGTGTTTTCGGCCTTTGTCATTCCCCTTTTCAGGGAAGGCCTTCCACCCTGGATTCCCAATTTAGGACTCGGAATTGTTTTCCTGTTTGTGCTCACCCTCGTTGTTCCGCAAACCTGGCTGCTGGTTGCCATTGGAGTAATTGCGGTTGCCGCTTTTTTCATCATCGACAAAACCCTCAACAATGTAATTGCCCTGGCCATCATTGCATCGGTCATCTGCCTTGTGGTAATTGGAGCCAATTATTTCATCAATGATGTTTTACAGCCACACCAAAGAAACCGGATAAAAGTTCTGGTTCAACCCGGCATCGATCCCCTGGGTGTTGGATGGAATGTAACGCAATCAAAAAATGCCATCGGTTCCGGAGGCTTTTTGGGGAAAGGTTATCTGGAAGGGACGCAAACAAAATTCGACTTCGTACCAGAGCAAAGCACAGATTTTATTTTCTGTACCATCGGTGAAGAGTTTGGCTTTTTAGGATCGCTGCTGGTGTGCGGGCTATTCCTGGGAATGCTTTGGCGGCTGGTTTATCTGGCAGACCGGCAAAAGATGAAATTCAGCAGGGTGTATGGCTATTGTGTTGCCGCCATTATTTTTTTCCACTTCACCATCAACATAGGAATGACGGTTGGCCTGCTTCCTGTAATTGGAATTCCACTTCCTTTTATCAGTTATGGAGGTTCATCGCTCTGGTCATTTACAATATTACTTTTCATTTTCCTGAAGCTGGATGCCCACAGAAGTCAAATGCTGTCAAGAGATGCGGGTTAAAACCTGATTATTCACGAAATAGCCAACATATTTGCAGACTATGAGTCAGACCCTACTTAGCCTCATCGTTTTCTGGCCCTTCCTGCTGGCGGCCTTTACGCTTTTGGTGCCCTCTTACATGGAACGCCTCTTGAAGGCAATCCTGATTGGAGGCATGTTGGTGATGCTGGGACTTTGCATAAATGCCCTCATTCAGTTTGATCCGGCCTTACCAGATGGACAAACATGGATGGGTTTTCAGCTAGTGGAAAAGCGCGACTGGATAAGCCTGAAACTTGGGGCTTTTGGCGCCTTGTCTATTGACTACCTTGTTGGTGTAGATGGCCTGAACATTGCCTTTTTGCCTCTCACTGGCTTAATTCTGTTGATTGCCTCCATCAGTGCGCTTTCCATCCGGGAAAAAGTAAAAGGTTTTGTACTTGCTTTTCTACTTATGGCGGGCAGCATTGCAGGTTGCTTTGTAGCCTTGGACTTCTTTTTATTCTTCATTTTCTTCGAATTCATGCTGCTGCCGATGTTTTTCCTCATCGGACTTTGGGGTGGTCCGGCTAAAGAAAAAGCGGCTGTGAAGTTTTTCCTTTACACACTGGCAGGTTCAGTTTTTATCCTGATGGGTATGATTGCGCTTTACATGTCCTCGATTGATCCTGTTGAAACAGCCATCAATTTTGGTTTGATGGCGCCCGGTGATATGCTGACGAGTGAAATCATTTTCGAGACACAGCAATTGCTGGCGGGTGGAAGTATTCCGGCTGAGCAAATCGTACATACTTTCACCATCCCTTATCTGGCCGACCAGAGTAACCTTATTCCATATTCAATTCTCTCCTTTGATTCGGAAACTGCCTTTCTTGGACTTCCGCTTCGCAGCTGGTGTTTTTTCGTTTTGGTGCTTGGATTTCTTATCAAGTTGCCGGCGGTACCCGTGCACACCTGGCTGCCTGATGCCCATGTGGAAGCGCCAACCGCTGTTTCCCTGGTTCTGGCAGGATTGCTTTTAAAGGTTGGCGCGTATGGCCTATTCAGAATTGCATTGCCCATTTTTCCGGAATTGCTGGTTCAGTATGCTATGCCACTTTCTGTCATTGGTCTGCTTTCTCTTCTTTATGGTGGTCTCAATGCACTTGGCAGTCCCGACCTTAAACGGATGATTGCCTATTCTTCCGTTTCCCACATGGGCTATGTGCTGATTGGACTTGCCGCACTTACGGCCGAAGGACTTGGTGGCGCGGTTTTTCAATGCATCTCCCATGGATTGATTTCGTCCTTTCTATTTCTGATTGCAGGCGTTATTTATGACCGGACTCAAAACCGGAACCGGGATGATTTTGCCGGCCTTGTAAACCCAATGCCAAGGTTTGTTGCCCTTGCGATGTTGGGCTTTTTCGCATCCATGGGCATTCCCGGATTCTCTGGATTTATCGGGGAAATTCTGGTGGTATTGGGAGCCTTTAAATCGGCAGGTTTCAACCAGTTGATTCCAAGATGGGTTGCCATCGCAAGCACTTTTGGCATGTTTCTTTCGGCAGCTTATTATCTTTATACAGCGAGAAAAATGTTTCTCGGCGAATTTTGGGTAAGAGACAAATCCATCCAAGAAAATTTAAAGGATTTGAACTTTCGTGAATACATCATGCTAATACCACTTTTGGCAACCATAATTTTGCTTGGCATATTCCCGCAGTACCTGATGGAATACATCAATCCGGCTGTGGAGAAATTAACGCAAATGGTGCAGGGAATTTGATTTTTGCAAAATGACAAAACCAAGTCCGGAAGAACTCGACAAAATCTGCAGCCTTACCATTGAACTGGTGAGAACTACTTGTGAATTTTTATTGACTGAAAACCAAAAATTCAGTCTTGAAGATGTTGAGTACAAAGGCCTGAACGACCTGGTTTCTTATGTGGATAAGGAAGCCGAAATAATGGTGGTTAGTGCCTGTAAAAAAATCCTTCCTGAGGCTGCATTCATCACAGAAGAAGGCACTGTAGACCTGGCAGCTGAAGAATCAAAGCTTGTTTGGATCATAGATCCGCTTGATGGAACCACAAATTTCCTGCACAAACTACCGGTATTTTCTGTATCCGTTGGACTTGTTTGGGAAGGGAATCCAATACTTGGTGTTGTCGGCCATGCACCGGAAGGAAAAATTTACTATGCCAGAGAAGGCGGTGGTGCCTGGTGTGATGGAAAACAAATTTTCGTCAGCCATGAAGGTTCTTTGGAAAGAAGTCTTCTGGCAACCGGATTTCCGTATTTCAATTTTGAAAAAATGGATCAGTATCTGGATGTAATCAACCACTTGATGAAAAACTCCCATGGATTGAGAAGAATGGGCTCTTCGGCCATAGATCTGGCTTATGTGGCCAGCGGCATTTTCGATGGTTTCTTCGAGTACAACCTTAGCCCCTGGGATGTGGCGGCTGGCATCTGCCTTGTTCGTGAAGCAGGTGGGTTTGTAAGCGATTTCAAGGGCGAGGACAATGCACTTTTTGGTCGTCAACTGATAGCCGGAGGTGCAGTACATCCGGCCTTGCTCGAAGCCATAAAAAATCGCTGGAACTAAGTCCGGCTTATTCAGCCGAACTCGTATTTTTCCTTGGTCTTCCTGCTTTGCTTGCAGGTTTTGCGCTTGCCTCCGAAGAGCTTGTAGCATTTGCTTTCCTGCGACCGCGTGTTTTTGTTACTGGAGCTGCTGTTGCAGCCGGAGCCTCAGCATTTGCTTTTCTGCGTCCACGGGTCTTTGCTACTGGAGCTGCTGCATCCGAAGCCTCAGCATTTACTTTTCTACGACCGCGTGTTTTTGTTACCGGAGCTGCTGCTGCAGAAGTAGTTGTAGCATTTGCTTTTTTGCGACCACGGGTTTTTGCAAGCGGAGCTGCTGCTGTTGCAGCCGGAGCCTCAGCATTTGCTTTTTTGCGACCGCGTGTTTTTGCAACCGGAGCTGTTGCAACCGGAGCATCAACATTCGCTTTTCTACGACCGCGGGGCTTGGCTGCAGGCGCAGAAACTGTAGCTTCTGCATTCGCCTTCGGGCGACCACGGCCACGAACAACTTTTTTCCCTTTGACTGATTTCTTTGCTTTTTCAGAACTGTCTTTTTCTTCTTTCTTATTTATCTTCTGGATTTTCTTAAGCAAGGTTTTTTCAATCTCAGCCTCCATTTTCAGAAGCTTTTTGCT
>CAMDMI010000140.1 GCA_945902135.1 Spirosoma fluviale
AAAGGCTGAATTGGCCAACCTGCCAAAGGAAAGCCTTCATTCCAGAGCCAGCGAATTTTTAAAAACTTCCTTATGAAACCTTTACATCAAAATCCAGGTAAAGCGACGGAGTATTTAGTATTCCTTCATTTTTGAAATTCAAGTATCAACAAATCTCCAACAATAGGATATGCGATTCAGACTCCTCTTTATTTTCATTTTCGCCATCTCTGCTCAAACTTTTGCTGATAAAAAAGGATTGACGGTGTACATTTTTCTTGCCGAAACCTGCCCAATCTGCCAGAGCGTAAGCATTGAACTGAAAAAACTAGACGGGCAATACAGTCAATTGGATGTGAAATTCGTCGGCATTTTTCCAGATAATGCCTTATCAAATGAGAAAACCCGGATGGCTTTTGGGAAAAAATATGGACTCAGATTTCCTTTAAATGGGGATTCGGGACAAGTAATCACCAAAAAACTCCAAGCCGAAATCACCCCGGAGGTAGTGGTAGAAGACGATGAAACCCACACAATTTTATACAGAGGCAAAATCGACAATTCATTTGCATCTTTGGGAAAAAGACGCACCGTTGTCACCGAGCATTACCTCCGCGATGCAATCGAAAGTTGGGTGTTTGGAAAAAAGATTTTAATTTCGAAAACCAAAGCTGTTGGCTGTATCATTCAAAAAAACCCATGAACATGAAACGATTATTGTCATTCTCTGCATTTTTACTACTCTCCTTTCTTGTTGATGCTCAGTCGCCTACCTTTTCAGAGCACATAGCGCCAATTATTTACAAGCACTGCAGCAACTGCCACCGCGATGGTGAAATTGGGCCATTTCCATTGAGCAATTTCAGCCAGGTTTCGGCCCGTGGCGAAATGATAAAACATGTAACCTCAATCAATTACATGCCGCCATGGCAACCCGATCCGAGTTACAAAAGATACCAGCGTGAGAATTATCTGAGCGATGCCCAGAAACAACAAATTGTAGCTTGGGTTGATGCCGGAATGCCGCAGGGAAATCCATCTCTCGAACCTCCAATGCCTGTTTTTCCTACCGGGTCCCAAGTGGGTGTGCCTGATTTAACGGTTTCATTTGCAAAAAAACATGTGCATCCGGGTAATAACCTTGATGAATACCGCTACTTCGCCATACCAACCGGATTGACACAAGACAAAAAAATAAAATCAATTGAATTCAGGCCAGGCAACACCAAAATGGTTCACCATGCATTGATCTGGGAGGACACGACCGGACAAACTGCTGCTTTTGATGCCGCCACACCTGAATACGGTTATGGCGAAAATCAAGGTACCGGGGCAAACTTAAATCAGCCGCAACTTCCCGGATATGTGCCCGGATGCGCACCGCCCATTTACAGCAATGGAATTGTTCAAACCCTTCATGCCGGTAGTGATTTGAAACTTCAGGTTCATTATGCGCCGACAAGTGTATCTGAAACAGATTCTTCGTCCATCAATATTTTCTTCGAAAACGGGCCGAGTGACCGCCCCTTAAAATCGACCATTATGCTGCCATTTGGAAATGTGCTGGTGAATGGACCCTTTATTATTCCGGCCAATACCACCCGCGAATTTCACGGTAGAATCAGCCTTCCATATGATGTGAGCTTGTATTCCATATCGCCGCATTGCCACAAGCTTGGCACGCATTGGAAAGTGTATGCAGTGAAACCCAGTGGCGACACGCTCCCACTTATCCATATTCAAAAATGGGATTTCAACTGGCAAGGCGATTACCAGTTCCGACAATTGATTAAAGTTCCTGCAGGTTCTGTAATCCATGCTTTTGCCGGATATGACAATACCACAAACAATGTAAACAACCCACACAATCCGCCACAGAGCATTACCTGGGGACAAGGCACGGCTGAAGAAATGTTTTATCTTCCTATCAACTATTTACAATACCAGACAGGAGATGAAAATATTGTATTTGAAACCGACTCCATCCTTACGGGAACTCAAATTAAACTGAGCGGAATGTCTGACAAATTGTATCCTGTTTTCCCAGTTCCATCACAAGACGAATTGACAATCGGTTACACCCTGGCCAATTCAGGAAAAGTAAGTGTCAATTTGATTTCAATCGACGGAAAAAAGGTGGAATCTATTGAGAATGAAAGTTATCATTTCCCCGGTTACCACACCCGCCGCATTCCGGTTTCAAAACTCTCACCGGGAATTTATTTTCTCGAAATGATTAAAGGTCAGGAACGACAGACTCAAAAAGTAGTAATCGGGAAATAATTCATTGTCCTAAAAATGGAAGTATAATTCTCGATGAAGAATTATACGGTTAAAAGTCGCCGTCTTCCTTCTTTTTATCGCCTTCGCTTTTTGGAGGTTTAGTCTCATCCCCTATTTCTGAATTATCCTCCTTATTCGGTTTTTTCTTTGTTTTATCCGGATCGGCCTTGGTACTATCTGCAGAAGAAGAACTATCGGCTGGTGCAGTTTTTTCCTTCGGTTCGTCATCTGCCGCAGGATCTGACTTAGGCTTTACTTCATCATCGGCGCCATCATCATCGGCTTTCTTTACCGGCTTTTCATCGTCTGAAGCACCATCATCATCCGTTTTCTTTTCCGGCTTTTCGTCGCTTCCAAAACCATCATCGTCATCGGCCTTCTTCTTTGGCTTTTCATCGTCTGAAGCACCATCATCATCCGCTTTCTTTTCCGGCTTTTCGTCGCTTCCAAAACCATCATCGTCATCGGCCTTCTTCACTGGTTTTTCATCCTCGTCAGCAGAATCTTCATCATCTGATTTTTTCTTTTTCGGCTTCTTTTTCGGCTTTTCTTCATCGCTTGTTTCCGATGATGCTTCTTCATCCGCCTGATCTTTGTCCCGGGTTTTCTCCGGCTCTTCAACCACTTCGCCTTCGTCGATGCCCAGATAATTTTTCTTGAAATTCCGCATAAAGCGTTTCTTCTCAAACGATTCGGCCAGCGCAAAATAATAAGCACCTTCCTTGGCCTCTTTGGATTTGCCTTCTACTGCATTGTTGAAATCATCCTGTGCAGCGAGCAATCCAAGTCGTTTGTTTTCGTCTAGTGCGAGAAAATACCAGCCATCAGAACTTGGCTCGAGGTACAAATTCACCATTGGCGGCCCTTCTGAATACTTGATTTCAGGCATTCCATCCATAAAACCATTCACATTGGTTCCCTGAATATGACTCACCCCAATTTTACCAACGGAATACCATGCTTTTTGCTTTTCATGCCAAGCAAGTTTCACTTCACTCAGGAAAATACTTTTTGACAGTTTTGGAACAATTGTGAAAACCGGAACTTTCTTGGTCTGGTTTTGCTTTTCATATTCCTTACCGTAACGGTCACCCGCAATATTGGCAATCCGGAAAGCGAGTCCGGTTTTGTCTTCAGTTGCTTCTGGAAGCCCCAAATCAGCAACCCTTGCAGCAAGAATGTTGCCCATATTCTTCCAGGCACCGGAAGGCATGTTAAAGTCGAATGCCAAAGAAGTTGTAAGTTCAACAATTGAAGTATCCAGTGAGCCAGTTCCAAAACCAGCTGCACGAATCTGAAAATCTTTGTCAGGAACCCCCTGAAAATTCAAAGCTCCATTTACATTGATGGTGGAAAGTGAATCATTGTAAACCAGAATTCCACCCTCGTAAGTCTTTTCATCAAAACGATCCTGGGAACCAATTCTAAATTCCTGGGTCTTTTCCAGATAGTTTAGAATTCCGCTTGCCTTAAAAACTTCAAGATCTTCCGGATTGTGTTTGGTGGCAAGAAAACCATTATAGAGTCGGTTATTCTCAAATTCAATCATCAAACCTGAAACCAAGGGCTGGCCTTCATCATCCTTGGCATCGGCTACATTCAATACAAACTCACGACTTTCACCATCGGATTCGTAATTAATCCATCCTGCATTTTTGTTTCGCTTCAAGTCGAGTTTAATCTGCCCTTTAAATTCCAGATTTGGCTTAAGTGCCGACATAAATGCCTGTCCCTTATACAAAATTCCTTTTGCCAGCTTGATGGGTTTTGTCTCCGAAACCTCGCCACCCGAAACGGTGTAGGGCTCATCTGTTTCAAGTTCCACCTTTTTATCTTCCTTGGGGTCCTTCAGCGTAAATTCATCGAACTTAATGTAAAGCGTATCCTTCAGCGCGTTCACATACTGGTAAATCCCATCGCCCTCAAAACGATCCCGGCTTAGAATTTTAATGTTCGCCTCCTTAAGCGTATGGTACTTATTTACCCGATCCACCAAGACTGTAGCTTTGGCAAGCGTTTGCACATTTGCCCCTTCGGTGATGGTGACCTTGTTACTATCAGGCTTAATCTCTGCATCTGCAACATGAATGTAGGGAATGCCAGAAACGCTTAAGCGATGTTCTGTAATGTCGTACTCCGCCTTTGATGCATTGAAGAAAAGTGAATCGTCGGCCTTGGTACTGAAGAAATATGAACTGCGAAGTTCAACGCTATCTGGCTTTTCCATCGTTACCAGCTTACGCTCAACCCACCAAGTTGCGGAAGGAATTGATGTCTTATACTGGCAGAAAGGAAACACATTGGATGCAAAACCTTTTACCTCCGGCGAGAAGTCGGCTTTTTGGTCTTTAAAAGAAAAATAAAATTTCACATTCCGGCAAGCAACGGCTGGTTTAATTGGATTTGCCGATTTGATTTCAAAGAATGACCGACGGCCATGGAATCCATCTTTTTCAAACCGATATCGCTCCGACTCCGCCCTCGCGCCCGCAATTTGAATGTATCCTCTGCCGGTAAGGCCAGTGGCGGAAAGCATGAGAAGTCCTTCCAGCGAGATTGTTTTTTCATACAGCTTGATTGGCATTCCCTTTGCATTGATCAAGCTCATGGACTTTTTCACCGGATTGAACTTCATGGCATAACCCTGAATTTCGGCCTGAGGAAAAGCAACATTTTGAATTTCGGTTCCCACCATTGAAGCAGATCTTCCACGGGCAATAATAGAATCCGGATAAAAAATAAAATCCTCAGAGGTAACGGTGGTGTTCAGAAATTTGATTTCTCCTTTCCCTCTAAGTCCTTTGTAATCCAAGGAAATAGAACCAAAAAATCTGGCCTCAGTGCCATACAATGGATAACCTTCAGCAGGTGTTTTATGCACAAAGCCAAGGGATTTATCTGGCCGGATTTTGAGTTTCTCCGGAAAAGTGGGGAAAATGGAATCGGAAGTAAATTGACCTTCAAAGCCTATGGTTTTGGCATTTTTGCCAGAGGTGCTATCTACCTGAAATGGAGGTATCTTAAAAAAAACTTCCGATCCATATTTGCCTTTGAGGTATTCCTGTTTATCGAAATAGATAAAGGATGGTGTCTTAATGTCGAAAATCGGATATTTCGGAATGCTCTTTCGGGCAGACTTGTTGTCTGGCTCGTTGATGTAGAGGGTTCCACTGCCGAATGCCTTATCTCCTTCCTTGGCATTTTTATCCTGCCCATACATTTTTGAAATGATGGGCGGTCCTCCCTTTTTTGTGGAAGGTGTGGTAATAGCAATTGAATCAATTTTACCAAGTTCTACTTTAAATTCTGCGTAATCAAATTTCAAACCTTCGCCATAGGTTTTAAAATTTCCTGCATTCAATTCGCCATCGAACTCAATATTTCGGTTTCCTTTCACCTTCACCCGGCGATTTTTGGGTTGGATATAAACTTTCAGTGAATCTGAAAGATAAAAGCGGTCCACGCCATGAACTGTAATTTGATTTGAATCGAGCGAAAGCTGTCCATTCAACTTTGGTGGATTTACAGAAGGAATGGAAACCTGGTCGTAATCTTTCTTGTTTTTCTGCGCAGCGGTAAAATGGAAAAGCTTTTCCTTGATTTTGACATTGCCGTTTTTGAAATCGTAATCGATGAAACCACCAGAAGCCACCTGAACCATGGCAGACCTCAATGCATTCGGATTCTGCTTAAAATCTGTTGCCATTTCTTCAACATTGAATTCCTCGCGACCCGCTTTTTTGGCGTAGGCTTGCAGCATCATCAATGGGTGAAATGAAAAAATCCCCTGTAGGTCTGAGAATCTTTTGTTGTCAAAATAATCAACGGATTCGAACAAGGCTGGCACCTTGCTCCTGCCGTTAAGGATGTAAAAATCCATGTTCATCTTGTCCATATCCCACACCAGCAGGTCGGCCATGATTTCCATATTGTGTCCGGAATCATAAAATGGACAATCTTTAAACTTTCCTTTTTCCTTGTAAAGCCTGATTTCACGACGCACAGTATTGTAAACCACCCGCACTGCAGGATGAACGATGGAGTCGTTGCCATAATTCACCACGGCATAGGCAGATCCTGAAGTAATGACCGTATCACCAAAATCAAATCGGTTTGAAGCCAGAGAAATCGCCCAGTTGTCCTTGTTTTTCAGTTTGATAATGCCCTTTCCACCATAAACAGATGAGCTGTTTACCCTCCGACCTTCCAGAGAAAATCCGCCCTTGTAAAAAATCCCATCATCCTTTACATCCCTGAATCTTGACTCGTTGTAATATGATTTAAACCTTGGATAAACGGGCTCGGTGAACTTTACTTTCTTGCTGGTTTTCCATTCAAAAGCGCCCAGAACCGTGGTTTCCAGTCGGTTTTTATACATCAGCATCACATTGTCGGCCTGAATTGCCGCGTACTTAACCCTGAAACTATATTTCCGCAAATCGGCATAAACCTCTGTCCGTTTTAGTCCGGCGGTTTGCCAATCCATTTGGCCACCATCGCCCACAAATGTGCCATTGGCAAGCATATAGGTTCCATTTGTCCTGCGAAGCGAAGCTGAATCGAAGCCAGTTTCAAATTTGAGGCTTATCTGTTCAAACAGGATAACCGGCCCAGAAATCTGGGGCAGGTCAACAGGCACCTCTTCATACTCCGGGGCTTTCACAGGTGCAGATTCATCTGGATTGCCTACCGGTGCTTGCTCTGCCTGATTCCAATCTTCAAATGCCTTATTGGCAACTTG
>CAMDMI010000141.1 GCA_945902135.1 Spirosoma fluviale
AAGGGCGAAGGCTATCCGAATGTGCAGGTTGATGCCATGATTGAAGGCGATTCAGTCCACCTCATTCTTTCCCAACAAAGCTCCCACCCTTCTGTGTCCTTTTTTGAAATGGATGTTCCACTTCTGTTGAAAAACGGAATAAACGACACAATTATCAGACTGCCCTTCAACCAAAACGGTCAGATGTATTCCATTGGAGCTGGATTTATTATCGACAGCATTGGGGCAGATCCCGAAAGCCATTGGCTTGCCCGCTGGAATGTGAGTCAGATTACCAGAAACAAACTTCTCGATGAAACCGCGGCCAAATCTTTCTACCCCAATCCAGCGAGTAAAACGCTCGTTTTTAGGGATGGCTTCCAAAAAATCTCTTCTGCAATCCTTTTCGACCTTCAAGGCCGGAAATTGCTGAGTATCAAAACCGATAGAAACGGCGAAAAAACAAGTCTGGAAGGAATTGCCCCAGGTATGTATTTAATTCAGTTTTCAAGCAGCGGCAAAAACGCCTCCATGAAATTGTTGATTGAATAGTGATTCAGCCAGAATTCTGCCTTTGTAAGAAATAAAGGTTCGCTGAACCATTTTCTCATAAAATTCGAACGAGCTTTAAACTGTGGCCACAGCCCCGATTGCTGTAGCCATTTTTAAATCTTATTTAACTAAAATTATGAGAACTACAATCATTTTTGGAATCCTATTTTTCCTCAGAAACCTTAGCATATTGGCTTCAGACCTCGATCCAAGAATCCAAAAACTTGCTGAAAGAAAAATTGCAGCCTTTCATGGTTTAATGGGCAACCTTGCCTCGCCCGACCTTGGATCGGAAGATAAAAACCGGATTGAGAACTTATTGAAATCAGATTTTCTGGCGAGCAAGGATGTCCAGCTAATCAATAACCTAAGTATTTCTGCTACCGGATTGCCAATCAAGGCGGAATCCTACCTTTCCAGATTGCGGGCCTTATACCCAAACGGGGCAAAATTCAATTTTACACCAAAAGAAATCAGCAAGCCGTTTTTCGAGAAGTCGAGCAAAACCTGGAATTTGATTTTCCGCAATGACATAACATTCTCTGGAAGAAATGTACTCGGCAATGAAGATGTGCACAATTCAGACCGCTGCGATTTGAAACTCAGCATTTTTTCTATAGGAGAATTCAAGCTTAAAATTGAAGCCGAAGAAAATGCTGAAGGGAAATTAAAAGGAAGCGAAAAGAGTAAAATTGAGTCTGGACCAATGCCGATAATTCAGGAAGAAGCCATCCTTAAAGAAGAAAACCTAATCGCAAAATCTGAAGGATTTCTTCTGGAACTCAACAAAAAAGAAGCCTTAAACAAGCTCAATGGCAAGCAGTCCGAACCAAGCGTGGCAGAAAAAGCAGCACGGGCCAGCGAACTTAAAAGGGCGAAATCAGAATTAAGGAAGGAGAAAAAAATAGAAGCCAGTTTGGGATACAAAAGGTTGAACATGCGTATTGGCTTTGGCTATACCATTGCAGACAGTAGCATCAATTCATTGGCTGGAATAGTAGGCAAAATCCGATCTTCCTGGCAGGTAAAAACCGATTTTCAATATAAAATAGGTGGCTTTCAAAATGCATCCGGTAGAAACTTCAAAACCCATACTGCAGGGATTTTCATTCAATCCGGAAAACAGAGTGCTGCCAATGTGGAAAGGATGATGCGAAATTCAGACAGAATTGACCTCAGCAAAGCAAGCCGTGGATTTATTGAAATGGAAGCCGGCCTGATGCTGCGCGAAGAACTACGGATTAGCGGCGGTGCCGGACTTATGAACTATTATCGGATAGCCGAATCTGGAATGGAAAGGGCCACAAAAACCTATTATTGTTTTACCGGAGGCATAGCGTCAAGACTTTTGCCTTTTCTTGAAATAGACCTCAATTTGGGCGCAGTGGTAATTGATTCGCAGATAAAACCCAGAGCCGGAATTACTGCAGTGGTACTTCTAAAAGCCATGTAAAAAAAATGGGCTGCCCTATGGTAGCCCATTTTTTTACAAATCAGAAACGAGCAAAAACCTAGAGCGTTATTCCAAAAGAAACAGGCGTAAGTGCTGGTCCACGGCCAGAGCTGAAAAGCGAATTCAGGTTGTAGGCTGCAAAAAAATCCACATCATAAAAACCAAGCTGGACACGCAAACCATACTGCAGGCTATTGAGGTAGAAGTTGGTAAACTCCTTTTCCTTTTTCATAACACCATCATCGGTGAATTTGGTTTTGCTATGACTGCCAAGCCTGTATCCAGCAAAGCCTCCCAAAGCCATGTGAAAACTTGATTTTTTGGCATTGTAATGGACCATGAATGGAACATTGAACCAAGAAACAGTAAGCTTCGATTTAATTTTTTTCTGACTGGCTGCAAATGGATCAAAGGTTACAGAAGCGCTGTCCTTTCCGATGACCACATTTTCGCTGAACTTATAGTTGTTCCAGGATAATTCCAGACCAACAGAGGCAGATAAACGAGTCTTGCCTGCTTTGCCTAACACCCTTTCCATAAACCGTAGGTTTACGATGTTGGAATTAAAAGGCGATAAACCATACTTCTGGTTGTCATCGCCTGGAAATTTTCCGTTTTGGAGATAATTGTTGAAGCCAAAATCCAGTTCAAAAATCTCAGTATCGAAATCTTGCTTGAAAAAGTCCACTTTCGGTCCTTTACCAACCTGTTTCCGTATTACCCTTTTAATAATGGTATCACCATTTTGCACCACCATAAAAGTCTTTTCATCGTCCTTGCCTTCCCCATCATCTTCAACCTGGAATCTTTTGGAGACAACTATTTTCTTTTCTCCGGCATCGCCTTTTTCAATCCTCTTAGTCACTACGATTTTCTTTTCTCCGTCAGCCCCTTCTTCAATCATAATCACATCACCCAAATCTTTCTCCACTTTCAGTTGAATCATTGAATCCATGTTCATTTGGGAAAGCGAGGAATCTACCTGAATCATGATATTTTCCATGTTGAGGTTTTTCAAGGACTTCAGATCTTTGTTTTTTTCTGTGATAAGAATCATTTTGTTCTTGTTTTTCATCTTGACCACCACAGTGTCACCACCGGGCCCGGCGGCAAAAGCCGACAGTGTAGAAACAAGGAAAGCGAACGATAAAGCGACATTCTTCATATTTGTTTTGTTTTTAATTTGATTCAGTGTTTTGTTTTACTGTTGTTTCTGCTTGACTATCAAGGCCAATTAATCTGCCGATGCCCGCAAACAACAAGCCCTTGGCTTCTTCGACTGTTGGAAGGCCGGTAACATCAAGGTGGGTTACCTTATTGAGAATCTTACGAAATTTATTTTCCGGAATTATGATGGAACCTTCCTTGGTTTCCTCCGACTTTTTTTCGTAAGGACCAGGAAAAAATTCGATGGAGGCTATTTGGTTGGCATCATTCGAATTTAATTCCTGATTGGCATTTTCAAAAGAAACAAGTGACAGGGCAGAATCTGAATTCATCACTTTATTTGCACTAAAATTTTCATCGGAAGCTGCCAAAGGATTCTCATCCTTTACCACAGGCTCCACCTTCTTTTCAAAAGCTACCTGAGAAGTGATCAGCCTGGGCGTGAAAATGCCTGGAAATAATGTGGCACCGATGCGCTTTTTGCGCTTCTTGTTTTTTGATTTTCCCGGCCGGCCTTCTGATGCTTTGGGTTTGGCCTTCGCTTGATTTTTACTTTGAATTTCTTCAGCTGGAATTGTAGCTGCGTATTCTGGCAAAATTAATTCTGCATTTTCTGCCTCGGTGAGCATCGCCACCGTATCAGGTTGTACTGGGTTTGGATTTAAAAAATACCAGAACCCGAAGGCCGCAAACAACATAGAGGCCGCAATTGAAAGCCAGAATTTCCTGTTCCAGAATTTAGGACTTCCTTCTTCTCCAGCTTGAACAGGGAATAAAACATCAAATCTGTCTTGTGGAATTTCATCCACAAACTTCTCTTCCCCCTGAAAACCTTTTCTGAAAAGGCCATCTATTTCATTTAAGTTGTGTTTCATAAAACCATGTTTTCAACAGAACCAACACCTATTTTCCTTAACATTTCCTTAAGCCTTGCCCTGGCACCATTCAACTGCGATTTGGAAGCGCCTTCGCTTATGCCCAGCATCGAAGCAATTTCATGATGCTTGTAACCTTCAATTGCATATAAATTAAAAACCATTCTATAGCCGGTGGGCAGAGCATGAACCATTTCGAGTAAAATCTGATAATCCGGATTTTCCGGCAAAGAGAAGTTAGTGTCCTTCATTTCTTCATCCACATTTAAAACCTCCATCGGGTGGTTTCGGCGAAGGTGCTGAAGGCATTCCCGAACCATTACTTTCCGAACCCAGGCTTCCAAACTTCCTTGTTCCTGGAAACCATCTATGGATGAAAAAACCTTCATAAAACCCTGCATAAGACAATTTTCCGCCTCAAAAGAATCGCGGATATATCGACGACACATGGCAAGCATCCGGCGGTTCAGTTTTTGGAAAAGAGCTTGCTGGGCCTTGCGATCTTTTTTGCGCAAACCCTCCAACAATGTTTCTTCTCCTTTCACGAATGCGATTTTCAATGTGTTACCTTTTCAAAAGCAATGATGCAATTTGGGGTAAAATGGTTGCCCGAAAAATGACTTTCGCCTATAATTATCTGCTAAAAAACTATGAATCAGCAAGCTGCGTTCACGATTATTTCATATTACAAGCTTGGATGAAAGCAGCTGCAAGCGGGCCGCTGAGTTTATTTTCCGGCTCCATCCTTTCCGGATGCCATTGAACCGCCATCAAAAAAGGCAGTCGCGGCTTTCCAATTTGGGTAATGGCCTCGATGAGTCCGTCTTTCGTGCCCGCCATTGGCTGCAATCCCTTTCCGAGAAATTCGATTCCCTGGTGGTGGTTACTCACGACCATTCCAGAATCCGAAGCCGAAATTTGCTTCAAATCTGAACCAGCATAAACCTGAACCGAATGCGAAACGGGTCCATCCTCACGGTGCTGTACTTTGGTTCCCAGATGCGAACTTGGAATGTCCACAATGAGGCTTCCGCCGAGATAAACATTGATCAATTGTAATCCGCGGCAGACACCAAAAACAGGCTTTTTGCGGCGAAAAGCGGCATCCAGCAGGCGAAATTCCAGAGAATCACGGCGCAAGTCGAATTCCCCGCAATCCACAGTGTCCTTTTCTTTTCCATATCTAGCCGGGTAAATATCCTCACCGCCGGTCATCAAAAAGCCATCGGCCTTCGTCAAAAAATAAGCGACAGAATCGGCTGGCACATTGTACATATTGACAAAACGAAGTTCCGGATCCTGATGGCGCAACCACTTTTCGTAAGTCTTCTCCACATTGGATTTAGAGATTAGGATCAAGCGTCCGGACTGGGCCGAGATTTTACCTGAAATGGAAAACAGGATTGACAGCAATAGAATTAAAAACCTTTGATTCATGGTAAGGAGATTTGTCAGTTCCGCCCAAAGATGCGAAAGAGAAATCTCAGCAACATGGTTTGGCGAAAAACACTCCGGAAATAGTTCGCAATTCAGCCCAATTTTCTCGCCTAAATTCCAAAATGGCCTTGTGTACCTTTTGAATATGTTGACGATATTTTTGAAAGACAAAATCTTCCTTAGAAACATTTAAAAGGATATCAGAAAAAAATACGACTCGAATTAATAAGTAAGTCGCTTGCCAAAAAATTCCTTTTTTCATCAAAATACGATGCGTTTTTTTCATTCAAAGCAATTTCATACGCTGGTAACGGATTCGAAGCTAAGCGAGCACCAGCATAAGGTGCGCGATATACTTTTGTATCAGAGGGTTGGACATGCATATGCGCAGCACATACAAATCCCACCTTCTTTCTTTGGTTGAACGATTGATTGGAAATGTCCCTCTGTTGATAACGGCGGGTCATTTTTTTTTGGCATGTTTGAAAAACTGGCTGGGCTGGGCCAACTGGCTTGGACAAGAATAAGTTTTTAATCGCTATTTTTTATAACTTCTGTCCTTAGTCTTCCGAAGCGCAGACTAAGGACGACCAATATGTCAGGGTCTCTGCCCCGTAATACCTTTAGCATTTTTGGCTAAAGGCTGTAAAAGGCATTGGTCCACCGAGACTGAGTCTCTACAATTATTTGCAAATCCTGAGAGCGGCTTCGCCTAACTCACAGGATAGAATAAAAAGACTAGGAAAATATCAGTAGTCTCCCTGCAAAAGAAAAAGCTTAAGAATTTTGATTTCCAATAGATTTGAAAAATACTCGAACATCAAATTGAACTACCCCGCCGTTATCGCTGTTTCACCCCTTTCCAACTACCATTTAAGGCTTGAATTCTCCACTGGTGAGACCAAGCGTTTTGATATGAACCCATTCCTTGGTTTGGGTATTTTCAAAGAACTGATTGAAAACAATCTTTTCCAAACCGTGAAAGTGAGCTTTGATACAATTTGCTGGGCAAACGATGCCGACATCGACCCGGAAACGCTTTACGAGGGCGGAGTGTCTGAAAATAATTTTCAGTAGAAAAAAGGAAGCCAAATAGAGAAATTACGAATCCGAAGAATCTGTCAGGCCTTCAATCCAAAAATTATTGAATCCCTCGCCAATGGTAATCAGCACTTGCTGCATTTGTATCATTTCCAGGATGGCCATAAAATTGAAAACCACTGCAATCCGTTGCGGCATTTCATCCAATAATTCAGTGAACGAGACTTTCTTTTTCAAGGCCAGGCGCGAACGAATCAATTCTGTCTGGCCTTCAATGGTGTACGGATACTGAACCACCACATGTTTGGGCTGACTCGCATTAATTTCGTAGCGCTGAAGGACTTTGTTGAAAACCTTCATGAGCTTATACAAATCCAGACTCTCCAGTTCCGACTCTTCCTCCCTGTCTGCAATAAAATTCTTCAACTCAAGGGCAATATTTCCGCGTTCGTAACGAAGCAGACGCGCTTCTTCCTGAGT
>CAMDMI010000142.1 GCA_945902135.1 Spirosoma fluviale
ACGCATTACTGTGAAATCGACAAAGGGAAGAAAATGTTTATCTCCTCTGCCAGAGCAAATGGGTTGGGTGGAACCGACATTTATATGATAATTCCCCATGAGGAAAAGACCTCTGGTGGCGGGTTTTAGGTCAATCTGAACAAATAAAAAAGGGCACTTTTCAGTGCCCTTTTTTATTGAATTGATTTGAGATTATGGCTTTGTACGAATTGCTACTTGCACGCCATAACCAACTCCGCCTCTGTTCCTGGCATAAGGTCTAATAAAATACTTTGTACTTGGCTGGAGATTTCTGATGGTGTTTTGAAATCCATTCAAGCTAGAATCAGAATCGACAGAAACGAAATTTATCTCACCTGCCTTGGTGTTAATAAATGGGTTGTTGGTTTTGGCAATCACAAAACCTCTGTCGAAAATGGATTCACTTCCATTGGTATTCAGACTTGAGGAAACCACCAGAGAATCCCATCTGCTTGAATCTACTACCACTGCTGCTGAAAGGGAAGGTAGATTTGGTGCAGAGAAGAATGAATAAACTTCTGAATAGTTTGTGTCTAACATATTTCGGGCAAACAGCCTGAAACGGTAGTTGGTGCGGGGTTTCAGGCCAGCCAAGGCAGCGGAAAAAACACCGGCTCCGTCGCCCGTAGCAATTTTTACCTGATGCTTAAATGATGGAGTTGCGGCAGTATCCGAAAAGAGAACGCCTTTTCCCTGAGTCAGCAGGCCTCCTGAATTTGTAATGTTTCCATAGATTGTGCTGGAGCCTGTTTTTACAAGTCCAACAGAATCAAATCGGAGGCTGGGTGCTGCGATAGGTCCATTTTTTCCTCTTTCAGGATCTTCGCATCCGAAAGCCAGTGCTGCAATTGCAATCACTGGAAATATTGTATTGATGAAATTGGTTTTCATTGGTTTGAATGATTAATAGCCAGGATTCTGTTTAAGGCCAGGGTTTGCAGTGAGGTCTGAAACTGGAATTGGATATAGCTTCCGATAATCTGGAATTGCCACGCCTGTGGAAACTCCTCCTTTGAAAGGCCACAAGTAACTGCCTTCTACAAAACGGTTAAACCGTATCAGGTCGGTGCGACGGTGGCCTTCCCAATACAGTTCACGGGCTCTTTCTGCAAGGATAAACTCTTCAGTAAGTTCCGCTTCTGTGATATTTCCAGTTTCATTGCCATATGCCCTTTTGCGGAGTTCATTGATGTAATTAACTGCCTGGGCTGAATTGCCACCTGCAGCGCCTTTTTTACTGGCTTCTGCATATATTAAATACATCTCAGCAAGTCGGAACAAAGGAAAGTCAATGTCTACATATGCTTGATCCGGATCATTTCCCCTTTGCAGGGCACTGATTTTAGCCTGAGAAGTTGCTTCTCCAATTCCGCTTAATGGACGAATCGCCTTGCACCTGAAAATGGTTGGCTCTGCAGAAGAAACAAATCCTACCTGGTAAGTACCATTCAAATCAGATGGCTGGGCATTTTCAATCTTTACAAAATCATTTTTGCGGAATGTGTGACCGGCAAGGGTCACTATTATGCTGTCCGTTTTATAAGAAATGCTGGAGGAAGTTCCTTTCTCAGCCAGAATTACATTTCGGTATTTGCTCACGCCAAAACCTTCTTTGAAAGTAGAAATGGTGTTGATATCGGCCTGCTGGTTTACCACAAAGAACATTGCCCTGCGATCCGCACCATTGTCGCCGTTGTAGCCAACTGTGAATAAATCCGAAAGTCCGCGGGTGGTGCGAAGTCCTGCCCAGCCTGTATTTACACCGAACATTCTGGCATTCATATCTCCACCCACACTGGCGTGGTTAAAGAAATGGGTTCCACCAAAACCTTTTGTTTTCAGGCCATCGTAGTTTACAGTAAGGATAAATTCTTTGCTGGTTTTTGGTAAATGGTTGTCAGCGCCCATCATTTGCTGGTAATCATCTGCAAGGCTGTAACCTGCCGCAATTACTTTGGATGAATATTCCAGCGCCTTGTCATAATTGGAAGTTCCGGTATAGGTTTCGGCATTCAGGTACAACCTGGCAAGAAGTGCCTGCGCTGCCGCTTGGTCCGCCCGCCCATATTCATTTGATTTTGAAGGTTTTAGGCTTGACTCAAGCGCCTTGAGTTCGGTTTCGACATAGGCGAAAAGTTCAGCGCGACTGGCTTGCCTTGGCAGAAATGCACCAACAAGGTCTTTTTCAGTGGTGAATGGAACGCTTCCGAAAAGGTCCATCAATACCCAATATTGAAATGACCTCAAGAAACGGGCTTCCTGTGCATAAAATGCAATCTCAGCCCTGGCGGAGGCAGGAATGCCACGGCGGTCGAGGCGAGCTGTTTCGCATTCCCGTATAAATTCATTACACAGCGTAATTTGAAACATAGACCTGTAATAGGTCCTGCGGATAAAACCATTGTTGGATGACCAGCTGCCATTGTGAATGTCTGGGAGGCCCGGATCAGACCAAGCAACTACTGCCTCATCGGTAGACAATTCCTGTAGATTCCAGAAGCCACGAACGAAATCAGAGAATCCTTCGTCTCCTCCACCTGGAATATCGGGTGCACCGGCAGGTCCGTCGTTTCCTGTTGTCGCATAAGCGCTGTAAACCCGGGAAAGTGCTTGTTTGTAGCCTTCCGGATTGGCATATACTTTTTCAGATGTAACATCATTTAATGGAACCAAATCAAGGTCTTTATGGCAAGAAGCCAGAAAACCTGTTCCTAGAACTAGGGCAATTATTTGAATGCTGAATGACTTTTTCATGGTGAATGTCTTTTTTGAAATCATGGCATGAAGTTGGCGGTAATGCCGATGGTAATGATTCTTGGCCTTGGGTAGAAGTTGTTGTCGATTCCTCCGAAAATTTCAGGATCGATGCCTTTGTACTTGGTAAATACATGGGCATTTTGAACATTCAGGCTGGCTGCCAGATTGAAGTTCTTAAACAACTCCCCAAAATTATATTGAAGTGAAAGGTTATCCACCCGAAGGAATGAGGCATTGTAAACAAAGTAATCGGATAGTCTGCTTTGGTCAGTACTGCCGCCTCCAATTGGCTTGCCTGTCCATTGAGTTTCGTTGTAATTGGAAGAAATGTTGGAAACATACGCAGTTTGAAGGAAGGCGTAATTCCGGTTGCCTTTGTCTGAATACACATTGTTGTAAACATAGTTTCCAACACTTCCCCTGAGGACCATTCCAAAGCTAAAACGCTTGTATTCCACCGAACCATTGATTCCGAAGAAAGCAGCAGGTACTGGCGATTTGTAGTGGTAAAGATCTTTTTCGTTTACGCGACCATCTCCGTTCAGGTCTTCAAACTGCCCCTCAACTGGCTTACCATCTTTGTAAACTTGTTTGTAAACGAAGAACGAATTGGTTGGATATCCGATCGAATGGATTTGAATGGTGGATCCGATTCCGCCGTCGATTCCGCCAGTGGGAATTCCGAGGTAATTGGTATCTGCCACAGCAGTGAGTTTCGTTACTTCGTTCTTGTTAAGTGTAAGGTTTGCACCCAGAGACACTTTCAGGTTGCTTGTTAAAACTGGTACTGTGTTCAGGTTAAGTTCCACTCCACGGTTTTCTATGCTGCCGACATTGGTCAGAACCTGGTCGCTGAAATTGGAACCAGCCGGAGTCGGGATTGTATTCAGCAGGTTGCTGGTTTCTTTCAAGTAGAAATCCAAGCTGCCGGAAATGCGGCTTTCAAAAAAGCTATAGTCAATCGCTGCATTGTATGTGGCAGTTTGTTCCCATTTGATTTGAGGGTCATATGCACTCGGGCGATATCCATAAAAGAAATCGTTGCCAAACTGATACTGTGCAGCCGGATTGGTAAAACGGTAAGTTGGAAGGTAAGCGTAATTGGATCCAATATCCTGTTGACCCGTTACTCCATATCCTGCACGGATTTTGAGTTGATCAATGGCCTTCACTTTGTCTTTCAGAAAACTCTCTTCTGAAATTGTCCAGGCTGCTGCAACAGACGGGAAAACACCCCAACGAACATCGGGTGAGAATCGGGATGAACCATCAGTCCTGAGTGTTCCGGTAAGGAGATAGCGTTCTTTGAATACATAATTCAACCTTCCATAATAAGAGATAAGTCGATTTTCCTGAATGTCCTTAGGGAATACCGGCTTTGAATTTGGCATGGTATCTCCTTTGAAACGGAAGTCAGCATAGTTGTAGGAAGTTGTTTTAAATGCCTGATAACCATAACCACCGATGAGGTCTATCCTGCTGTTAATGGAAGGAAGCTCCTTGTTGTAGTTCATATAGAACTCCAGCAAATTGTTCTGTTTTTCCTGAAGGTACTTATTGTTTACACCTCTTCTAAGAAAATCAGACGCATAAATGGAATCCACTACGATGGTTCCCTGACCTTTTTGGCGATCGGTTCCGATGTTCAAATTCAGCCTGAGGTCTTTCAAAAATGGAAGTGCATAATCAAGCTGGGCATTGCCGAGGAAACGGTCCACCTGACTGAGATCTTCCCGGCTGTTGAGTAATCCAACCGGATTTTTTGGCGCCAGTCCCTGAGGCCTTCCCTGATTGTCAACCCATTCGAAATAACCTCCAAGACGGGTTTTTCCTAAGCTATCTGTAGCATTTACGGTTTTGGTTGGGTCGAAAACCACAGCCGAGCCAATTGCGCCACGGTTGGCAAATTGATTTTCGGTGCGGGAATACTTGGTGTTGATGTTGATTTTTAAATCGCCATCAAGTAAAACCGGACTCAAATTGATTCCAATCGTTCCCCTGTCCATTTGGTCACGCTTCAAAATACCATTCTGGCGCAGGTAGCCTCCAGAAATTCTGAATGGAAGGTTATATCCTTCCTTAAATTTTAGATTACCTCCGTAGCTAAGGCTATTGTCGGTTGAAAGCGCAACGCGGTAAATTTCGCTCTGCCAATCTGTGTTGGTTGTTCCGTTGGTGTCAATCAAGGCTTTCTGGGCCTTGGTACCAAATTGTTTTACCATGGCACGGAACTCATCTCCACTGAGTACATCCACAAATTTGATGGGTTGTGAAACAGAAGACTGGCTGGAGAAAGTAAAATTGGGCTTTTGGCCTATGCTTCCTTTTTTGGTTGTAATAAGGATAACCCCATTTGAAGCCCTTGAACCATAAATGGCAGTTGCCGAGGCATCTTTCAATACAGTAAAACTCTCCACATCATTTGGGTTAATCATGCTTAATGGGTTGGGCGAACCTGCAATCCCGCCATTGTCAACAGGTACTCCGTCAATGATAATCAAAGGATCATTGCTTGCGTTGAGTGATGCACCACCGCGGATTCGAATGGCACTTCCAGCCCCTGGTGCGCCACCGCCGCTTGTAATTTGAACACCTGCAACTTTTCCTGAAATCAGGGCTTCGGGAGTTACATTGTTTCCGGTTTGAAAATCTTTGGAGGTAACGCTGGTAAGGGATCCTGTCAGGTCTTTTTTGCGAACCTGTCCGTACCCGATTACCACAGCTTCCTTGAGATTTTTTCCTTCCTCACTTAGCGAAACATTGAGTTCTGTTCCTTTTACCACCTTGGTTAAACTAGTATATCCAATCAAACGGAATTCAAGTTTGGCTCCTTCTCCGGCCTTAATCCTGAAATTACCGTTCAAATCAGACACAGTTCCATTGCTGGTGCCTACCAGAATGACATTTACACCGGGTAGGGGAGAGCCATCTTTTGAGTCGCTCACCTTTCCGCTTACATCAATATCCTGCGCTTGCAGGATTACTGGAATTGCCAATGCCATAAAAAGCACAGCAAAGAATTTTGCATACATTCTCTTCATAGATGAATTTGTTTTTAGGATTAGGCGGCCAGATGATTGGATTTGGACGCATAGGACAACGAGGTCCCTGGATTTTTTTTCATGAGTGTTTGATTTAAAAATGAGCGTTAAAAGATTAATTGGGGCTGCAATCTAAAAACACTTTTTCCAGAGTTCAAATTGCCAGATAAAATTGTAAAACAAAAGCCCCGCAATGCAGGGCTTTTGAAATGCAGTCGGTTGTACTGCTTGTGTTTCAAGATAAAAAAATCTAGTCTTATTTATTGGGTAATGGGTTCTTTTTGTGGTTTCATAGTCCTTTTAAAATCTACATAAAGCTGAACTTCTGCGCCGCAATCTGATAGGTATTCATGAATCAGTGGTTTAACTTCCTGCCAATCCAATCCACCTACGCCTGTTGCAATCTTTGGAAGTGCGATGCTTTTTATTTTCTGTTCCTTGATAATTCCGGTAAGCTGCTTTAAAGAATGGCGCACATAACTAAGCTGGGCTTTTCCCGGCAGACCGCTGTGTTTCTGTCCTTCTGGCGCTTCTTGAGTAAGTAGATTAATAATTCTCTTTTCACCCGGCGCAGACCAAATCCAAACTCCACCAGGTTCTGGGTTGTTCTGATGGCAATAATGCCTAAAATCCTCTGCCATGTTGGGCCATTCTTGCTTGAGACTCAATGCCAAACCCTGGTTGAAATGGTCAAAAGGTGCCACGCCATGCGCGATTGCTTCTGCATTGGTTTCTAAAATGTCTCCGCTTAATTCCTTAATCATAATTTCAATTTGCCTGAATTGTAAACGCAAGAAATGCGGATTCAGACTCGAGAAAACTGATTTTGGAAGTCAGGAATTCTGATTTTTCTCAAAAAAAAATCCCCAGCCACATTGGCCGGGGATTCTGAATTTGATTAAAATAACCTTTATTCAACCACTTTCTTTTTTGCTCCTGGAGCATCAATTACGAATGGAATCGCAATGTAGATGGTTGAATAGGTTCCGGAAATTACTCCGATGAGAAGTGCAAAACTTAGACCGCGAATAGTTTCTCCGCCGAAGAAAA
>CAMDMI010000143.1 GCA_945902135.1 Spirosoma fluviale
TTCCCAACTCATGCCAACATCGCTTTTAATTGGTTTCATTTCCATAATTCCAGTTCTTTTTCAATAAAGGCTTCCAGTTGTTCTTTTTTGGGCAATTCCAGCAGGTATTTGGAAACAAAGAGTTGTTGGTCCATGCCGGCGGTGGCGTATTCCACCAGCTTTTTGCCTTTTTCGGTGCAGAGTAAAATTCCAATGGCTGGGTTGTCGTCCGGGCGCTTTACCTCCGCATTGTAGTAAGCCACATAGGTATTGAGTTGCCCAATATTATGATGCTTTAATTCTTTCATTTTTAATTCTACCAGCACATGACATTTTAGTATTCTGTGATAAAATACAAGGTCAATGAAGTAATATTCATCATCTATCAATATTTTCTTTTGACGAGCCTCGAAGCAAAAGCCGTGTCCCATTTCCAGCATAAATAATTGCAAATGGTTTAATAGTGCCGACTCCAAATCGTTTTCTTCAATGGCGTCTTTGGAATTTAGTCCTAAAAATTCAAAAGCATACACTGATTTTATAATATCTGTAGAATGCTCTATTTCGGTTTTACTTTGTGTGAGTTTGCTCAGCATTTCTGGTTTAGCACTCATTCCGCAGCGTTCAAAATAGAGACTATGTATTTGGCGCTTGAGTTCCCGAACACTCCAAGTTCCTTTGATGCATTCAATTTCGTAGAAAGTACGCTTGAGATGATCCTGAATTTTTATCAATTCCACCAAATGGGTATATGACAAATGATGTAGTAATTTCCCCGCAGGCACTTGTAATTTCTTTGCTGAGGATTCGGGGTTTATGGGCATTTCATTCAAGCGTTTCAGCTCGGAATCAAATTCTTGGGTCAGCGACCCCACAATTGCAGATGGCAACAGACTTTTAAATTCTTGGGTCACCAACCCAAGAATTTGGGGATAACAAAAATAAAATTGGCGGCATCGTGAAAGTTCTGCCGAAACAAGCCCTTTAATTTTTATTTCGGTGGCCAATCGATCTAGTAAAGCCACACCATAAGATGCTCTGTCTTCACCATGCTGTTCAAACTCTACAATGTAGCAACCCACCAGCCAGTTGCGGATGGTCAGCGATACATTCACCGCCTTTACGGCCTGCTGCTGAAAATGCCGGTGCGTTTGCTCGATCACCGAAACCAAGCCAACAAAATTCATCGGCGTACTCATGCCAACATCGCTTTTAATTGGTTTAATAATTCGGCGCGGTCCTGGTCGAGGGCTTCAATCTGCTCAATAATCACCGAAGGCTTTTCATAGGTTTTTTCTTCGTACACCACCTCTTTGTAGCGGTTGATGCTGAGGTCGTACTTGTTGTCGCGTATTTCCTGCACGGGCACCAAAAAGCTCTTATCGGTTCTGCTTCTTTCAGTCTCTGTTTGCAGTTGTTGAAAACGGGCAACAATATCCGGAATGTCATTTGCCTCAATCGGGTTGCGCTTGTCGTCTAAACTGTAGCCATCGGCTTGCATGTCGTAAAACCAAACCTGGTCGGTGCCGCCGCTGTTGGTTTTGGTAAACAACATTACCGCGGTGCTCACCCCTGCGTATGGTTTAAAAACCCCGCTTGGCATGCTGATTACCGCCTGGAGTTTTTGATTGTCGATGATTTCTTTTCGAATCTGCTGGTGTGCATTGCTGCTGCCAAACAAAACCCCATCGGGAATAATCACCGCTGCTCTTCCACCCAGTTTCAAGCCTTTTAATATCAGGGCCAAAAACAGCAGCTCGGTCTTTTTGCTGTCCACCACGCTTAATATTTTGCCATCCACAGCTTCCCGGTCTAAGCTGCCCTTGAAAGGCGGATTGGCCAGTACCAGTGTGGCCTTTTCGGTAAAGCTGGTATTGGCTTCGCTCAAAGCATCTACATCCATCAACTGCGGATTTTCGATGCCGTGCAAAATGAGGTTCATGGCACCAATGCGAATCATGGTCGGGTCAAACTCCATGCCCATGAACATTCTGTTCTGGAAATGTTCCTGTACGCGAGGATCGTACAATTCGTTTTCAAAGTGCTGGCGGATGTATTCGCTGGAACCCACCAGAAAACCAGAACTGCCTGCAGATGGGTCGCAAATCACATCTTCGATGCTGGGCTGCACCATGTCGATCATCATGCGGATGATGTGTCGAGGTGTACGGAATTGTCCGTTTTGTCCCGCCGAGGCAATCTTTCCCAAAAGATATTCATAAACATCGCCTTTGGTATCGCGGTCCTGCATGGGAATGTGCGAAATCATTTCTACCACCTGCGCCAGCAATCGCGGGGTAGGAATCATAAAAGTAGCGCCCTTCATAAACCTGGAAAACGAAGCGCTTTTGCTGCCTACATTTTTGAGAAAATCGAAAATGCCATCCTGTTTGTTAAACAGTTTCTGCATCACTTCGGGGTCCATGTTTTTAAATCGGCTCCAGCGCAATTCCTGGTTCGAGTCGTCGTAGATGGGCTCTTCGATGGGCTTTTTCAGGATGTTGGCTTTCAGTTCTTTGGCGGTATGCAGTTCATCGAGCCGGCGTATGAAAAGCAGGTAAGTCATTTGCTCGATTACGGTAAGCGGATTGGAAAGTCCGCCTGTCCAAAAGGCTTCCCATACTTTATCTATGTTGCGATTTTAATTCTCCTGTGATCATGCCAGCTGATTGTTGTGTGAATGAATTATTTTTAAAGGATTGTATCGGATCTAAAATCAGTGGTAAAACTGATGAATTTTGCGCATTAAAATGGATGGTGCTAGGTGCTGGTGGGATTTAAATTACGATTTGTAATTTGAGTCTAAAACCTTTGCCACCACCTCCAAAACCCAGGTCCGCAATTCTTGAGGTTCCAACACTTCAGAATCGGGCAGGTATTCCATCACATGAGATTTTAATTCCCGGTTTTGAAACAGAAACCAGGAAAAGGTAATCGAGTGTTCATCTTCTGTTTCTATTTTCTGTGAGCTGTGCCAGGGCTTGGTTTTCACATACATGGCGCGCGGTTTCTGGATTCGGATTCGGATCGGAACCGCCGGCCCGCCTTCCAGGCTGATGCCGAGAATATTTTTAAAAAGGTCTTTCATTTCCGGTACTTCAGTGGGTTGATAAGCCATGTCTGCAAGGCGTGGTGCCCGGGTAATGCGGTCGAGTGCAAAAGTTTCCAGGCGGTTTTTTTCGGGATGGAGGCCAATCAGAAACCATCGGTTGTTGAATTCTTTAAGCAAAAGGGGATACAGGAGTTTGGCCGATTCTTGTCCTTCAAAGGGTTGATAATAAAATGAAAGCACGCGTTTGTCGCGCATTAGTTTCAGCAAAGGACCAATCCATTTTTCTCCTTCGTAGACCACAATTTGAAATTCAAGGGAATCCTGAGAAATTCCGGCCAGCAGGTCCGCCCGGTTTTGCAAAGCGAGGTACATGCGGTCGAGGTTGAGGAAGCCGGCCACCGGCATTTGGTTGTACAATTGCCGAAAGTAGGCAAGCACATCTTCCACCTCATTAAAATCTAGTTGCTGGTTGGCCGATAAAAATGAAAATGGCCTGCGGTAGCGGAAGGCGCTATGTTTATGACCAGGTGGAATATCGGCTCCCAGCTTTCTCAAAAAAGCGATATCGGCCAGGAGGTTTCGTTCATTTACGGGAGGCAAACTGTTTGAAAGCCTATCCATTAAATCGGTCTTGGTAAAGGATTGACCGCTGCGAAGGATTTTATGCAGGTTAAAGAGTCGCCGAATTCGGTTGTCGCTTAGCTCGCTTGCCATGATTGAATTTTGGGCTGAAATAAGTCAATTACTTCAAAAGCGTAGTAGAGATTTTAAGGTTATCATTCTTTGGAGGACTTTCGTGGCATGGGAAAACCAACTGTATTTCATGTGCAAATTCCGGAGAAGCTGCGTTATCGCCACGGAATACTCCTCTCCAATGTTTCTTTTCTTAGGGAATATCTGGCCCGATATTTAAGTCTATCGGCTAGAGAAATTCATTTAATGGGCAATAATGCCGATCGATCAATTGCCAAAATTGTACCAGGTCTTCCCGCTGCCAAAAAAGGGGATCTTCAACTTACGATAATGGGTTTTTCGCCTTGCAAAGATGGCTTGCCCGTTTCATTGCTTTCGGCAAAACCAGAATATTGGCCGCACCTAATTGACTGCGGCGTGACAGAAAAAATTCGACAAAAAATCAGGAAGCAACGAGGCTATTTGGCTTTCGTGCTGGAAGCCAGTCAGGATTTTGGTTTGAAACCCCTTGACGCATCTTCTCCTAAAAGCAAGGTAACGATATGGTTGGATGAGCAGGATAAAAAAAACTTAGGGTCGAATCTTCTTAGCGGGAAGGTATTTTCTGAATGTTATTTCGACCAACAGGTAAAAGAAGTTTGCTACTTGTACACGGGTGATGCTCGCTTTGCGCCATCACTTAATTAGCGGGTAATAAAAAATGCCTTACTCGAGCTTTGCATTCAAGCCTTTCTGAATTCCATAAAAGGCTCCTCCTTCAAATCTAGCACCGCCATTAAAAGTTGTTTCCAATAGCGAATGGAATCGGTCAGGGCTTCAGCACAAATAAGATGTAATCCTTCCTGGTAAGCGAGTATTTGCTGAGCAGCATTGCGGCTTACTTTGGGTTCCTGATTGGTGCCAACAATTTTGTTTGGTTTATCGATAAAGATTCTGTCGGAGTTTCTTTCCATGATTTTGGCAATTCCCAGTAAGAGGCTTAAGAATTCCCGAAGGCTGTTTGCCAGCAATTTTTGACTCCCAATACTGTGTTCTGGGTCGCTGGAGGAATAGATTTTCTCATCCCGGAAAAGGATCGAAAAATTGGGCGCCAAGTCCATAATCCAAAGACTTTTGGTGGAGTAATAACTGAAATTCGAACGAGGGTCCCAGTTTACTTCCGGACTTAAAACAATAAAAATGGGCAGCCATTCCTCGCTTTGCAGGAATTCTTTTCTAAAAAAGTGGTCTTCGAACATTGGGGGAAGGTATGGTTGAGAAAAGCCTCAGATTTTCAAGTCGATGAATTCTAAAATCCCTTCCTAATATTCTACCTTTTTGGGTTGTAAGTCTTGAATCTCCTTCAAAAGCGTCGGACTCACAATCGGGCTAAGCTTTTGCTGCTCAAAATCATACCAGTAGGCCAGCACCCTTTCCTCAAATGAATCGGCGTTTCCATCTTGATTCCGGTCCTCAATAAAACGCATGATGAAGTCTTTTCCCCCTTCCAATAATTCGGCTGATACAAAACCCGCATTGGGCATTGCTATCTTTCTCAGTTGCCGCTTCTCGACCCGATAAATGTAAAAATTCTTCAGGTCATTTTCTCTGATTTCGCCATCCATGTTGCTGTCATGGTCGCTGCCTTCGAACCTCAGCAGTGTTTCTCCACCCGCCACAAAAGTTGATAGTTCTGAACCGGCAAAGGGCTTATCCAGAAGGCGAACGGAGGTTTTGTTGATGGCGTCAAAAAGCAGAAGGTTGAAAAACGCATCTTCATCTTCTTTTTTAGAAACGGATATCTTGTACACATACAACTGCTTTGCAGTGTCAATGAGTATGGGATCCAAAAAAGTTGTCTGGCTTTTTGGCTTCGAATCGACGATTGAAATATTTCTGCCTGTGCTTATCTCCTTTCTTTCATCGAAGAACACTTTAATAAACACGGAAAGGATCAGCAAAATTGTGAGCCCAATTGCCGCAACCGATATGCTCAGTAAAACCGCCAACATGCGGACATTGTAGTTCCGGATTTTTTCTATGTTCATGAAGATATGGGTTAAAACAGTTTCAAATAAAGTAAAAAAAACAAGCTCATCGAAGTTCCAGGTGCAAGGCTTCCACCACCGGCAAATCTGCGGCTGCCCAATCCAGTTTGTGTAGTTCGTTTGGCAAAAGCCACTGCATTGAAATGTGTTCTTTCAGTTGAATTTCTTTGCTAAAACTCTGGCAAAGCCATGCATGCAACACAATCGAAAAATCCGGGTAATGGTGGCTTACAGAAACCAGATGTTTCTCTGCCTGGATTTCAATTTCCAACTCTTCTGAAATTTCTCTTTTGAGCGCTTCCAACTGCGTTTCACCAGCCTCCACCTTTCCACCCGGGAATTCAAATTTTTCTGAAACATAGGCATACCGGCTTTTGCCCCGCTGCACGCAAAGGAATTTGCCTTCATGCCGGATTACGGCCGCTACAACTTCAATCGGGGAGGACATTCAATTCTGGTTTTACCCCTGTAAACTTGCTCAGGTAAAACCAAAATTCCCAAACTGTTCTTTGGCCGATTTAAAAAGGAAAGGCCAGTCGACTCAGTTTGCTTTTTCCAAATGCGGTTTTTTTAACAATGCCGGCAGCAATTGGTCTCCGGTCATAAAGGGTATTCCAAAGGTTCGGTTTGCGAGATGCTCGCGAATGTTTCGGATAATAGACACCTCCGCTGCTGCTCGTCCGAGTAAGACCGGATCTTTTAAGTCAGAAAGCATGGACAAACTTTGGTTGATAATCCAGGCAAATGGTTCTACTCCGGCCCGGCGCAGATCTTCCTGCAGTGCCGCAGCTTCGTGCATGGGCGTGGTTTCGGGCAAAGCAACAAGCAGAATTTTTGTGAGGTTTTTGTCCTGCAAGGCCATCAGGGGCGTTCGCACTTTGTCGGCGCCCAGACGAATGTGGCGCATGATTTCCTTATGGTAAGTTCCGGTGGTATCCAGCAACAAAAGACTGTGGCCCGTAGGTGCTGTGTCTATCACCACAAATTTCCGGTGCGACTGGCTGATGGCATTGGAAAAGGC
>CAMDMI010000144.1 GCA_945902135.1 Spirosoma fluviale
CATTGATGCACGATAGCCGCCTACACTCCTATGCCCTTTGATGCCAGAAATACCGGCTTCAGCACATGCATTTTCAAATTTCTTCTCGGCATCCGGATTTTCCTCCTTAAACACAAAACAAGCATTCATCGGACTGCGGTCTTCCACGGCGGCAGTTCCCTTAAACCAGGAACTCTTATCGATTGCATTGTACAAGAGTTCAGACTTTTCCTTGTTTCGCTTCTCCATACCAGCCACGCCTCCGTTTTCCTTTACCCAACGCAGGTTGAACATAGAAACCAGAATGGCAAAAACAGGCGGGGTATTGTGCATGCTGCCTTTTTTCGCATGAACCTCGTAATCCAGCATGGTCGGAATATGTCTTCCTTTTACCTTCCGGTCATACATAGATTTTTTCAGCATTACGGCTGTAACACCAGCTGGACCCATGTTTTTTTGGGCGCCGGCATAAATAAAATCGAATTTATTGAAGTCCAGACTGCGGGAAAAAATGTCGGAAGACATGTCGCAGATCAGGGGAACCGGACAATCCGGAAAGGACTTCATCTGCGTACCAAAAATGGTGTTGTTTGAAGTGCAGTGGAAATAATCGGCCTCCTCCGGGATTTGATATCCTTTGGGAATGTAGGAGAAATTGCGGTCTTCTGAAGACGCCAAAACCCGAACTTCACCATAACCTTTCGCCTCTTTGATGGCTTCGGTTGCCCAGGTTCCGGTTTTGGTATAGGCAGCCATTGTGCCAAGAAAATTATGCGGAATCTGAAAAAACTGGGTACTGGCGCCACCTTGAAGCAATAAAACATCGTAGCTGTCGTCCAGTCCGGTAAGTTCACGAATCAGTGACTGGGTTTCTTCTACCACAGCCTCAAATTGGGCACTGCGGTGGGAAACTTCCAGAATGCTCAGGCCCATACCGGCAAATTCCCGGATGGCTGCCGCACTCTGATCGAGCACACTGGGTGCTAAAATCGAAGGTCCTGCTGAAAAATTATGAATTAACATGGTTAAAAATGGGGGTGTATTTTCGGTTTACAATTTTACTTCAAAGTGGGCAAGTCACCAAAAAGCCATATCATTTCAGTTGGACTTTTGGTCCTTCGATTTTAACTTTTCCTCCTCATGTGCTTTCGCCAGTTCAACATGCAGGGCCTCAAGGGATATTTCCATGCTTGTCCGCATTTCCAAAGGTTTGGACGAATAAGCGGGAATAAGCGGGCGAATCAGATTTGAAAAAAACGCAGGAAGTCCATTTGGCCTAATTTTCGGTTCATCCACTTTGGAAATGAAGGCATCCACATTCGTAAGGGGCAAAATAAATTCCGGGGCTGGTGGCTTTTGAGATTGGATTTGAATTCTTGCTGAAGAAAAACCAAAAGGCCCGAAAGCGCTCAGCATTATTTCTTCTTTTTCATGCAATGGAACGAAGAAAGCTGAATTTGCTTTTCCCGGCAGCCAGACAGAAAACCGCGTTTTGGAACCAGAACTTCTGACTGATTTCAATCTATAAAACCAAGCCTTTTTCCCTTGCCAATGAAGAGAAGTCTCCACGCCGACAATAGAAAAAAGATTTCCGGTAAACAAATGAAGCCCCATAGGAATCTGTCTTTAATTTTTATTGGGGATGTTCAAAACAGACTCAACACTCCCGCGGGTAACTGAATGATATGAATTTGCAGCCTTGGCAAAAATACGATTTGCCAGGTCACGGCCTTCCACCGATTTCACCAGTTCACGGTACAATGGAAGGACAAATTTGCGCCTACCGGTATGCTCAAGAAAATACTCAAGCGCTTCATATGCAGCCAGGTATTTATGCCTGACACTCAGCATAAGCCATTCGAATAAAATTTCAGAATTGCGGCTTTTAGTCAAGGAAAATTTCTTGTCGAGCTTTTCCATCGTTTCAATTTTCAAGCCTTCCGGTAGATTGCGAAGGAAAAACAACCATTCATGACTTGACCAAGATTTCACCTGTTCATATTCAGGAATTTCACCCTTTCCACAGGATTCAGCAAGCTTACCGGCATTTTCAAATCTCAGGGAAACAGGCGCCTTCAAATCCTTTGGCAGTCCAGTACCAAAAACCCAGGTTTTAATATTCAAGTCATCCTGCTTAATTCCATTGGGCTTCAGTAAGTTTATGTCAAGATATTCAAGAAAATTCTCTGTGGTGATGGTAGAAAAAGCGTGGTCGTCAAAGTACTTTTTCAGGAAGGAATCCCACTTGGCCCGGCCCACCTTTGCTTCAATGCTGCAAAGAAAACGATAGCCTTTTTCATAGGCGATGTCACTCATTCCATCGTCGGCATCCCTACCCTTCAAGTTTAGTTTCAATTTGGAATCAGGCGAATCCGGACCCAAATCAGCAAGAGTTGCCTGAAGATCCTGCCAGCCGATAACAGCCAGCATGTCGGCATAATCCTTTCCTTCGAGCGACTCCATGATGCGCCTTTCGAAGTAAACAGTAAAACCTTCATTCAACCAGAAATCATCCCAATTCGCATTGGTTACAAGATTCCCAGACCAGGAATGGGCAAGTTCGTGCGCCACCAAACTCACCAGCGACCTGTCTCCCGCCAAAATGGTTGGCGTTGCAAAAGTCACACAAGGATTTTCCATACCACCGAATGGAAAACTCGGCGGCAAAACCAGAACATCATAACGGCCCCAGCGGTAGGCACCATACAATTTTTCTGCGGCTTTCAGCATTTTGCCCATATCAGCAAATTCCCAAACAGAACGATCCAGCATTTCAGGTTCGGCAAATACTCCAGTTCTTTCATCAATCGCTTTGAAGGACAGATTTCCAACAGCCAAAGCCACCAGGTAAGCCGGCACCGGCTGGCTCATTTCAAAATGAAAATTGCCCTTACTGGTTTCGGATTGTTTGTCGGCCGACATTACCGCCCGCATCCCTTCCGGAACCTGCACATTGGCTGTCCAGCGAAATCGAATACCCGGACTGTCCTGACATGGGAACCAAGTCCGACTTAGAATCGCCTGACCCTGGGTAAAAAGCAATGGCATTTTTCCGCCTGCTGTCAATTGAGGATCGAGCCACTGCAAAGCATCGGCGCCGGAACCTGTTTCATAACGGATCATAATCTTGAGACTTTGTCTGCCTGTAATTTCAACCTTTAGTCCGCGACCAATGAAAGGCTGCTCGAGGGTAAGACTGTAAGGCAAAGCCGCTCTACCATCCGCGTCTTCAACACTAAGAATCTTCAGATTTCGGGTATCGATAAACACCGAATCCGCGTCATCCTGGTTTTGAATTTCAAGTTCGGCTTCACCACGGATGCATTTTTTCTCAAAATCAACCTGCATTTCAAGATGCTCAGAAACCACACGCGCCGATGAATGTCCGGCCCAGGAGTGCGGGTCAGATGAAATTGTGTTGCTATTTGTTTCCATATTTTTCTTGTTTCCGGCACATGCCATCAATAAAAAGCCGAATGACAGACTGGTAAAAACCCTCGTCAAAACTGATATCTGCATGTGCCAAATATAAAGACCGGAAGCGATTGCAATTATTCTAGTTTTAGATACTTGTTGCCGGGTGGCCAAACCAAAGGTCTACACTTATTTGGCCTTCTTTCACTGGTTGAATTTTCATTCATCAAGCAAGCGTCACTTTCGATTCTGGACAAAACTACCTGAGCAAAATTTCGCTTATTTGCGCTCGAATTAGTCGGCTTGCTTGACTGTCAAATAAATGGGGAGTGTACCTTCTTAAGTATTTGATTTTTAACCTTCCCGAATAAAAAGCAAGCTTTACCAACATTCCATTTTTCGGGAATTCCAGTCGATTTTAACATTCAAGACAAACCAAGGATACATTTATGAAACTGATTTCGCTTTTTGTTGACCTGATCAAACTGATGTTTTTGAGGCCTTCTGCCATTACGAAGTCCTTGTATCATTTGGTTCGCAAGGAGAAATTCAGAAGACTTTGCATCAACAATTTCAATCTGGCGCAGGGCTTGCCCATGGTGGATATGAACGATTTGTTCGAAGTGGCGGAAGGAGAAGTCGGGCCGATTGCCTTGTTGAACGGCAGTTCGAAGCCGACAGATTTTTTTGTTCTTAAAAAATTGGCAGAGCGCTTTGGTGGCCAATGTCAATATTTGGAAATCGGATCCTGGCGTGGTGAAAGTCTGGCTGTTGTGGCCAATGACTGCGAGAAATGCACATCCGTAAGTTTGGGCGAAGCAGATATCCGAAGTCTGGGTCTGGGCGACAGGTTCATCAAAATGCAGAACTTTTTTTCAAAGGACTTAAAGAATGTTCTGTACATCGAAGCCAATTCCTTGAAATTTGATTTCAGCAGCCTGAACCAAAAATATGATTTGATTTTTGTGGATGGTGATCACAGTTACGAGGGCGTAAAATCCGACACCCATAAAGTTTTCTCATTGCTGAGAAACGAGCAATCTGTGATTGTCTGGCACGATTATGCCATGGAATATGAAGTGGTTAACTGGGAAGTATTTTTAGGCATTATGGAAGGAGCGCCGAAGGAAGCCCGCTCCAAAATTTACCACATTGCGAACTCTCTTTGCGCCATTTACACCAATGAAAAACTGAAGACTTATCCTTCGGTTTTCCCTAATTATCCGACCAAGAAATTCACCGTTCGCATCAAGGCGGAGAAAATAAATTCCAAGCTGGACTAAAGGAGGTCACTAGAAATTTTTGGGAAGCCGGGAAAACCCTTGGATTGAAATTAGACATTTAGTCTGTTTGCAGTCCTTGCTATTTTTGGGGGAGCTTGCAGATTTCTATTACATCAAAGATCAACACTCAATTTGAGGTTGCCTCCCAGACCTTCCCGGATAATTCGCATTAGGGTCGAAAGACGGATGTCGCTCGCATTATTTTCAATTCTGGAAATGTAGTTTTTGGATGTTCCGCATTTCACTGCCAGTTCTTCCTGTGTCATGCCTTTTTCTTTGCGGAGTTCTTGAAGAAAAACTCCCAACTTAAATGCTTCGAATTCCTGTTCGTACTCCTCACGGGAAGCGGATCCTCGTTTTCCATATTGACTGTCCAAATGTTCAGAAAATGAGCTGAGGTTATTTTTTTCCTTTTTCATAGAGGTATTCTTTTTTTAGTTTTTCGGCCAGTTCGATTTCGCCTTTGGGTGTTTTTTGAGATTTTTTCTGAAAGCCGTTTGCCAGAATAATCATATTTCCTTTGTCGAAAAAACTGAACACCCTGAAAATATCAGAACCTACTTCTACCCTGATTTCATAGATTCCTGTTGAATTAGTGATATGATCAAAATACTTTTTTGGAACCCTTTCGATGGTCGAAATAAGCTGAAGTGTCCAGTTGAATTTCTTCTGCACTTCAGGCTTAAGTGAATTGAAGAAATCCAGGTAATAATCTTTGTAATAAAATATTTCCCTCAGACGCTTTTCGCCCATTCCTTTCTTTTTGATAATTCGAAGTTACCTAATCGGATAACATTTGCCAAGTTTTATTAAAATTTCTTCAGACATAGATTTGCAGAAACTTAGAGCAAGTGGATTCTATTGGTGTCCAAAAACCAAATTTTATCGAAGCAATTCCTCGCTAGCTGGATTTCCAGGAAAATCTTAAGCACTAAAGCTCTCTCAAAACCTGAAGCATTTTTTGTTCACGCAATTTCAGGCTGAATTTTTCGGAGACCCTTTTTCTGGCGTTTTCAGACAAGCCTTTTTTATCCAGGCCATCGAGTCCCGAAAACAAAGCGATGAGCTCTTGAATGTCGCGGTGTTTTAAAATCAAGCCGGTATCGCCAATCAAATCCGGAATCCCAAACACATCAGAACCAATAGGAATACAACCACACAACATGGCCTCGCTCAGCGCATTGGGGAAACCCTCGGCAATGGAAAGCTGCAGGTAAAATTCATGGTCGTTGTAAATTTGTTGCAATTCCTCGTACGGCACCGGAGGCAAAAAGCGAATGTTGGAAGGAATGGAAATTTCCTGGTCCTTATTTTTTCCAATGATGGTAAACTGAAAATGCGGGAAATGCGGAGCAGCCTCTAAAATCAAATCGATGCCCTTTCTGAAATAAGTTGAACCTGCCGTGTCACGGGCAACAGTTAAAAATGAATTGGGAATTCTCGATTTGTGCAGGTCGCGAAACTTTTCAGGCTCATATCCATTATGGATGGTTTCGATTTTTGTTTTCAGCTGCGGGAGAAAAAACCTGAAGCCCTGACTCGGATAACCAGACGGATAATAAGAATAAGGGTGATCAACCATGCTCTCGTGAACAGGCGACAACAAATCAGCCAATTGGTAAGAATAGCCGACAATTTTGCCGAACCATTTTTTGTGGAAAGCGCCGTATTTTATTTCAGGAAAGGAATAGCAATCGTATCCACCCAAAATCATCCAAACAGGAATCCGAAAAATACGGCCAAAAACAGCAGGCAGCAGGGAATGATAACCACCAAACTGACAAACAATTCGTTTCGAAACCCAGATATGCTGAATCAGAAAAATGAATTGCCGTAGAAAATCCAACAAAACCAGGTGCTTCTGATCCTGGCGGAATTCAAAAAGGATAATCCTCCACTCCTGCTCAATGATTGCCAGATCCTTTCGGATAAAACTCGCCATTCCCGGATGGAAGT
>CAMDMI010000145.1 GCA_945902135.1 Spirosoma fluviale
GAAAGAAAAACATTGCCATTCAACCCATTGCACCGGGGACAAGTTGCCATCAGCTATCGAACTAAAAAACAAACCTGGCAATTTGACCTGAACCACCACATTTACGGACCTCAATATTTACCAGACACCCGGCAAAACCCGGAAGCCTATCGGACAGCGGAAAAATCACCTGCTTTTCAAACCTTAAATCTGCAGGTAATCCGATTTATGGGCAGGTTTGAAATGTATGCCGGCTGCGAAAATGCTTTCGATTTCAGGCAGCTAAAACCCATCACCGCCTGGCAGGAGCCCTTTAGCCCATGGTTTGATACAGCAGGCATCTGGGGTCCAACCCGTGGAAGAGAATTGTACATGGGTCTGAGGTTTACGCTTCCCTGAAACAGTTTTAATTTCTGGGTAGAAAAGGAGGATTGACAGCCAAAAGATATTGCATTTCTGGCACCAGAGGTGCCAAATGTTAATAGAAAACCGGAAAGACAAAAGCTCCGGAGGAGCGTCATGTTATCAGTTCAAAAATTTACATCAAAAACCAATTGAAGTGAGAATTGAGAAACAAAACATATCGCTCCGCTGGAGCTTATTTTCTTGTTGGTAAATTCTATTGACATTTTACCCCGCTGGGGTAAAATATTGAAAACCAATGAAGTTTGCGTTTATGACGCCAGCGATGCAATCTGTTAATCAGTAAAGAAAATCGATTCCCAAAAGATTTTGAATTTTAGACACCAGCGGTGCCAAATGTTAATCCGTAGAGAAAATTCATCGATAAAAGATTCTGCATTTTCGGCACCCGAGGTGCCGAATTTTCATCCCTAGAGTAGATTGACACCCAAAAGATCTTTCATTTCTGGCACCAGCGGTGCCAAATGTTAATAGAAAGAGAAAACGGAAAGGCAAAAGCTCCAGAGGAGCGTCATGTTAAAAATTTGTATAAACCTATTTCAGGACAACTCGGAATCCTCTCCCTAGATTTTCCCCTGACAAACCATAGGCACAAAAAAGAGCCACCCTATTGGATGGCTCTTCAATTTTGAAATTCAATTTCTTATTTCTTTTGCTTGCGGGCGAAAGCTTTTTCCTTCATTTCTGCCGACATGGCCTGAAATTTGGTAAACTGCTCTGCACTTAAAACGCCTTTGAGGGTTGTGAAATAGTTGTCATCTATTTGCTTCATCTTCTGGCGGCGCGTTGCATGGTCGATATTGGCCATGGACTTCACTTCTTCAATTTGCTTGAACTTATCAAGGTTGACAGCCTGAACCCTTTCCTGCTGGGTGGCCTCCAAACTCAATTCTTTGGTCATACGCTTGGTAAAGCGGGCCGATTTTTCATCGGGAGATTTTGTAGGTTTTGCTTTTTGCAAATCTTGAGCAAAGGCGGAGGCAAGGGAAAACACCAATGCAACCGCGGTGATAATCAACTTTTTCATAAATAATTTTTTGTTCTAAGAAGGTCGGCAAGAAAACAAGGTTTAACGAACCTTAAAAATAAAATTCAATTCAGCCGGACAAAGTCATACAAGTGCCTTGCCAAAAGTTTGGGATATGGCAGGGTATTGGTTTTCTTTGCATCATTTATTGCAGGAAATCTCTGAACTTGATTCAGAACCAAACAACATGAAGAAGATTGCGATTTTTACCTCCGGGGGTGATTCGCCGGGGATGAATGCCTGTGTCCGGGCAGCAGTTCGCGCAGCGGTTTACTACAACATTGAGATTTACGGAATTCGCCGTGGCTACACTGGCATGATAAAAGGTGACATTGTGATGCTCGACTCTAAGGCTGTGAGCAACACAGTTCAGCGTGGCGGTACAATCCTCAAATCTGCCAGAAGCGAAGAATTCAGAACACCCGAAGGCCGGAAAAAAGCCTATGAGCAGCTTACTGCTTTGGGTATTGAAGGTCTAATAGCCATTGGCGGAAACGGTACATTCACTGGTTCGGATATTTTCTACAACGAATACGGCATTCCAACCGTGGGAGCGCCCGGCACCATCGACAACGATTTATACGGCACCGATTACACAATCGGCTTTGATACCGCCGTAAACACAGCCCTGGATGCCATCGACAAAATCCGTGATACAGCAGATTCTCATGACCGCATTTTTTTCATTGAGGTGATGGGCCGCGACTCAGGATACATTGCCATTCAATCCGGCATTGGTGGCGGCGCAGAACTGGTGATGGTTCCGGAAACAAATTCTTCCATTGAAGAGGTAATCGAAACCCTCAAGGGCGGCTGGAACCGAATGAAGACTTCCTCCATCATCATTGTGGCAGAAGGGGAAGATGAAGGCGGGGCAATTGCGGTTTCCAATCGGGTTAAAAAACATGTTCCCTACGCGGATATCAGGGTTACAACATTGGGCCATATTCAGCGGGGTGGTTCCCCATCCGCATACGACAGAATTCTTTCATCCCGTTTGGGCGTTGCGGCAGTAGAAGGACTTATGCAGGGAAGAAAAAATGTGATGGCAGGAATCATCAACAATGAAGTAGTTTACACCCCGTTTAAGGAGACCATCACCTTAAAAAAACCAATCCATCCCGACCTGATCAGGCTGGTGAATATTCTAAGCGTTTAGTAAAAAATCAATGGGATTTGTTCCTTTTTTCATCGTTTTGGCTGGAGCTTTGTTTCTGGCAATCTCTGTTAGTTATCACACTTTTCGCCGATATCGGAATGCTGTAAAAAAGAATCTGGAGGAAATCCGAATTCTAAAGGAGCGCATCCGAACGGAGGTGGATGAGTTTGAATTTCTTTCTGTTCCGGAGCTTGAAAGCCTTTGCGAATCTTTGTGCAATGATTTATCCGGCCAGATTGAAGCAAGTAAGATTGAAGAAAAACTCCTGAAAGTGAACATCGCTTTTACCGAGCTCTACAGCGGAATGGAATCGAAGCATATTCAGGATGAATTGCTCCAAACCATCAACAGGGATGTTCGACAAATTGAAAAACTTGCCAGCGAAGTTTCCTCTGAAATGAGATCTTACGAAAAACTCAGGACTGAAAAGCCTTACAGCTTCGTGGCCAGTATGTTTGGCTTCAGCAAGTTGCCAGAATTCTCTGTTTCTTAAGAAACCCGCGGTTCGTAGCGACCAGGGGAAAGAATTCTATCCGGATCCAGAGCCTTTTTAAGGCGGGAAACAAATTTCCAGTGCGGATTTTCCGGGTTGATGTATTCGTGCATCAACTTCACATCAAAGCGGTAAAACCTGAAGCCAGCCTCATAAAATCGCTTGGTCATTTCCTTGTTGGCGGCATGCGCGTTGGCCACAGCCTGCGGATCATTCCTTCGGAAATAAATGTTGATCACCGATTCAAGACATAAGTCGTTCATCGGATTGAGCGTAGTGGCGGGCATTATGCCGAAATCCCGGTAAATGCTGTCGAGAATTTCAAGTGTATCTGTGATGGCTGATGCCTGCAAAGGCAAAACTGGCAGACAGCACAACATGCCCAGCGGGCCGTGGTCTATTTGGAGATTCTGATCATCCGGATCCATGTCTTCACTCATATACATGGCCTTGAGGAAATAATCTGTCGGAGTGCCTGTGCTGCAACCGAATACCGCGCCGAGGCCAGCATCTTCCGATTCCTGCTGGTTATAAAATCCAAGAGAAAGGCAACGATTGCCGACAACCCGGGGAATTTCCTTTTCCAGAAATTCCACATATTCAGCAGTTCCCTGCACCATGCTGCCGAAGGAAGTCCAGGTTTTACTTTTATCTGCACCGCGGTGCTCAATTTTCATCCGCTTGTCGTTGCCGATGTGCGTTACAGATGAAATGTATTTTCTTTGGTACAATTCGCCAATGGCCTCCACAAGTTCTGGAAGCCTGGATTGCTCCACTTTACACCAAAGCATTTTTTGAAATTCCAGCTTTGGATAAAGATTCACCACCGCTTTGGTGACAATGCCCAAATTTGACTGAGAAAAAATGCCGGTCCAGTCTGGACCAAATCCCGGAGAAAAATGAAGTGCTTCTCTCTGGTTGTCGGCATCGTTCCAGAAACCAGATCGCATTTTACTTCCATCGGCAAGCAGAACTTCCAGCCCACGCATATCTTCTAAGCGGTGCGCCAAAAAACCAGAGCCACGCTCCAGCATATTGGCGAGCACAGAAGAATTTGGAGAAGATCCAGTTACATTGAGCATGAGATTCAGACCCTGGCGGCGAATTTCAGCAGAGAGTTCTCCCTGACTCACGCCCGGCTCTACGATGGCGTAATGAAATTTTGGATTGATTTCGAGGATGCGGTTGAGCCGGCTCAAATCAAGCAGGATGCATCCATCCTCCAGAGGCAAACGGGAACCCAAGCCCCAGTTAAGTCCTTTGCTGAAAGTATAAACTGGAATACCGCAAGCACTGCAAATTTGAATAATGGAATCCAGCTCCTGGTCGTTCGCCGGTCTGACCAAAGCAGGAACCTGCGGGGCTGAAAAATGGCTTGTATTCTGAAGCTGAATATTTAGTTCCGGGCCTTCAACCAGAATATTTGCGGAACCCACAATTTCTGATATTTCAGAAATGGCCTTTTGAAGCATGGAATTCATTAGGATTTATTTTCAACAACTGCGACGATGAAAGGTCCACCGGCAAGGTCCAGATTTTCGGCGAGCAACAGGTCCGCTTCCAGACAAAGTTGCCTAACCCTGTCGTTGTTGAAAAACTGCTGAGGGAAAATCGAAGAAATGGAAGGAAAGGTTGAAATAGAAATGATGTTGAAGAATTTCAAAAGTTCGGCTTTGATTTCAGGAACAGAATATGGAACCACAGGAATGTTAAAAGTTTTATCCTGAAATTTCACTTCGAGTGTTTCCTCCTGGTGGTTTAGTCTGGAAGAAATGGCAGGTGCCCAGCCCAGTTCAAGCTGGTTCACAAAGGCCTGAGAATTGTAGAAAGAAAAAATCACCTTTCCATCGGGCCTCAGTACACGGCGGATTTCCTGAAAAAAAGTGGCTGGATTCAATACAAAAGAACCCATCCCAAAAGAAGAATTGACAAAGTCTACAGTACCATCCTGAAATGGAAGCGGATCATTTTCAACATCCAGCGTCATAAAATGTGTGTTGGTTACGCCACGCTTTTGTTGGTTGGATTGAGCCTGCCGGGTCATTTCTGGACAAAAATCAAGTCCATACACTTTACCGAACATCGCAGCCAGTGAAAATGTCTCTCGCCCTGTTCCGGAACCAAGAACCACAGCATTTTCTTTTTGCTGAATGCTTGCCGTTGTTTTCAAAATGAGGTCTTCTTCGTACCTCATATAAATTCCAGTGGCATGACTCGAACTTTCGTACATCTCATCGTAGCTCGAAGCTGCGGCTGTCGAAAGGTCAAGGTGTGATTGTTTTAATTCCTCCCACTTTTGCATACTTACAAAAAGAAAGGCGAAAGGTAAAAACCAATCGCCTACTAAAAAGAAAAATTTAATGACAATTATGCAGACTGAGAAAACTCCAGATCTTTGATGTCCTGAATCTGGCCAGTGTGTCTTGTGGTATGAGATGAAATGAACAGAATGAATTGATACACATCGATTGTGCCCATACCGGGAAAATCTATAAAATTGGCCCTGAAAGCACCTTCTGAATTTTCAAGCCAAACGATGTTCTCCGCTCTTTTTGCTTGAAATGTAGTTATCAGGGCTTCACGGTCAATTACTTTTTCAGAAGATTCTTCCCAGGGCTGACCTTTAATTTTATACTCCCTGTTTTCCATGCCAGCAATAATAGAATTGTCTTTTCCATTTGCCTCGGCCATACGGGCTGGGGCTGGCTCTTCAGAAAGCACTTTCTCCACCGTTGGCATGTAGTAATAAAGTTCAGTTTCAAGGATGTGCTGCGCACACTCAGCGGCAGACCATTGTCCTGCACCAGGGCGCATGTACCAATGCTTCTCATTAAAATCCTGAATGGCTTCCACAAACGCCTTTCCTGTACGGTTGAGGTGTTCGATGGCAAACTTTTTTTCCTGTGATGAAATTGTAAATTCGTTTTTGTTCATGGTAATTGGATATTTAAGCCTTGCAAAGGACAGGCTAATTCCATTTCCACTCTCCGCTGATTTCCAGTTTTTCTTTCAGGTTGTGGGAAATCAACCATTTCACAAGTTTTTTGGGCTTCATCCTCGAAAAGCCAAGTTGCTTCCGGCTGGCCAAATCCAGCACCAGAATGCTATGTGCCAGGGAGGAAGTTTCCATCCAGGATTTCTGAACCAGATTGATGTTATCACAATCAGCATGGTAGCAGGCATATACCGAATCAGGCATGGAAGAATTGGCAGAAAAAGCCGGAATTCCTTCCAGCATAAAAGGCTGGTGATCGGAATGCAAACCAGGAGAATGGGCTCTTTTGTCTTTAAAAGAGGGCAGAAATTGTCTGACATTTTTATCGGCTTCTTCAAAAAAACCATTTGCGCCTGGCCAGTCAAAATCATTGAAAGCCACCGGATTACCCGTCATATCCAGATTAACAACTGCTTTAATATCCTGTAATCGACCTTCTTTCAGCCATTGGGCCACAAGCGCTCTTGAACCGAGCAAACCTTGCTCCTCTCCCATGGTTAATAAAAACAAAACATTCCGGCGAAGGTGCTGCTTGCAGGACTGAATTGCCTGCGC
>CAMDMI010000146.1 GCA_945902135.1 Spirosoma fluviale
TCTGCAGCAGGTTCAGGTTCAACAGCTGCCGGACTTGGCGCGCCGAACAGACTCAGTTGACCAGCAGGAGAAGGCTTCGAAGTAGACTTTCGTGGTGTCGGACTTGCTGGAGTTCCATCTTCTTCGCCCAAAATCCGTTTTGCCATCGAGCGGAATTCGAGTTCGGCAAACAGCGGCTGGAGCAAATCCTTTTTTGGCGCGGTGATGACCAAAGCATTTGGGTCGAAGGGAACATCTACCTGAAGGTGAATGGTGGCCAATTCTTTTGAAAGCAGCGCCAGTTCACGGTTGTTTTCTACATTTTCCCGAAGCTTGCCTTTGAGTTTGTCGCTGTTGGCCAGCACGCCTTCCACCGAGTCAAATTCCTCTACCAGTTTCTGGGCAGTTTTTTCACCCACGCCGGGAACGCCGGGAATATTGTCGGATGCATCTCCCTGAAGTCCAAGGATGTCTATTACTTGTTCTGGTCTCTTGATTCCAAACTTAGCCAGCACTTCCGGCACACCCAGTACATCATAGCCCTTGCCCATATAGGACGGGCGGTACAAGAAAATCCCGGGTTCCACCAGCTGCGCGTAGTCTTTGTCGGGCGTAAGCATGTACACGGTAAAATCATCTTTCACTGCCCGTTTGGCTATGGTGCCGATGATGTCGTCTGCTTCGAAGCCTTGCAGTTCCAGAATGGGAATGTCCATGCCTTGAAGCAGTCGTTTCACCAGAGGAATAGCGAGTACAATGTCCTCTGGGGTTTCCTGGCGCTGAGCCTTGTAGGCTTCGAATTTTTCGTGGCGAAAAGTGGGACCTTCCAAATCGAAACCTACTCCAATGTGACTAGGTTTTTCTTTGTCGATTACTTCCAGCAATGTGTTTGCAAAGCCAAAAACAGCACTGGTGTTCAGTCCTTTGGAATTAATTCTCGGGTTTTTGCTGAAGGCAAAGTGTGCCCTGTAAATCAGGGCCATGGCATCTATTAGAAAGAGTTTTTTCATGGAAGGCGGAAAATTCCGGGCAAGTGACAAAGGTTGGATTTTTTCCCTGAATGCGGGAACAGCCGGGCTTAAATTTGATGGATTTCTCCGGGGCTGTTTTTGGAGCTTTTGAAAGTACCTGAAAAATGGGTTATGGATAGAGTTTTCCTGCCATTTTTTTCCTTGCCAATCAACCTGATTTGTTGTCCGTGAGACTATAGGTTTTGGAAAGACATTCAGTGATTCAATTGCGGAAATTGGACAAAGCTTGAGAATGCTAAATTTAAAATCTCCTTATTAGTATACTTTTTGGGGAATTAATTCTCCAATTTTATATAGTTTTTGGGGATTGTATTCTCTGATTTTATACTATTTTTGGCGAATAATAATATTTAGCCAAAGAAAAGTAAGGCATTATGTTTTCAAGATCTCTTTATTCTGAGATAAAAAGAAGGTTTTTTAAAGGGAAGGCCTTGATTCTTCTTGGCCCACGCCAGGTGGGAAAAACAACATTAATAAAAGAATTGCTCCAGGGAATGGATTACCTTTTTCTCAATGGTGATGATCCAGATGTTCGCAATCTTTTGGATGGGGCCGGTTCGTCCAAATTAAAGGCCATAATCGGGCGTTTTAAGGTGGTTTTTATTGATGAGGCGCAGCGAATTCCTGGAATAGGCTTAACTGCAAAAATTATTACCGATCAGTTTACGGAGGTTCAACTAATTGTCAGTGGTTCCTCGGCATTGGAAATCAACGACGCAACCCAAGAGGCACTTACGGGTCGAAAATTTGAATATCACTTGTTTCCCCTTAGTTGGGAAGAACTTGAAAATCATGAAGGGTATGCAGATGCCATGCATCAGCTCGATGAAAGGCTGGTTTATGGAATGTATCCTGATGTGCTTAATCATCGCCATGATGCAAGAGAAATTCTGAAACAACTAACCACCAGTTATCTTTATAAGGATGTACTTTCATTAACCGGTATAAAAAAACCCGAACTGCTTGACAAACTTTTAAAAGCTTTGGCTCTTCAGCTTGGTAGCGAGGTTTCTTACAATGAATTGGCTAGTCTTCTTGAAATTGATAAGGCTACTGTGTCTCGTTACATTGACTTGTTGGAGAAGGCGTTTATAGTATTTCGCCTGCATAGCTTCAGCAGAAATCAAAGAAATGAAATAAAAAACAACCGGAAAATTTATTTCTACGACAACGGAGTGCGGAATATGGTGATTAATAATTTGAACTCCATTGAATTACGAAATGATAAGGGCGCTCTTTGGGAGAATTTTCTAATCAGCGAACGAATAAAAATCCATTCCTATCATCAGGTTTTTTGCAGCTATTACTTTTGGCGAAATTCTCAAAAGCAGGAAATAGATTTTATTGAGGAGGCCGACGGGAAAATTTCAGCATTTGAGTTTAAATGGAAAAGTTCAGGAAAAAAAATCCCTCGTTCTTTTCTGGAAAGTTATCAAGCAGAAGGAAAAGTGATAGACCGCGAAAATTTCCGTGAATTCATTTTGCCAGTAAGCAAAGCAGAAGATTAGATTTCTTTTTTCAGGGCTTGCCTATTTTAAATGCACTTTCAGGAAATTGATTTTGGTTCATTGGTCTTCCAGAAGCAACCAAAATTCTGCGCGTTTTCCTACTCCACTTTCCTCAGCTCGTAATTCGTGCTTCGTCCACCTTGTTCGCTTTTTTGCAAAACCTCCTTTGTCATCAAATCCTGAATATCCCGAAGGGCAGTATCCTGCGAGCATTTTGCGATTTTGGCCCATTTGCTGGTATTGAGTTTTCCTTCAAAATCCAATAGAAGCAGATTTGTCAATTTGTTCTGGCGCTCGTTCAATGGCGTTTTGGCGTGCTTCAGCCAGAAAAAGTGTTTGAAGGTTGTCTTCTCAAGTATTTTTTCTGAACCTTCTATGGCCAGCAATAGACAATTCAAAAACCAGCTGAGCCAGTTGCTGATATCCAGAGTTCCTTTCTGGGTTTTTTCCAATATGTCGTAATAAGAACTGCGCTCCTTTCGAATTTGGCTGGACATGCTATAAAACCTGAAAAATTGTTCATCCGAACGGGCTAGCAACATATCGCTCAGCGCCCGGGCTATTCTGCCATTGCCGTCTTCAAAGGGGTGAACTGTCACAAACCATAAATGCGCGACGGCAGCTTTGAGAACCAAATCGGTTTTTTGATCCAGGTTGAACCAATCCAGAAAAATGCGCATTTCATTTTCTAGTTTACCCGCGGCAGGTGCTTCAAAATGCACTTTTTCTTTTCCCAACGGACCAGAAACTACCTGCATTGGGCCTGTAGAATCGTTCCTCCAGTTTCCGCTTATGATGGAGTACATTCCACTTTTTCCATCCGGAAATAACCATTCATGCCAGTTGAAAAGTCTTTCCTTGCTTAAGCTTTTTTCAAAATTGCGGGTAGCATCCAGCATCAGATCCACCATGCCATCCACATTTCTGTCTGAATTGACGAGGCCAGAAACATCCAGCCCCAACCTTCTGGCTATGGAAGATCGAACTTGCTCCCGGTCCAGAAACTCTCCTTCGATTTCGGTTGATTTCAAGACATCGAGGGTGAGCATTTCAAGGTTGGCTTCATTTCGAAGTTCAAAGCCTACAGCCGCCATTTTCCCGATAAGTCTTCCTTGTCTGTTGCGTACCAGAGAAACCAAAGGCAAGAGCAGTTCACTATTCCAGTGAAAGACTGGCCAATCGGGTCTTTGATGTAAATAGGTCGGCATTCTCCGCAAATTTTGCGTCAAATGTATGGCTTATTCTCCGCACTTAAAATTTATCTCCGCATTTTTTGCGGAGATAAGCTCGATTATTCTCCGCAAGTTGATCGAATAGGGGAATAAAACCCCTTAAATTTCATTCCCAAAATTGGCTTTTAACCTGCTCAGCATGTATAAATTGTTTTCCCATTGCACGCTTAAGGGTTTTTGGCTGAAGGGTTCCGAAGGCAAATAAGGCGCTGGACCAAACTCTGTGGTAAAACTCAGAAATTCGCTTCCTGCTTTCTTTTTTATTTCCGCAATTTGTTTCCACCAACCAAAAAACTTCTGTTCATGCATTTGCCATTCTGGGGCAGACGGGTCGTTTACCTGTGGGCCTTGTTCAAATCCAATCCTTGCATGTATGTGGGCGATGTGTGGAAAAATTTTCTCCAGGATTTCGTCCTGTTCTTCCAGCATACTTTCGGATACAGTACAAAAATGAGAAAGGTCTCCTGCAAGTTCGAGTTCCGGGAATTTTTCCAGATAGGGCAGGAGGGAAGCAGCATGAAAGGAGAATCTGCCTCTGTGCGTTTCGTGAATGATTCGGGTATTGGTTTTTTCAGCGCAGTTCATGGCAGCTTCAATAACCCGGCAATTGTCGTCGAAACTGAAATAATCCCGGCCAGTATGGGAGTTGATAAACAGTGGACCAAGATCAGCAAGCGCTTCAATATTCTTTTCCATGCCAGCAATGTATTGGCCGACTGAATCCTTTCCCGGAAAATTCAGCTGAAGAAGAATCAGGTAAAAATCGGGTGATTCATTCCTGATTTCGTCAAGTGCGCCCAAAAATTCGGAACTGATTTTGTCAGGTGGCTGAAGAAAAAGTTCCATCCCTTCATAGCCCGCTTTGGCAATGGCTTTTACAAATTCAGCCGGACTCAAATGCTCACTTCCCCAATAGGTGTGGCTGTATCTTATTTTCATATTGGATTGAATAGGTGAATTCTATTTGGGGATCTGAATCAGGAATGGCTTTTGAAAATCAGCAGATTCCTTTCAATTCAGTAAGGTCTCGCCTTAGCCAGTTTTCAGTTGGATAATGTGCGTGCCGGTTGATTGTGTGGATGGCATACGCTTGTCTGGATTTTCCACTTGTATTGGGTTTGCTGTAATGTGGAAGCAATCCATGAAGCACAATGCAAGTGCCCTTTTTTACTTCCAGCGGAATCATGCCATCGATTGAATACGCTTGGTTGTCGAACATTTGCATTTCGGTTCCGCCGCCTTCGGCCTTGCGCTTGAACCATGACCGCAAACTGGTTTGATGTCCGCCGGGCATGGCCCACATGCAGCCATTTTCAATCGTGGCATCTTCTAGCGCAAACCAGAATCCAATGCAAGTTTCGGGTTCGGTGTACAGGAAAGTTGAGTCCTGATGAATGTCTACTACTCCACCGATTTTGGCATGTTTTAGAATTAACATGCTCTGGATAATGAGTGAATCCTCAAGTCCTAATTCTTTTGCCAGCCCGGCCATTTGTAGGGATCGGGAGTACTGGTTGAAAATCGGGTCGAGGTCATGCAGTGCATGTCCTACTTTGTTGAGCGAGTGAAAGAGGTCGGATTTTAGCTTGCCGTTTTCGTCAATCGCATCTTTTTCGAAGAAATAAGAAATTTTATCTCCCGAATCTAGAAAGTAGTCATCACTTGTGCGGACCTGTTCATCGGTTTGAAAAATTGATGGATGTCCGCTGTAATCAAATCCGTCAACCAATTCTCTGCCCCGCTGCATGAGTTCATCACAGGCGCTGTCGGTATTGAAATTTTCAAGAATCAGGTAGCCCTGCTGATCGAATTGTTCCTTTAGTGTCATGGAATGAATACTTGAAATTCACCCCCGATGGAATTTCGGGGGTAGGATTTACTCTTTAGCTTTTTATCGTTTAAGGCATTGATGAACAAATTTTTCAATGCCTTAATCTTTACAAATCCTCAGCCTTTATTGCTGCAAGTCTGGATTTGGCGCCCGCCACGGTTTCTTTGTCCTTGGCATTTTCAATGATGGATTTTAATGTAGCCTGGGCCTGGAAGGTTTCTTTCTGGGCCACATAATTGTCCGCCATCAGCAGGAACCCTTTGTTGTACCATTTTGGGTAGGCTGAAAAACGGCTCTTCAGCTCAAAAAGGGCTGCCAAAGATTCGTTGTATTTCTTCTGTTTGTAAAATACTTCACCAACCAGATACTGCGCTTCAGCACCGTTGATGTCCTGGGCATTGTTTACGGTGTTGAGCAATTCGTCAATTGCTTTTTCGTATTCTCCTTTACCAACAAAAACCTTGGCTGCATAAAGTGATGCCTTATTTGAAACATCAACGGCCAGGTTTTCTTTCTTCAGCAATTCTGAACAAAGAATTGAAACGGTATCGTAGCGACCAAGCTGGTACTGGCATTCTATCAGACCCAAACTTGCATTGTTGATGTCTTTATTTGACCGGGCAACTCCATTAAGCAAGTTGAGATATCGGTTGGATGCACTGCTGAAATTGCCGGATGAATATTCAAGTTCAGCCACCCGGAATGAGGAACGGATAAACCAATTGCTTTTGCCTTCAGAAAGAATCTCCTTGTATATCGCCAGCGCATCTGATTTGCTGCCACCACGGTAATTCGATTCAGCCAGAAAAAACCTGGCTTCGGGAGCAAAACTTGAACTTCCATAAGACTTCAGGTATTCCTGAAAACCGACAATCGCCTTGTCGTATTTTTGGTTGTTATAAAGGGCTTTACAAGTTTCAAACTCAATGCTTTCGAGCGCATCTGATTCTGGATTGGCTTTTTTGTATTTGCCGATGTACTCATTTAGCTGGTCAACCTCGCCGGTTTGTACC
>CAMDMI010000147.1 GCA_945902135.1 Spirosoma fluviale
TCAACGAAAGGAAACACACTTGGTAGGGAAGAGCATAAATCGATGATGGCTGCAAAGAATGAGGAGCTGAAAGAATCTAAAAAGGGCATGGTTACAATGAACCGTGAGGCATATCGAAAGATGCTGAAGGAGAAAAATCAAGTTATTACAGCTTCTCAGAAAGGAAATACCCTTGGCCGCGAGGCCCAAAGGGAGATGATGAAAAATAAATCCGAAGAAATTGCAGGGCAAGGAAAAAATCTCGTGACCAGCAGTGGTGAACGCAAAGACCAGGCTCGGGAAAAAAGCGAGGCAATTTCAGAGTATAAAGCAGGTTACCTCAATTCTGCTGCAGAAAGAAAAGCAAGGATTAGGTCATTCTTTTATCCTGGTCAATATCAGGCAAATACGCCTACCGAAAAGGTGAAAAAAATGCGGGAGAAATCTTCCAAAATCGCCAAATATGAAGGCGAAATCAAGCAGAGAAAATATGATTTTAAAATGCATCCATCCTCCAGGTATCTTGGAAAATTTCAGCTTGCTTCCATGAGTGAGCGGGGCGCATTCAGAGAAAAGACAGCAAGAGACTTGGCAAAAAGTAAAAAATCCTATTTGCCCAACTATTTGAAAGAAAGGCCTCAAAAGCCTCGTTATGATCGCAATGTAGAGAAAGGCATTTGGGCTGAATAGTTTCGGAATTTACCTTTTGGCCTTGTTGTGATTCAATTTGATTCCGAATTCCAATGGAATGAATGAAAGGAAATTAAAGTTTCTGACCATCAATATTGAAAGTAGGGGAGTCGTTCAAGGAAGAAAGCCCCAATTTTCCTTTCTTTGCGCCCATGTTTGAAAAGATTGAATCAGCCAGAGCGGCCATCTCAAATGCAAGCCTCGGTCAGGCCTCAGAACTGGAAGCATTTCGTTTGGAATGGCTTTCTCGCAAAGGGATGATTCAAGACCTGATGGCAGGTTTGAAAGACGCAGAACCTGAAAGCAGGAAGGCACTTGGGCAGGCCCTGAATGAACTTAAAAACCTTGCATGGGAAAGATTTGATCAGGCCCAATCCAATTTGGGCGCTGCGCAATCAGATGTAGAATCACCCGACTTAAATCTCCCGGTTCAGTTTTTGCCTCTTGGCTCTAGGCATCCACTTTCCATCGTGCGACAGCAGATGGTGGATATCTTCAGCAAAATGGGTTTTGCCCTTGCGGATGGTCCCGAAATCGAAGACGATCAGCATAATTTTTCAGCCCTTAATTTCCCCGAAAACCATCCGGCCAGGGAAATGCAGGATACATTTTTTATTTCCAGAAATCCGGATGTGTTGTTGCGTACCCATACCAGTACCGTTCAGGTGAGGTTGATGGAAAAACAAAAACCGCCAATTCGGGCCATCATGCCGGGACGCGTTTACCGGAATGAAGCCATATCGGCTCGGGCACATTGCCTGTTTCATCAGATCGAAGGTCTTTATATTGACCGGAATGTAGGCTTTCGCGACTTGAAGCAAACCCTTTACCATTTTGTAAAGGAAATGTTTGGCCCGGACCAGAAAATCAGATTTCGGCCATCTTATTTTCCATTTACAGAGCCAAGCGCTGAGATGGATATTTCTTGTCTGATTTGCAATGGAGATGGTTGCAACATCTGCAAACAAACCGGGTGGGTTGAAATTGGTGGAAGTGGAATGGTAGATCCCAATGTTTTATTGGCAAATGGCATTGATCCCGAGGAATTTACAGGCTTTGCATTTGGCATGGGCATCGAGCGGATTACAATGCTTCGGTATGGCATAAAAGACCTTCGCTTGTTTACCGAAAATGATGTACGCTTTGTGCGGCAGTTTAGTGGTTTGTCCTGATTGACAGCCGAGTCAGTTTATTTAATTTGGGCTTGAAAACTTCCGCTGAAGTTATTGGCCCAAATATTTTCGATCATATCAACATCCAGAGGTTTCGGTAAAATTCCTTTTACAAAAGGATTTTCAAGAAGCAGATTTTCATCATCCTTGTTCATTGCTGCTGCGGTTAAAATAATGATTACCAGGTTTTCGGGGTCAAATCCATCGTTTTTACATTCAGCAAGAAAATCCCAGCCATTTAATCCAGGCATATTGATGTCCAGAAAAAGCAGAATAGAACTGTCTTTTTGTTGACTGAATTTACTTTCTAGAAATTCCATTCCCTCATGCACAGTTTCGAAAGCCAGAATTTCGGAATGGTGTCCTGAGCTCATGATGGTGAGTTGATGGAGAAAGTTGGTTGCAATGCAATCATCCACAAGGATCACATAATCGGGTTTTGGTTTGAAGTATTCCATATTTAGTTTTTGCTAATGGTAAAGTGAAATGTGCTTCCATGTCCTTCCAATGAATCTACCCAAATTCGACCATTGTGTAATTCAACAACCTTTTTGCATTTGGCCAAGCCAATTCCGCAACCATCGTATTGGCTCCTTGGATGAAGTCTGTAAAACATTTCAAAGATCTTGTCTTGGTAGCGATCTGGTATGCCGATGCCATTGTCTTTAATGGTAAAATGCCAATGGTGGGTTTCTTTGTTTGCTGAAATCCTGATGCGCGGACTGGTTTCCTTTTTCCGGAACTTAATGCTGTTGGAAATCAGATTTTGTAGCAAAGCCCGGATTTCTGTTTCAAAGCCGTAAATCTGCGGAAGTCTATCAGAAATAATATTGGCGCCGGTTTCCTCAACAAGGAAATTCAAGTCCTCCTTCACTTCATCCAAAACCTTCGGTATTTCAATTTCATTGGCAACCGGATTGATCCCAGTTCTATTGTAATCCAATAAGCCTTTAACCAATAAATTCATTCTGTGGCTGGATTCATTCAGGAAGCGCAAGCATGTTTTTGACTGCGCGTCTAATTTATTTATCTGGTTGTCTTCCAGTAGATTGCTAAGTGATTTTATGGTTCTGATTGGCTCTTGTAGTTCATGCGAGGCCAAGAAGGTATTATTCTCAATTTCCTTAATCCTTTGCTGAAGTTTTGAATTTCTATTTTCCAGGTTCCGGTGTGTTTCTTCCCGGACACTTATATCCCTGATGCTGGCAATGAACAATCCATCGTTATGGTTTGGTAGTGGACTCAAGGCTATTTCTACATGAAATTTTCTTCCTTCTTTGTCTTTAGCCAGAATTTCGAAATCTCTGCCCATAGTCCTGTGATCCGGCATCTGGACATAGTTGAAACGCATTGCAGATTGAATTGGCACAAGCTCCGCTGGCATTAAAAAATCGATCCGCTTACCTTTCAATTCAGCTTCTTTATAGCCGAAAAGAATTTTTCCTTGCTGGTTGATGAGAACAATTTCTCCGATTGCATTGAAAACAATGATTGGGTCGGGGTTGAATTCAAATATTGTTTTGAAGATTTCCTCCTTCATAATCACATTCTGAAATTTTAATTCTGATGGCCTATAAATATTTGAAGGTCTTCTTGATTAAAGTTGTGTTGGATTTTTTTGAAAATATAAAGCAATCCATTCCTTCATGTTCGCAAGGAATGGTGTTTCATAAAATCAAAGATTGACAGATGGATGAAAATAGCCTGATTAATATCAGGTTAATGCTGAGGTAATTGACCAACTAAGTCGTCTTCCTCATTTTTGTTTATCGAAAGTTTAATCCTTTCTTCTCTTTCCAAAATGGTAGAAAAAGGTTCAAGTGAAAAGGCGCAAGCTGAATAAGTTGGTAATTGGCCGGATAGTTTGAGTTTGCTGGCAATAATTATTCTTCTCGCGTATTCTTCCTGTCCGTATTTCCCAGTTAGGTAGCGAAACTGGTCTTGCGAAATTTGCCGGATGGCTTCTGCCTGAGGCCTGCGTTGGTTTTCAAAATCTACAAGATTCATCCCTTCCCGAACCTTTCCATTTTCGAGGTATTGATTCAGGAAGAAAAGGTCTTCGAGCCCGGTATTTAGTCCTTGCCCCATAAAAGGTAGTACTGCATGGGCCGCATCTCCCACAACCACAGCATTGTTTCCGTGGTGCCAATTCTGGCAGGATTTTGATCCAAGAATTCCACCTTTTGCTTTGGCGAAAAGTTGCATTGCCTCTGGAATGCTGGAAAAAATTTCAGGAAATAACCCGCTAAAAAGAGCGGCAGTTGGGTCCTGAAGAAGAGTTTCAAAATCCGCTTCCTTGTGCACAAGAAACAGACTGAATCCTCCATCGAAAACTGGGAATGCTCCAATCATGGCCGTTTTCGTATGCCAGTAATGGAATGCGTCTCTTTCCCAGTTCACCCCTGAAATTGAAATTTCCCGGTAAACATTAATTTCCTTATGAAAATCTTCACCTCCTTGATTGAGCTGAGCTGCAATCGAAGACCTCACGCCATCCGCCCCAATCAGAAAGTCGTAATGACTTGATTTAATTTCCGTGTTACTTCCTCTGCTGAAGAAGAGTTCTTTTCGAGCAAAATCTACTTGGTGAAACTTGTTTTCAAATTGAAGTTGAATATTTGCAATCGCTCTCGCCTTTGCAGTCAAAAGGCGGTAAATTGATTCTCTTGAAATACAGCTAATGCATTCGCCAATAGGAGAGTAGGCCTCGAAAACCTTTTCCTCCTTTTTGTGGTGGTGCCAGCGACCTTTTAGGGAAAGACATAGACTTCGAATTTCATCTTCAAATCCAAGAAGCCTGAGCGTATTCCAACCTCGTGCAGAAATTACAAGTTGAAGGGAACGCGCTTCATTTCCCTGAACCGCCAATGGATCTTGTCTCTTTTCAAAAAGCTCAACCTTGGAAAATCGATCTGCATAAAGAATTGCAGCTGCAAGTCCAACCAAACCACCGCCTGCAATCAGGAGTTTATCTTCATGCTTTTTCATCGAAAAGTGGTTTTACATGTTGCATGAAAGTGTTCATTCTATTCATTACCACATTGGCATCATTGGTGTTGAAATCAAACCAGGTCATAAGTCTGTCCTGCGGATGGAATTTTTCATCAAGCATTCGCTTTACTTTTTCCGGACTTCCATAAACGGCATTTTCCATGCCTCCGGAAACTTTTGCCTGGTCCACTGTGCCTTCCATGGCTTCCCAATAAGCGGTCATTGCTGCTTTTGCTTCTTCTAATCCCCGTAGGTCCTGTTCTTCCGTCGTCAAGCCTTTATCAGCATTGGCGAAAATCATAATGGTGCGCGGCATGTATTCCCTTTTCCAGGAGCCGCCATCATGATGATAATGAGCCGCCATTCTTTCGTGGGTTTTGTCAACCACTTCTCCGGGTGTAACTGAAAGGTTAAAAACTTTTACTGGAAGAAACTGATTTGCAAAAACCTGGAGTTCTTCGTCATGAGAACCGAGTGTTAATTCCAAATTGCTCAGGTCACAATCTTCAGGAATCAGTTTGATTGTTTGAAATTCCCAGAATGGTGGAATGATGATCTGGCTGTCTTTGGGATCCATATCCATTTTTAACATGGCTTCTTGCCAATGCTCTGGATTTCGGATGGCCTCTTTTTTGAGAATGCTGGTTGAAATATCGGCCGAACCAAGGTTTTCACCTTTTAGCAATCGGAGGAAAATTTCCGTTGCTTGTTTTAAAATCAAACCCCTGAGTGCAGGCCAGAGTATTGATTCAGCTTCGTTTCGGGGTTTTATCCCATAGACTTCATTTGCATAGGCAAACCGACCAACACCGAACCCAATTTGGAGTTTTCTGTTTGAATTTTTTAGCGCTTCTCCATGAATTGTGAGGAAAGTTCTGATTGCTTCTGCGTGTGCTATTGGTCCGCCATTGACCAAAATATTTCGGATGGCTGAGCCAATTTCAATTTGCTCGGTTTGGTAATAAGCCCTTGAAGCAATTTGAAGAATGTCGGTATTGATGCAAAGCTCACCATTGAAATGGGGCAACAGAGGTTCCGGTTTTTTCTGCTCTGTTTTTATGCTGAAATGCGCTTCTCCAATCCATGCACGGCGAAAGCCCAAGTGATCTGCTTTTCGGATCTGATGAAAAAGATTGTCGTATAAAAGCTTATCATCTGGCATTCCTTCGCCCAGATCCATTTTTGAAAAGCTAAAAAAGATGTCAAAGTCTCGCCCAGATGATTTTTTTAACCGTTTCCTTGAAAGAATTTTGGCAAATAGAAGGCTGAATAATATGCCTAGAATGGCGATTAGCAAGGTAGAATCAATTAACTGAAAAAAATCAGTAAACCATTCTGAGTGCATTTGTTGATTATAGTCGGACTGAAAAGGAATCCTGTGCGTCAGGTACCTGAAAAAATCAGGGTCAATGAATGACATGCAGATTAGCGGAACAAAAGTGAATGAAAGGCAAGCCCATCCGGTAAGTTTGATGCCGCTAAAAAACAATTTACGGAAGTTGCTGTGTCGGCCTAAGTCCTGATTTTTCTCTAAAAAGGCAAAAAAGTATATTAGAAAAACGGGAGCAGTAAACAGAAAATGAACGAGTATAGAGTTTGTCGCCAAAAAATGTTGGAGGCGGGAAACATTTTCGAGTAAAAACCAGATTAAACTTAAAAGGCAAAAGGAAAATGCCCATTTAAGTTCAGTTTGAATAAAATTAAG
>CAMDMI010000148.1 GCA_945902135.1 Spirosoma fluviale
ATCCCGAAAATCAGTATCTGGATTTGCAGGATTAATGGATTAGCAGGATTTTTAATAATGCAAGGCTATAATCCTGATACAGACAAAAGAAGACCGCGACAATCCAGAAAATCCTATAATCCTTTAATCCTGATACAGACAAAAGAAGTCCGCAACAATCCAGAAAATCAGTATCTGGATTTACAGGATTTCAGGATTAGCAGGATTATGTGAAGAGTGATAAATTTAGCCGATAACAATCCAGAAAATCCTTTAATCCTTTAATCCTGATACAGACAAAGGAAGACCGCGACAATCCCGAAAATCCTATAATCCTTTAATCCTGATACAGACAAAGAGAGAGGAGGCGAACATTAAAAACAATGATAGACAAGGCGTATAAAGATTGGTTAACCGAATTAAAACAGAAGGTTCGGTCGGCGCAACTCAAAGCGGCAGTGGCGGTGAATGCCACGCTCATTGAATTTTACTTCGATTTAGGCAGGAGCATCTCAGAAAAACAAACCCATTGGGGTTCAGGATTTTTAAAGCAATTGTCACAGGACTTGCGGAATGAATTTTCGAAAATGGAAGGGTTTTCCGAGACCAATCTAAAGTATTGCCGCCTGTTTTTTCACTATGTACACAATGGTCCCCAAGCTGGGGAGACTGCGTCTACGGCAATTCGTCCCCAGCCTGAGGACGAATTACTCTTGAGTAGGTTCAAACAAATACCTTGGGGGCATGTGAAGCTGATTGTCAATAAAATAAAAGTCAGGGATGAGGCTTTATTCTACATTGAGAAAACCATAGAAAACGGCTGGAGCCGAAACATTCTGGGGATTCAGGTAGAAGGCAATCTGTACGGGCGACAGGGCAAGGCAATCAACAATTTCAAACACACCTTACCAGATATATCTTCGGATCTGGCCCATCAACTTCTCAAAGATCCGTATCAGTTTGATTTTCTGTCCCTCACCGAGAATTACAAGGAACGCGAATTGGAAAATGCATTGGTGGAAAACATCACCAAATTTCTCCTCGAGCTGGGCAGCGGCTTTGCCTATGTGGGTAAACAAGTGCTTCTGAAAGTGGGAGAGGATGAATTTTTTATAGACCTCTTGTTTTATCACCTCAAGCTCAGGGCTTATATTGTAATCGAATTAAAAGCCACCGATTTTATTCCGGAATATGCAGGAAAATTGAGCTTTTATCTTTCTGCAGCCAACGATTTACTGAAACACCCAGCCGATAATCCGACCATTGGCTTATTAATTTGTAAAAACAAAAACAGCGTTGTGGCAGAATATGCTTTGAAGGGCATTCATCAACCGATTGGAGTAAGCGAGTATGAACTCACCAAACTTTTCCCGGAAGAATTAAAATCAAGCCTTCCCACCATTGAAGAAATTGAAAACGAATTGAAAGATGAATAGCAACTTCTCCTTCCTACCAAGCCAATGGGATGCAATTGCCCAAACGCCCAAAGAAGCAGAGCAGCATGTTTATGGTGCGCCTTTGTACACAGCCATGCTTTGCCGCAAAAGCCTGGAAGAATGGGTGAGGTGGATGTATGAACACGATGGAGATTTAACCCTGCCCTACGATACTTCGCTGAGTTCGCTCATGCACGAACAGTGCTTTAAAAATGTGGTGGCGCCCCTGCATTTTCAGCACATCAACCTTATCCGCAAACAAGGAAATGCGGCGGTTCATACCACGGCAAAACTAAATTCGCAGGAGGCCTTGCATGGTCTGAAATTGCTTCATGGTTTTATAGGCTGGGTGGCTTATATGTACGGTGAAGAAAAACCCAGGCTCACAAGTTTTGATGAATCGCTTGTTCCCAAAGAAGGCGGCAAAGACAAAAGCAAAGAAGAGCTTCAAAGGCTTGAAAAAGCATACCACGCCCAGCAAAGTGAATTACAGAAACTTCAGGAAGAACTGGCGGCATTCAAAGCCCTGAAAGCACAGAATACAGCTTTTGTTCCGCCACCCATAGATCCAAACGAAGACCTTACCCGCAAAATATACATTGATACTTTGCTGCGGGAATCGGGCTGGGATCCATTTGGTTTCAATGTGCCGGAATATGCGGTAAAAAATTGCATGCCGCAGGCCAATGGCAGCAATGGCGATGGCAAAGTAGACTATGTGCTTTGGGGAGATGATGGCAAACCACTGGCGGTGGTAGAAGCCAAACGCAGCAGCCGCGATCCACGCGTGGGCCAGCACCAGGCAAAATGTTATGCCGATTGCTTGCAAAAAGAATTTGGTCAGCGGCCGGTTATCTACTATTCCAATGGATACCAGACATGGATGTGGGATGACTTAAACTATGCGCCCCGTGAAGTATTTGGATTTTATACAAAAGATGAATTGCAAACGCTGGTTCAGCGCAGAATTTTCAAAAAACCACTGGCAACGCAAACCATCAACGATGCCATTACCGATCGATATTACCAACACGAAGCCATCCGAAAAATAGCGGAGGCATTGGAAAACAAGCACAGAGACGCATTGCTGGTGATGGCAACAGGGGTGGGTAAAACAAGGGTTGCCGCTTCTTTGATTGACTTCTTAAGCAAAGCCAACTGGGCAAAACGCATCTTGTTTTTGGCAGACAGAAATGCTTTGATTCACCAGGCCAAAACCAATCTGAACGATTACCTGCCGCATTTGCCTGCGGTTGATTTAACCAAAGAAAAGGAAGACGAAAGCAGCCGCATTGTATTCTCCACTTATCAAACCATGATAAACATGATTGATGGAGAAACCGATGGCGATAACCGTTTTTACAGTGTAGGGCATTTTGACCTTATCATCTTCGATGAAATTCACCGCTCGGTTTACAACCGGTACAAAGCCATTTTCAGGTATTTCGACGGAATTCGAATTGGATTAACGGCAACACCCAAAAGCGAAGCCGACCGTGATACTTACGCACTTTTTCACATGGAGCCCAACAACCCAACCTATGCCTATGAGTTGGACCAGGCTGTAAACGATGGCTATTTGGTGCCACCAAGGGCCATTTCTGTTCCCATTAAATTTCAGCGCAGTGGAATTATATACGCCGAATTAAGTGAAGAGGATAAGTTGAAATATGAAGAACATTTTACCGATCCGGTAACCGGGGATTTTCCGGATGAAATTGAATCAAGCGCGCTAAACAGTTGGTTGTTCAACACCGATACGGTTGACAAAGTCCTGGCGCATTTAATGCAAAACGGAATTAAAGTTGAAGGAGGAGATAAGCTTGCCAAAACAATGGTGTTCGCCCGTTCACATAAACATGCAAAGTTTATTGAAGAGCGTTTTAACCACCAGCACCCGCATTACAAAGGCGAGTTTTTAAAGGTGATCGACTACCACGAAGAATACAAATACGACCTGCTAAACAAGTTCAAAGTCAAACAAAACATGCCCCAGATTGCGGTGTCGGTAGATATGCTGGATACTGGAATCGATGTGCCGGAGGTGGCCAACCTCGTGTTCTTTAAACCCGTTCGCAGCAGCGCCAAGTTTTGGCAGATGATTGGCAGAGGAACCCGCCTGTGTAAAGATTTGTTTTCTTTTGGTGAAGACAAGAAGGAGTTTGTGATTTTTGATTTCTGCGAAAACTTTGAATTTTTCAGCAACAAACCCAAGGGCTTTGAAAGCAGTAAAATCAAGTCCTTAAGTCAGCGTTTATTCGAACTTCGCCTTCGCCTGTCTTTTGCCTTGCAGGGAAGTGATGACAGCGAACTAAAATCCTATGGCAAGCAATTACTCGAGGTTCTGATTGCTCAAACGCAGGCCTTGAATACAAATAGTTTTATCGTCAGGCAGAACTGGCGGGAGGTAGAAAAATATAAGGACCCTCATGCCTGGAATGCCTTATCCGATCTGGATATAAAAGAGCTGTTCGACCACATTGCTCCGCTTATTACCGAAATCGATCAGGATGAATCTGCCAAACGCTTTGATGCCCTGATGCTGGATTTGCAGTTGTCTGTTTTACAGGGAGAAAAGAAACAGGAAATGCTGATTACGAAAATAATTCATACAGCTGGTAAGCTCTCTAAAAAGGGCAGTATTCCGGCTGTTGCGCAAAAAATGGATTTCATCCGGGATGCGCAGGACAAAGCGTTCTGGCAGGCCGGAAGCATCAGCGGCATCGAGAAAATAAGAATTGAATTGCGGGATCTAATCAAATTTCTGGACTTTGAAGAAAGGCCGATTTACTATACCCGCTTTGATGATGAAATTCTGGAGGCACATGAACATACGATCACTTATGGGCACAACAACCTGGAAGTGTACAAACGGAAAGTAGAACAATACCTGAAAGAGCAGAAGCACAATCTGGTAATTTCAAAACTTCGGAATAACATTCAGATTACCCAAGATGAACTTGTCTATCTGGAAAATTTACTGTTTGAACAGGGAAGTCTGGGAAGTCGGGAACAATTTATCAAGGCTTACGGAGAGCAAGGAATTGGCAGGTTTATCCGCTCCGTTCTTGGCATGGAGGCCAGTGTGGCAAAGCAAGCTTTTGGCGAATTATTGGTTGGACAAACCCTTAATTCCCAGCAAATCCGATTTATGGATACGCTGTTAAATTATTTCACGGTGCGCGGAGTACTGGAACCAGAAAGACTTTTCGAATCACCATTTACCGAACTCAACAGCAGTGGAATCGCAGGATTGTTCGATCAAAATACTTCTGGTCGCATTATCGAACTGATTCAGAAAATCAATCAAAATTCAGAAGCAGCATAATGGGCTGTTGTGCATTCTTCAATTGGGATAATTGGGGCTAAATCCCCATAAAAACAAAAACCCCTGCCGCTTTTCAACGACAGGGGGCAAACATTATGTAGTCCGTACGGGAATCGAACCCGTGTTTCATCCGTGAAAGGGACGTGTCCTAACCCCTAGACGAACGGACCATCTTAAAAGGGAGCGCAAAAGTAGCTGTTTCGAAATACATTGCAAGAAACTTCAGAAAAAATTTTGAATCATACCCTTGATTGAGCCCTTTCGTTGCTTTTCACGGCCCGGATAGGTACTTTTGCGGCTGATTTTATACCTCATCCAATTATTACAATGTCTACAATCAAAATCGGCATCAACGGATTCGGCAGGATCGGACGCCTCGTCTTCCGTGTCGCTGCTCAAAATCCAAACTTCGAAGTAGTGGGTATCAACGACCTTATTGAGGTCGATTATATGGCCTACATGCTGAAATACGACTCAACCCATGGCCTTTTTAAAGGTACGGTTGAAGTGAAAGACGGCCACCTCGTGGTAAATGGAAAAACCATCCGCGTTACCGCAGAAAAGGACCCAGCAAACCTGAAATGGAACGAAGTAAACGCTGAATATGTGGTAGAATCTACTGGCCTTTTCCTTGATAAGGAATCTGCTTCCAAGCACATTGCCGCAGGTGCAAAACGCGTAGTGATTTCTGCTCCGGCAAAAAGCGACGATGTGCCTACATTCGTTATGGGTGTAAACCATAAAAAATACGATGCTTCCATGACGGTGGTATCCAACGCAAGTTGCACCACAAATTGCCTTGCACCAGTTGCAAAAGTATTAAACGACAATTTCGGAATTCTTGAAGGACTTATGACAACCGTTCACGCGGTTACTGCCACGCAGAAAACTGTGGATGGTCCTTCTGCAAAAGACTGGAGAGGCGGCCGCAGTGGCTACCAAAATATTATTCCATCCTCCACTGGCGCAGCAAAAGCGGTGGGTTTGGTTATCCCTGAATTAAAAGGAAAACTAACCGGAATGTCTTTCCGCGTGCCAACGCCGGATGTTTCTGTGGTTGACCTTACCGTTCGCCTTATCAAGGAAACTTCTTATGAAGAAATCAAAAAAGTAATGAAGGCTGCTTCTGAAAATGAACTGAAAGGAATTCTGGGCTACACCGAAGATGATGTGGTTTCCAACGATTTCCTCGGCGATTCCCGCACTTCTATTTTTGATGCCAAAGCAGGAATTCAGCTGAGTCCTACTTTCGTGAAAGTGGTTAGCTGGTACGACAACGAGTGGGGTTACAGCTCAAAAGTTGTGGACCTCATCAGCCACATGGCAACTGTTTAATCATTTGCTGCTTAATCAGTAAAAACTTTATAGGGCTGCCTCAGGGTGGCCCTTTTATTTTTAGGCTGGTTGGGCAAAACCATTTTTTATACCTCCAGAACTATTCCCGTACGGATTATTTCTGCAACAAATGGATTTTCATCAGGCGTATCGCATGCTTGGAAGGTATGTAATTCAATCTTTGGATAGGGCCTTAGAACAGGAAGAATTTTCTCATAATCCAAGGCTAAGGGTCCTGTAAAGCGCTCATCCCAAACAGCAAGGTCAATATCAGAATATTCGTGCTGGCGGCCGCTAACAATGGAACCAAATAGAATGGCCATTGAAGGCGAAAACCCAAAATTCTTCAAATCAAGAAGGAAATTATTCGCTTCCCTTATGGCAGCCTTTCGAGTAAGCATTGGCGTATCTCTTCAACTTTGGGTAATCGCTCCTGAACATATTCCTT
>CAMDMI010000149.1 GCA_945902135.1 Spirosoma fluviale
GATAATCAAAACGGCCAAGGATGCAATCGCAAGCCTTGGCCGTTAAAAATAATTTCTATTCTAAATTTCTAATGCTGGAACAGCAATCAGTTTTACACTGCGTTGCTGCTCAATTTGGCACCTAGATATTCTCGGTTCATGCGGGCAATGTTGGAAATGCTGATTTGTTTTGGACATTCTGCTTCACATGCGCCTGTGTTGGTGCATGCGCCAAAACCTTCCTGATCCATTTGTGCAACCATTCCTTCTGCCCGACGGTTTCTTTCGGCCTGACCTTGAGGCAACATGGCCAACTGGGAAATTTTAGCAGACACAAAAAGCATTGCAGAAGCATTTTTACAAGCTGCCACACACGCTCCGCAACCAATACAGGTAGCAGAATTAAAAGCCTCATCCGCGATTTCTTTTCCAATCGGAAGGGCGTTGGCATCCTGGGCCGAACCAGTATTCACAGAAACATAGCCGCCGGCATGTTGAATTCTGTCGAAAGCGGATCGGTTAACCATTAAATCTTTGATCACCGGAAAAGCCTTTGCCCTCCAAGGTTCAATGTAAATGGTATCACCATCTTTGAAACTGCGCATGTGCAGCTGGCAAGTGGTTGTTTGCTGAGGACCATGAGGCCTTCCATTGATTACAAGGGAGCAAGCGCCACAAATTCCTTCACGACAATCATGGTCGAAAACCACTGGATCTTCCCCTTTTTTCTGGAGATTTTCATTCAACACATCCATCATTTCAAGAAATGACATGTGGTCGTTGATGCCGGAAATACTATAAGTTTTGAGTTCGCCCTTTGCTGCGGTGTTTGGTTGCCGCCAGATTTTCAGGGTCAGGTTCATTGTGTTCATGGCCTGTTCTTATTTGTATGAGCGCTGGGTGAGTTTCACATTTTCAAACTTGAGGGCTTCCTTGTGAAGAACCTCAGACTGGTTTTCGCCTTTGTATTCCCAAGCGGCTACATAGGCATAATTTTCATCATCGCGGAGGGCTTCGCCATCCGGTGTTTGATATTCTTCGCGGAAGTGTCCACCGCAGCTTTCATTTCTGTCAAGCGCATCCTGAACCATCAGGGCACCGAGTTCAATAAAATCTGCAAGACGAAGGGCCTTTTCCAGCGACTGATTCATTTCTTCATTTGCACCCAACACTTTCACATTGGTTTCAAATTCCTTTTTAATGTCAGCGATAATGCCCTGAGCCTTTTTGAGTCCTTCTTCAGTGCGGCTCATTCCACAATAATCCCACATTGTAAGACCCAGTTTCCGATGAAGTTCATCTACGGTTTTTTCTCCTTTCATAGAAAGCAAACCATTGATTCTTTTGCGAACTGCATCTTCGGCTTCCTTGAATTCAGGTCTGTCGGTTCCAATTTTTTCTTGACCAATGGCAGCTAGGTAATCGCCAACTGTGTAAGGAATTACAAAGTATCCATCTGCTAGGCCCTGCATCAAAGCAGAAGCGCCCAAGCGATTTGCTCCATGGTCTGAGAAATTTGCTTCACCCAAAGCATAACAACCAGGGACTGAAGTCATAAGATTGTAATCCACCCAAAGTCCACCCATTGTATAGTGCACAGCTGGATAAATTCGCATTGGCATTTTATAAGGATTTTCACCAGTGATTTGCTGATACATATCGAAGAGGTTGCCGTACTTAGCCCTCACGACATCCTCAGAATCTCTGCGAATGGCATCTGCGAAATCTAGGTAAACAGCCAGCTTGGTGGCACCTACTCCACGACCTTCATCGCATGCAGATTTGGCATTACGACTGGCGACATCTCGTGGAACAAGATTGCCAAATGAAGGATATTTTCTTTCAAGGAAATAGTCCCTTTCTTCCTCAGGAATATCGGTTGGAAGCCTATTGTCACCAACTGCCTTAGGCACCCAAACCCTGCCATCATTGCGAAGTGATTCAGACATCAGCGTTAGCTTGGACTGATAATCACCAGAAACTGGGATACAGGTAGGGTGAATTTGAGTAAAACAAGGATTACCAAACAAGGCTCCTTTTTTGTGGGCACGCCATGTAGCTGTTACATTACAAGCCATGGCGTTGGTGCTTAGGTAAAACACATTTCCGTAACCACCAGTACAAAGCAGAACTGCATGAGCAGCATGACTTTCAATGGCACCGGTAATCAGGTTACGGGTAATGATCCCCCTTGCCTTGCCATCTACGACAACAAGGTCAAGCATTTCTGTTCTGGTGTAAAGCTTCACTTTTCCGGCAGCAATCTGACGGTTCATTGCCGAATAGGCCCCAAGCAAAAGCTGCTGTCCGGTCTGCCCTCTTGCATAAAAAGTTCGTGAAACCTGTGCGCCACCGAAGGAACGATTGGAAAGAAGTCCGCCATATTCACGGGCAAATGGAACTCCCTGAGCCACGCATTGGTCGATGATGTCCACACTCACTTGCGCAAGTCTGTATACATTTCCCTCACGGGCACGGTAATCTCCACCTTTTACAGTATCGTAAAACAATCTGTAAATGGAATCCCCATCGTTTTGATAATTTTTGGCAGCATTAATTCCACCCTGAGCCGCAATTGAGTGCGCCCTGCGGGGAGAATCATGAAATGTAAAGACTTTCACATTGTAGCCGAGCTCTGCGAGTGAAGCAGCTGCAGAAGCACCTGCGAGTCCTGAACCTACTACGATGATGTCGAACTTCCGCTTATTGGCTGGATTAACCAATTTGAGGCCAAACTTATGGTTGGACCACTTTTCAGAAATTTGACCAGATGGAATCTTGGAATCTAATGTCATGGTTATAGAAAATTCGTAAGATTAAACAGTATGAAAAAACCAGAAATAGACCGGCATTGTTGCAAATCCTAATGGGAGAATAATTGAAATAATATTTCCAATTCCCTCAATGATGGAATTGTATTTTTTGTGATCTAGGCCCAAAGTTCTGAATGCAGAAGCAAAGCCATGTTGAAGGTGAAAACCCAGCAGCACCAAGGCCAAAAGGTAAAGAACTGAATACCACCACTCATCATGAAAAATTCTGGCTACAAGGCCATACATATCTTTATAGGGTTTGCCTTCAATGTCAAGCATTGGCATTTCCTGGTAATGGTATGGAAACCAGAAATTAATTAGGTGCACAATGAGAAAAAACAAAACGATGGAACCCGAAAGGCCCATGTTGCGGGAAAACCAGCTCACTTTTTCATTGGTTTTCTGCACCGCATATCCGATTGGCCTTGCAGCCGAATTCATCCTGGTAAGGATTGAGGCAGTCCAAATGTGAATGCCAAAACCAAGGAGCAAGCCAATTTCCAAAACGCGAATCAAGCCGTTGGTGGACATGAAATTGGAATAGAGATTAAATGCTTGACCGCCATCTCCTTTATACAAAAGGAAATTTCCGGAAAGGTGTACGATTAGAAATGAAACGAGGAACAGGCCGGTCAGCGACATGCTGAGTTTACGACCAAGGGTGCTTGTTAGTGTATTGGTAATCCAGCTCATTGTCTGTTTAGGAAAAACTTCTATTATCTTAAAGCCAATTGCAACGCAATATTAACTGCCAAATCTGATAATTGTTCAGTCTGGATTGCTATATGATTAATTTAGATTGAATCCTGAAAAGAACTTGATGTTTGGATATTAGTCGTAAGGCGATGGAATTGTTGTAAATTCGCCGCGGCGGCCACTTCAGCACCCGATTTTAGCTTGAAGAAATTTTATTTCATATTCATCGCATTGCTTTCGTTAGTCCTGGAAAGCAATGCCTCGCACATTCGGGGCGGATATATTTCCGCTAAACGAATTCAAGGATATAAATACGAATTCATCCTGACGATTTTCCGGGATTTGAATTCTCCGATCTACGATTCCATCAACAAACTTTATCCCGATGCATCAATTTCTGATGTCTTGAGCAGCCCGGTTTTTTCTTCCGTAGAAATTCCGGAAAAACAAACACAGGTTCTCCAATATAAATTTAATTACACATACAGTTCTCCTGGTGTTTACACCGCCTACCATTATCAATTGTTCCGCAATCTGAGCATCCTTAATATGGATTTCTCTGGCAGCACCACTTTTTATGTGGAAACAAAAGTAATCATTGACCCATTTCTTGCACTTGACCAAAGCCCGGTAATAACCAAGGCTGCTGTGGATATTGCATCCGTCGGCAGTATTTACCGCTACAATCCCGGCGCATACGACCCTGATGGCGACAGCATTTCCTTTCAACTGGTTCCTTCAAAACAATTTGTGCCCTCACAAGGCAGTGGATATCCGGCCAATGTTTCAAATTACAGAGATCCTGCCATTCGCGCTGGTGGTCTGGATTCTTCCGGAACCATTCCTGCGTTTCTGCAACTGAACGAAAAAACAGGAGATTTAACATGGAATGTTCCCCGGTTAATTGGTGAATACAACACCGCCATTAAGATTGTGGAATGGAGGAAACTTCGGGAAAACAAACCCCGAAGAGACTCAATTGGATTTGTTTTGCTCGATATCCAGATCATTGTGAAAGATGCCAACAACAAAAAACCAATCCTCAAACTGCCAAATGATACCTGCATAGTGGCCGGTTCCCTGCTGGAAAGGACAATTCTAGCGACCGACCCAAATCCGGGGGATTTTGTAAACCTGTCGATGCTCGGAGAATTGAACACTTTGGTGCCGACAAGCAACCGGGCAAGTTTTATTCAAGCCTCTGGAAATTCAAATCCATTCCGGGGAAATTTTAAATGGCAAACCAGGTGCAGCAATGTTCGGAAACAGGCCTACTACGCTGTTTTTCAAGGAGAAGACAGTGGCAATAGCGGTACATCTTTCCAGCTTGTAGATGTAAAAACCTGGAAGATTACGGTTGTAGGTCCAGCACCTGCTTTGAAGGAAATCCGAACCGTCGATCCAAACAGCCTTAGAATTTCCTGGCAGCCATATACCTGCAGCAATGCCGACAAAATCTGGATTTATCGAAAAATAGACAGCACCGACATCCAGCCAGATACCTGCCTTCCGGGAATGCCAACTGGAAATGGATTTATAAAAATTGCAGAAGTTCCTGCAACGGATACCGCATTCACCGATTCCAACAATGGAATAGGCTTTCTGAAAGGCCCCTCCTACTGCTACCGGATTGTGGCCAAATTCCCAGAACCGGCGGGTGGAGAAAGCTTATTTTCCAATGAACTTTGCAAAGCCCTTGACCTCAATATTCCGGTGATGCTCAATGTGGATGTTGAGAAAACCAGTCCGGCCGATGGAAAAATAAATGTCCGCTGGACCCGGAATTTCTTGTTAATGACTGTCATTTTCCGAACCAGCCTTTATCGGGTAAATCCCAGTGGCGAAAAAACCCTTGTCTTTACCACCCTGAATCAAGCCGACACTTCCTTTACGGACAGCGGATTAAACACCCGAGACAAAACTTATTCTTATTTTTTATACCATCAGATAGAAAGCAACCCGCCACTTATACCAGACAGCACGCCTGTGACCCAATCTGTTCGGCTTGAGCTGATTCCGGGAACGCAAAAAATCAACCTGCGCTGGCAGGCCTCCACTCCTTGGAGTTTAGGAGGTTATTATCACCGCATTTACCGTAAAACAAGCGGAGCGTTCAACCTCATCGACTCCGTAAATCAGCAAGGTCCGGTTTTTCAATACATAGACGAAGGCCAATTTGACGGAGAACCGCTCAAGGACAGTTTAGATTATTGTTATTATGTAGAAACCTCCGGATCCTATGGAAATCCTTTGTTGCCTTCTCCCCTTTTAAACCGCTCACAGGAATCTTGCGCAAATCCTTCCGACACCATTAAACCTTGCCCTCCGCCCACAATTTTTTTGGATGCTGGCCCATGCGAAGATTGCGAGGCCCTGAAAACCCGAACAGAATTTAGCCGGACAATCCGATGGAGTATGGCTGGACTTGGCGATTGTGCCAAGGATGCTTATCGCTTCAAAATTTATTATGCCGAGCACGATGACGAAGAGCTGCAATTAATAGGAAGTACGGCCGATACATTTTTTGTTCACTCCTCTTTGGCAAGCTTGGCCGGATGCTATCTTGTAAATTCGGTAGACAAATCGGGAAATGAAAGCAATTCTCTTAGCCCAACTTGTGTGGATAATTGCATACGATATGACTTGCCCAATATGTTTACCCCCGACGGCAATAACCAGAATGAAAAATTCAGTCCAGCCTGTTACTCAAACGCATTCATTGAAAATGTCCACTTTACCGTTTACAACCGCTGGGGAAAAAAGGTTTTTGAAGACGATGTGCTACCAGAAATCAATTGGGATGGAATTGCCGAAGGCAGCAAAGAATACCTGAACAGTGGAATCTATTTTTACCTAGTGGAATTGCAAACAAAACGCCTCAAGAAAGCCGACGAAAAAATGGTTTTAAAAGGCTGGGTAAACATTGTAAAACAACCTTAAGCATGTGTGGCAGATTTTCGCTCGATAGA